>JAZSPJ010000014.1:0-1579 GCA_045537365.1 Clostridia bacterium
GATCCTTCGACTGCGCTCAGGATGACATCTAAATTTAATTAATGCGTTGTATGTAAGAGCAATACCCAAGAAGCCGTTTACACTCCCTAAGCTTCCTTTTTGTTATACCGATTTTGGTATTACCAGTCTATCCCCTACCTCAGGCTTATATTCCTTTATCAGATTATTAACCTCTATTATCTGCTTATCGGTTGTATTATAGTGCTTTGCCACATCCCAGAGTGTATCACCCTGCTGTACAAAATATACTATTATACCAGCCTGATTTGATTTATCTATTTTTTTATTTTCATCGAAAATTACATCCGTTATAAGACTTACTGAATTATTCTTTATAACCCTTGCCTCGCACCTTACAACAAAGCGCAAATCGCAGGAATTTTCACCGCTTAATGTGTAGGTTTCTCCATCAGATGATACGCTGTATTCACAAATACCGTCGTCACAGTTACGGGATAACTGGACTTGCGATGTAAACGGTATTTGCTTTTGCTCGCAGTTTACAGTTGCATCCTTTGAATTTTCCGATGCTTTGTACATAACCGATGCATCAATATATCCGCTTATTTCTGCTTTATTTCCGGAGATTTTAACAGATTCCGCATAAGGCTTACCGCTTACAAAATAAACTTTTTCTATTTCATTTTCGGTTATAAAGCTATCCTTAACAACTGTTTGCACAGAATTTACATCTATCATTTCGCTTACTGTTGCATTAAAGCGAGGAAGTTCGAGTTCATAATCGGGACTGTATGTATCGGCAACAGTTTCATAGGAATTTTCAATATATGCCCTGATGTTTACATTAACATCAACACTTACATTCATATTTCCGTCTTCTGCAATATCGTATGAAGAATCTATAACCTTAAGCTCACCGTTTGAGTACATATCAGGCTCAAGACCTTCTGCTTCTATAATCTCACTGAACGGTATTTCGTACTCGAAAGACATTATCTCGTTTTCATAAGTATAAAGTGCATCAATTTTAACAGTACCTCTTGCAACTGCCTTATTTGCTACCGATTTAAGCTCGGTATCCTTAACCATAAAGCATACTTTTAATATTTCGTCAGCTCCGTTTGTAAGCAAATTAAGGTCCAATACATCCTCAACTTTAATTTTTGCATCCTTACATACATTTAGGCTGAAGCTGTTTGTTTTTTGCATTTTCACAGGATATTCATCACCGTCATAGCCGGTTACTGCCGAAACTGTGTTTTGCTTAATTAATTTAACCTTAAGCGATACAACATCCTTTACATTAAGCTTTCGTGAATTACTTACCTTTGGCTCAATATGTGTTACATCACCGTTTACATAACACACCACATCGCCATCAATTTTAGCATCAACATTACGGCTGAAATCACGGTTATAGTTTATGGCTCTTACTGTTTTATCGTCGGCAAGATACAGTATTTTGTAATCAAGCACGCCCGAAAATTCCACACCGTTCTGATGCACAATTTTGTCGGTTTTAATAAGGTCGATATCGCATTTAAGCACCTTTAATATATCGGGCATTGTATCGGGCACTATAATATCAGCCTCTGTTACACAGGACAGGTTTTCATCG
>JAZSPJ010000063.1:0-6704 GCA_045537365.1 Clostridia bacterium
GTACATACAAGTGGGATGCACAAAGTCATACAATATCAATAGAGTTTAACAACAATGGTTTTATGCCCGTGGGACAGCCGTTTCATAATGCATTGGGGCTTAATGATATTGAGCAGATAGAAAGCGCAGTTGTTGTAAGAAATGATGGAAAGTGCGCAGATATTGAGCCGGAGGATTTAAAAGATTGGCTTAAAGTATATTGGGATTTTGCACCTTATGACAGGGTAGTTGCGCCTTATGATACCGATGTGTACCGTGAATGGTATGTAAAACTACGGACTAAAGATAAGGAAAAATCTTTTATTGTATATCCCAATGGAGGAGTAATTGCAGGTTTATACGGCGAGCCTTGCGAATCGCACGGTGAAATAAAGAAAAATTATGTATGGTATTTGCCATATATAGGTAACGGTCGAAATGCATTGGTAATAGCCGATAACAAGCTTACCCAAAAATATATTATAGAAAAATCCAACGAATTTGCCGGAACATTAAGAGATGCTACTTACGATGATGCAGAGGTGTTTCCTGTTAATGACTTGCTTGTTACAGATGGTGCAAGCGATTGGGCAAAGCCTGAAATCAGGAAAGCTGCAGCTTGCAATTTGCTACCTTATGAAATGACAGATAAATATACAAAACCAATAACCAGAAAAGACTTTTGCGAATTAATTTACCGGCTTGTTGCAACAGAGTTTTCGCCATATAGCGATTCAAGAATGGGGCAATGGTCGGCGGTAGATAATATAATTTATGAAAAACAGCTTTTACAAAAGGTTAATTCTGTGTCGTTTTCGGATTGCAATGATGATAAGATAAAATTTTTATCTGCTGTTGAAATAATATACGGTATGGGCGACGGAACATTTGCACCCGATGAATCTATTACCCGTGAACAGGCGGCAACCATTTTGTGCAGAACTGCAGAATTTTTGGGTAATAAAACAATTATAAAACCAAGCTATAATAAGATGTATGATGATGAAAAAGAAATATCCGATTGGGCGTATACATCAGTTGCAAGTATGAAAGCGATGAATATTATGAAAGGTGTATCCGAAAGTACATTCAGTCCGCAGGGTACTTATACGGTAGAACAATCAATTGCAACAATGGTAAGATTATACGAGTGCTATTAGGAGGGGAGATTAAATGAAAAAAACCATTAAAAAAGCTTTATCGGTTTTTATAACAACTTTAATTGCCTGCACATTTTCAGGCGCTTACTCTGCAAATGGCGATGCAGTAGGTAAAATCTATTCAACCGACATAAAAGCTTCCATAAACGGAGTTTGGGTAGACTCCTATAACATTGGCGGAAAAACCGTTGTAATTGTTGAGGATATTACAACACAATTTAGCTATTGGGATGCTTTAAGAACTCTTGTTATTGACGATTTTGCTCCCGATTATTTAGTTGCTTCAACAAAAACACAAAGTCAAAAGCCGGGCAGGGTTATAGGTAATATATATAAAACAGATATAAAAACATATTTTCGGGGCAGGGAGCTTACATCATATTCACTTAACGGAAAAATGGCTGTATCGCTTGAGGAACTTGCTGCAGATAATACTTTTTCAAGCACAGGCGGTAAGTTTATATGGAATTCTGTCGATAGAACAATAACTCTTGAAATTATGTATCGTTATCCGTACAGTATGCGCAATATGCTCGAGGATAAGGGGTATAATATTGTGCTTAAAGAGGATAACGGAGCTTTGGTTGCAACTCCTCATTCTGCGCCTTTAATGGGCGGAGATATTTTGTGCGAAAAGCAAATATCCGATAATACTTTTATTAAGGTTTTATACAACGGCGAAATTATTGGATATAGATGCAGATTTGCCGAATTATTAATAGAGCCTGAAAATGGTGCATATTCGTGTAGAGAAATCCAAACTCCTGTGGATTACTTTTATACAGATAAAGTAGAGAAAATGATTATAGATGCTGGCGAAGTTACACCTACTTTGGATGACTGGATGAATTATTTTAATTATCGTACTTTAAGTACGGTTAAGGATAGCTTTGAAACCGATGAATATATGTTTTTGTATATGTTTTTTGGCAACAGTCACGGCGGCACCGATGGCTTAATTAAAATCAATAAAAAAGACGGCACACGCATTGATTATGATAATCGTTTTAAATCTGTAAGTTACAGCGGCAATAAGGATTTTATAGATGTTAAAATAGATAGAGAAAATGAGAAAGTTTATTTGCATTACGATGTAGATTATGAAATAGATTTAAAAACCGATGTAATAAAGCCTTTGCAAAGTTCGGCAGAGCCGTTGCTTATTACTGATACTTCAGAGTAACTGCATAATAAGCAAAGCTAAAGCTTAAATTGGGAGATGGCTATATATGAAAAAAGTAAAAAGGTTAAAAAATACAATAATTATTTTAATTTTAGTTGCTGTGGTTGCAACTTGGCTACTTGTGCCCCGTCCCATTGCGGATTCGGGCATTGAGGAGGTAGTGAGGGTTCAGGCAAATTTTAATTATGGCGATGACAAAAGCGAGCTTGAGGATATACACTTTTCACCCGATAAAATTATAGAATGTATTTCGGGATATAAACAAAGGATATCGCTTACTAAACACAACGGCTATGCAATGAAAAATGTGCAAATAAGTATTGTTATTCGCACAAATAATGGTTTAAAGGAAATAGTAATAGGTAAGGATACCTATTGTCACGACGGCTCGGGTTTTGAATATAAAATAAAGGATGAAAAAAGCTTTAAAAAAGATATATTTGATGCTGTGGGCTATGCCGACAGTAAACAAAATAATAAAGGAACTACATATCAGTTCGCTTTTAATGATTTACAGATAGAAGTTACAAATGTAGGTAAAACAAAAACCAAAACCGCAAGCGACGGCTTTCAAAGCTGGGAATATGCCGTATACGAAGTTTATAATGGGGCAGAGGTAAGGGTTAAAAATGCCGATATGTTTTATGATGACAGTCAAACACTTCATCCAAGTTGGGCGTTTTACACAGAGGATGAAAAAAGAATAGATATTGTAAACAATATGAAGCCCCTTAAAATCACCTCTGATATAAAGGGGATTTATGATACGGAATCAAGTGTTTATATATTGATGTTTGAAAGAGCAGAGTGATAATAATTAAGGGGGTAAGCTTTATGAAAAAATTCTTATCAATGGTTCTTGTGGTGGCTATGGTGTTGTCGGTTTCGCTGGTTTCTAATGCAACAGAAAGCGACACAGGTGCAGCTGCATTTACAGTTGTTAAAATACCGTTTCCTGATACTATAAAGGATAACGACAATTGGCGCACGGTTGCAAGGTATAAGGATTCGGGCGAGGCAATTACCTTATCTCAGTATTATAACGGATATGTTTACGCAACAATTCCAAGCGTAAATGCGGATAGAGAAATAGAGGCTTTTGTGCCTGACGAAATTCAGTTTACCGACTATAATCCTGCTAATTATGAGTTTTATGTACTATCGCAGTTATCCCGCACAGGTGTTATTATGGGCAATGAAAATGGAGAGGCAAAGCCGTTTGATAATGTAACCCGTGCCGAGGCAACAGCAATGGTAATGCGCTTTATTGGTCTTGGTAAAACCCAAACCGAAAATTATACACATAGCTTTGATGATGTGAAATTAAACGACTGGTACTATCCAACAGTTATGAAGGCACATAAATGCGGAATTGTGTTAGGCGACAGCGATACAACATTTGCTCCCGAAAGAAATATTACAAGGGAGGAAATGACGGTTATGGCAGTAAGGGCATTAAAATATGCAGGCTTAAGATGCCCGCCGAGGATTGTTGAAAATATAGGCGATAAAGATAGTATTTCTGATTGGGCAAGGGATGCTTATGAATATATAGGCTCTTGCTATGCGTCGGATTATGACGATACAGATTCCGAAAATCCGTACCGTGTTTTAAATCCGCAAAAACCTGCATCAAGGTTTGATGTTGCAGATATACTTGATTCTGTATCAAAGACTTGTCAGCTTTATGCATCAGATTTGGCGGTTAGTTACGGCTTTAATAAAGATATGCCCACAATTGACGGCTCTACATCAACATATCCATTTACACAGGCGGTATACGGAGCATTGTTTTTAAATGGTCCATCACACAGCAAATTCCCTGTAAAACATTCAAAAAGCCACGCATCGTATCAGCGCCTTATAAATGGTGAGGTTGATATGCTTTTTGCATCGGTTTATCCTTCAAGCGACATACTTAAAATGGCAGAGGAAAAGGGCGTTGAGCTTGAGCTGATACCAATTGCATACGATGCTATGATTTTCTTTACCAATAAAGAAAACCCAGCCACAAATTTAAGTAAAGAACAAATTTCTGATATTTATGTAAACGATGCTTATGATAACTGGAAAGAAATTGGCGGAAGCGATGCACTTTTGTATCCATATTGCCGTAATAACGACAGCGGTAGCCACGCACAAATGGAAAAACACTTTTTAAACGGCAGTGAAATTCATCCGGAGGTGCAAAAGGAAACATCATACACAATGTCAAATGTGCTTACAGATGTTATGGCGGCAAAAACCGAAAATCCATTAGGCTATGGCCTTGGTTACAGTATTTATTACTATTATCATAATATGGATATGTTTTATGATGTGCATAATAATTTAAAGCTCCTTGCAATTGACGGGGTTGCGCCAAGCGATGAAACAATTGCCAACGGCTCATATCCGCTTTCAAATAATACCTATATTGTTTTGAGAGCCGATACACCGGAGGATAGCCCGGCACGCAAAATGGCAGAGTTTATGCTGACCGAAGCAGGACAGGATTGCGTACAGAATGCGGGCTTTGGCAGATTAATAAAAGCACAGGATTAATTTTTAAAATAATATTTGACTAATTTTACATTTAATGCTATAATTGAGTTGTACGAAATTTCGTACATATCAACAAAAACATGAGGTGGTTTGAATGAGTAAGCAATCAAATCAGAAACTTAAATTAATGTATATTTACAAAATACTTTCCGAGGAAACCAACGAGGATAATCCAATAACCGTAAACGAGCTTATATCAAAGCTTGAGGCAATGGGCGTAGGTGCCGAGAGAAAAAGTATTTACGACGATATTGAGGCACTTATAGCCTTTGGTGCAGATATATGTACTGTAAGGAGTAGGTCTAACCAATATTTTATGGCAAGCCGCGAGTTTGAATTGCCGGAGCTTAAGTTGCTGGTTGACTCGGTGCAGAGTGCCAAATTCATTACCGAGAAAAAGAGTATGCAGCTTATTAAAAAAATAGGTATGCTTACATCACGCTACGATGCCGAAAAGCTAAACCGTCAGGTTTATGTATATAACAGGGCAAAAACATTGAACGAGCATATTTATTTTAATGTTGACCGCCTGCACGAGGCAATAAGCAGTAACAGTAAAATCACCTTTAAGTATTTTGAGTATACCATAGATAAACAAAAACAGTATAGAAAGGATGGCGCTTTGTATAATGAATCGCCCGTAGCCCTTTGCTGGGACGATGAAAACTACTACCTGATTGCATATAACGAAAAACACGAAAACTATGTGCATTACAGGGTAGATAAAATGGAAAGCATTAATCTTACAAATGAAAAAAGGGTTTTGCCTGATGAGGAATTTAACCTTGCAAATTATACAAAAACAATGTTTTCTATGTACTCGGGCGAAACACAAAGGGTTGAAATTCAGTTTGATAAATCGTTAGTGGGCGTTGTGCTTGACCGCTTTGGTATGGATACCCCCATACTTAAAGCAAGCGGCATTGACAGCTTTAAGGCTATTGTAAATGTTGCTGTAAGCCCGCAGTTTATGTCGTGGGTGGCAAGCTTTGGAAAAAGAGCAGTAATATTAGAGCCAAAAAGCGTTAAGGACGATTTTAAAAAGTTCTTGTACGACTCTTTAAAAAACTATATGTAAAGGAGAATAAATTTTATGAAAACGACACTTGTAATTATGGCGGCAGGTATCGGCTCACGGTACGGCGGAGGCATAAAACAGCTTGCAGCAGTAGGCGGAAACGGCGAAATTATTATGGATTATTCCATACATGATGCACTGGAGGCAGGCTTTAATAAAATTGTATTTATAATAAGACACGACCTTGAGGCTGATTTTAAGGAAATTATAGGAAAACGCATAGAAAAGCTGTGCGAGGTTGAGTATGTTTATCAGGAATCAGATGATTTGCCAAAAGGCTTTAAAAAGCCCGAAAGCCGCACAAAACCTTGGGGTACAGGGCAGGCAATACTCGCCTGCAAGGGTGTGGTAGGCGAGCCTTTTGCCATTATTAATGCTGACGATTATTACGGAAAGGATGCTTATAAAAAGGTGCACGGTTATTTAACAGGCGAGCATAAAGGAGATAAAAAATACAGCTTTTGTATGGCAGGCTTTATACTTAAAAATACCCTTTCAGATAACGGCGTTGTAACAAGGGGTATATGTAAAGAGAATGAAAACGGTTTTTTAACAGGTGTTGTTGAAACAAAAAATATTGCAAAAACTCCCGATGGGGGTGCTTGTGTATCAAACCCTGACGGCACAAAAACTATACTCGACGAAAATGCAAGAGTATCTATGAATATGTGGGGTGTAACACCTGATTTTATAGATGAGCTTGAAGATGGATTTGCAGAATTTCTTGAAAAGAGTATAAACGATAACTCGGCAGAGTATC
>JAZSPJ010000185.1:0-2391 GCA_045537365.1 Clostridia bacterium
GCACTTGTAAATGCCCTTATTATATCGGGACAAAACACACAGCGCTTTAGCTTTGAGGGCTTTTTATCTATGAACAAAAAGAGCCGTGACGAGCATTTAAAGGAAATTGCAAGCGATACCAGAACACTTATTTTTCATGAAGCACCGCACAAGCTTACACGTACATTAAACGATTTATACAAGTATTTGGGCGACAGAAGCATAAGCCTTGTGCGTGAGCTTACCAAGATACATGAGGAATGTGTAAAAACCACAATAAGTGAAGCAATTGAATATTACAGCACCAATTATCCAAAGGGCGAGTATGTAATTGTGGTGGCAGGGAAGGATATTAATAAAATTGAGGAGGAAACACGCTCGGCTTTTGAAAGCATCAGCCTTACAGACCATGTTAATATGTTAATAGGGCAGGGTATAGATAAAAAAGAGGCGTACAAACAAGTTGCAAGAGCAAGAGGTTTATCAAAAAGAGATGTTTACAACGAATATTTGAAAACTAACGGAGATGAAACAAATGACCAATAAAGGTGTACTTTATAAAAGCATGAATAAAGGACGCATTAAGGTTCTGGCGCTTGCCATAATATTTTTTGTGCTTGCAGGCTTTTTTACAGTAAATTGCCCGTATTATGTAAAAACATTTTTTGAGGGTGCAAGCCCACTGGATGCACAACTGTTTTTAAGCGAAACAAGCAGCATAAGCTTAGATGGCGATTATGAGGCAAACAAAAACGATATGGATTATTATATCAACGATTTTGCAATTAAAGATGCATCTTACTGGCAAAACAACAAATACCGTTTTTTGGTTAAAGCGAATATAAAAACCGAAAATGCTGTTGTATTTAAAGAGGATATACAAATTGGCAACAAAACAAAAATGGTAGACAGTATGTATGTTCATATTGCAGAAACAGAAGGCACAAGTTTTTTGATACTTGCCCCTGCAAGTCTTGATGTAAAAAGCTTAAGTCAGATTGAGGGAGTACTTACAAAGCCTTCCAAAATAATTTTAAACGATTTGGCAAAAAATCTTAATGACGGCGCAGAGCTCAATATAAATGAATATATGCTGGATACCCGAAAGCTTGAAATGGGTATGGAATATACTGTGCTTGGTACAATTGCTATATTTTTGATTTTAGCTTTATTCTTATTTATAAAAGCAATTTTATATTTTAAAAACCCCAAGCTTACACCAACATACAAACAGCTTAAAAAATATGGCGAAATTGACGATATAATTAACGATATTGAAAATCAGCTCAGATGCGATGATGTAGAGTATGAAAAACACAAAATATATACCGAGGACTGGATACTTATTGACTCAAGCTTTATGAAAAAGGTTGAAAAGAATCCGGCTAAAGGGCATCAGTTTAAGTATACACCGGATTTAAAATAATTTAAAGTGGCTGTTTTTCAGCCACTTTTTTTAATTCGGTTTTTTATTCCCTTGCGGTATCGGGCAGTTTCTTTCTGTAACTGTAAAGCTCATCATAGGCATCTATCATAGCTGGGGTAACTGCAACATTTTGCATTAAACCCGTGCTATCGGTCGCCGATGCCACACCTCCCAAAATAGCACCGGGGAACAAATTAAGAGGCATGTCGTCGTCATTATAAAGATTATCCGATTTTATTTTTTCGCTTCTTTCTCTTAAAATTTCAGGATTTAAAGGCTTGCTGTTGTCTTTGTTTTCTTTCATAAAAAAATCACCTCATAATTATTTTTCATAATTTAAGAGGTGATTATTCTGTAACTTTTTTCAAAAAATTAAAGCAAATCTGCAATATCCATAATTAATTTTTCAGTTTTATCCCAGCCAAGGCACGGATCGGTAATAGATTTACCGTAAACTCCGCCGTCAGGCTTTTGAGCGCCGTCCTCTATATAGCTTTCTATCATAAAGCCTTTTACAAGCTTTTTAATGTCGCTGTTATGTCGGCAGCTATGCAAAACCTCTTTGGCAATTCTGGTTTGTTCAAGATACTGCTTGCCTGAATTGGCGTGATTTGTGTCTACAATTACTGCAGGATTTACAAGGTTTTTGCCCTCATACGACTCGCACAGGTGAATAAGGTCCTCGTAATGATAATTAGGAAGGGACTGCCCGTGTTTATTTACATAACCCCTTAATATCGCGTGAGCATAAGGGTTACCGTCACTTGTAACCTCCCATCCACGATATATAAATGTATGTGAATGTTGTGCGGCAGTAATAGAGTTCATCATAACCGATATATCTCCGCCTGTGGGGTTTTTCATACCAACTGGTATGGATATTCCGCTTGCAGTGAGGCGGTGCTGCTGATTTTCAACCGAGCGTGCGCCTATTGCCACATAGCTCAAAAGATCGGATAAATAACGGTAATTTTCAGGGTAAAGCA
>JAZSPJ010000049.1:0-41247 GCA_045537365.1 Clostridia bacterium
GGCAGAAACAAAGATATGCCTGAGGGTTCGTACACTACATACCTTTTCCAGAAAGGTCTTGACAAAATATTAAAAAAGGTTGGCGAGGAGTGCACCGAAGTTATTATAGCTGCCAAGGATAAGGATAAGGCGGAAACCATTTACGAAATATCCGATTTGGTATACCATACCTTAGTGCTTATGCTTGAAGCAGGCATTGAGGTAGAGGATATTTTAAAAGAACTTGCATCAAGAAACATAATAGACCATAAGGTAAAGCAGGAAAAAATGACCAAACAATAAAACGGATGCAAGGGCGCTACGATGATATTCGCCCTCAAAAACCACACGACGCTGTTTGGGTATTACCCCTTAAAAATCATTTCTGGTGTTAATGTTCTTAAAAATTTTATATAAGTATAACAAAATACGACAACAATACTTATTTTAAAATAATCTGATAACGAGCGCAAAAATCCGCATAGCTAGATTTAAACAGTAAAAAACTATGAAGCAAATTTTATAAAATGGAGGAAGCGACAGCTTTGCACCATTTTATAAAATTTGCGTAACAGTTTTTGCGGTTAAATCGAAGCGTGGCGGAGAGGGCGGGGTGTGGGGTACGCCGGTAAGTACCCCACATAATTAAAAGCTTCAAGGAGTTACTTCAAAGTATCAATATACGATAAATGTAACATCAGCCAATTATGTTAATGTTGTTTTATATTATAAAATTAATATATGCAGAAAGCCGTCACGCAATTGTGACGGCTTTTTAAGTTTATATTTCCCAACAGTTGCCCTTATTATCGGCAGGTTTTGGATTTTTAATTATCAGTTCGGGCGGCTTTGCACTTACCTTTGTGCACGGTGCAATAGATTCTGTTATAAAGCAGTTACCGCCTATTATAACATTTTCGCCTATTACGGTTTCACCGCCAAGCACGGTTGCACCCGAATAAATTGTTACATTATCGCAAATGGTCGGATGTCTTTTTACACCTTTTAAAAGCTGACCGCTTCTTGTAGAAAGTGCACCAAGTGTAACACCCTGATAAATTTTTACATTGTTTCCTATAACGCAGGTTTCGCCAATTACTATGCCTGTACCGTGATCTATAAAGAAATACTCGCCAATTACAGCACCGGAGTTAATATCAATGCCTGTTTTGCCATGTGCATACTCTGTCATAATTCTTGGTATAAACGGCACATTGCTCTGATAAAGTATATGCGCTATTCTGTACACATAAATTGCAAACAAGCCCGGGTAGGAAAATATTATTTCCTCCATACTGTTTGCCGCAGGGTCTCCGTTAAATGCCGCCTGAACATCTTTTAGTAAAAGCAACTGCAGGTTTGGTAGCTGACCGAAAAAGCCTGAGCAAATGCAGTCGGCTCTTTTTTCTATAATTTCCTTATCCTCGCCTTTGCTGTTTTCATACATAAGCGCAAGGGTTACCTGCTCTTTTAAGCTTTTGTACACATTTGCAAGCATATTGCCTACATAGTATTCGGGTGTATCTGAAAGCACAACCTCATCGTTAAAATATCCCGGAAAAATTACCCGTCTTATTTGCTTTAATAAATCTATAATAGCCTTACGGCTTGGGAGATGTTTGCCGTTATCGTTTATAAGCATTTGCGAGTTTTTAAAATTCTCGGTTAACTTTAAAGTTGTTTCGTTTATTACAGTAATTTTTGTATTCATTATAACATCACAGCCTTTATCATAATGTAAAATTATTTTACAACAATATTTACAAGCTTACCTTTAACAACAATTACCTTAACTATGGTTTTACCCTCGGTTAATGTTGATATTTTTTCGTTTTCAAGCACAACTTGTTTAATTTCATCATCGCTAAGTCCTGTTGCAACCAAAATTTTATCCTTTATTTTGCCGTTAATCTGTAAAACAATTTCAACCTCGTCTTTAACAAGAGCATTTTCGTCGTAGGTTACCCAAGCCTGTTTATGCACGCTGCCCTCTCCGCCAATCATTTGCCAAAGCTCCTCGGTAATGTGAGGTACAAATGGAGCAAGCATAATTATAAGGTCGTGTACTGCTTCCGATACAAGTGCATCGTTTGTGCCCTTATATGCATAAAGTGCATTTACAAGCTCCATAATACCGCTTATGCAGGTATTAAAGTTAAATCTTACGGATATATCGTCTGTGCCTTTTTTCTTGGTGTAGTTAAGCACATATCTTAACTCTTTATCGTCTGCTGTAAGGCTTTGAACATCGTATGTTGAATTATGCTTAATTCTGTCTTTGTTATCGTCAACAAAGCGGAATACTCTGTTTAAGAACCTATATGAGCCTTCAACGGCAGTATCGCTCCACTCCAAATCTCTTTCAGGAGGTGCGGCAAATAAAATAAACAGTCTTGCAGTGTCAGCACCGTATTTATTAATAATTTCCTCAGGGCTTACTACATTACCTAATGATTTACTCATTTTTGTGCCGTCTTTTAATACCATACCTTGTGTAAGCAGGTTATCAAACGGCTCCTCTACCGATACATAGCCCATATCGTAAAGCGCCTTTGTAAAGAAACGGGAATACAAAAGGTGAAGTATTGCGTGCTCAACTCCGCCTATGTACTGGTCTACGCCCATCCAGTAATCAAGAGCCTCTTTCGAGAACGGTGCATCTGCATTTTTAGGGTCGCAGTATCTCATAAAATACCATGATGAGCATACAAATGTATCCATTGTATCTGTTTCTCGTCTGCCCATTTTACCGCATTTCGGACAAGGAGCATTCAAAAATGTTTTGCTTGTTGTAAGAGGCGATTCGCCAAGACCTGTAAATTCAACATCAACAGGAAGCATAACCGGCAAATCTTTTTCAGGTACTGCAACAGCGCCACAGTCCTCGCAGTATATAACAGGTATCGGTGCACCCCAGTATCTCTGACGTGAAATAAGCCAGTCACGGAGTTTGAAGTTTGTTTTAGGCTCGCCGATTTTCTGCTCTTTAAGGTACGCTATAATCTCTTTAAGTGCATCACGGTTGCCCATGCCTGTAAATTTATCGGAATTTACCATAATACCCTCTGCTTCAAAAGCGGCATCAAGGGTATCGCCGTCCATATTACTGCCGTCGGGTGTAATTACAACCTTTACAGGCAGATTATATTTGCGCGCAAAGTCAAAGTCACGCTGGTCGTGTGCAGGTACTGCCATTACAACGCCTGTGCCGTAGTCAAGCAATACATAATTTGCAAGGTAAAGGGGTATTCTGTCGCCTGTTAAGGGGTTGATTACGTACTTGCCTGTAAATACGCCCTCTTTTTCAAGGTCAGTAGAATTACGCTCTATATCGTTTAAGTGCTGAATTTTTTTGATAAATTCTCTGCACTGAGCTTCGGTTTCGCTTCCTTTGATTATATTTTCGGTAAGCGGACTTTCAGGTGCCATTACCATAAAGGTTACGCCATAAAGAGTATCGGGGCGTGTTGTGTATACGGTAAGGTTTTCGTCTGTGCCATCAAGCTTAAAGTTTACCTCTGCACCTGTGCTTTTGCCAATCCAGTTAGCCTGCATGGTTTTAACTTTATCGGGCCAGCCATCTAACTTATCAATATCTTTTAAAAGTCTGTCGGCATAATCTGTAATTTTAAAGAACCACTGTTCAAGGTCTTTTTTGCCAACATCGGCTTTACATCTTTCGCATTTGCCGTTTACAACCTGCTCGTTTGCAAGAACTGTCTGGCAAGACGGACACCAGTTTACATACTGTTTTTTCTTATATGCGAGACCTCTGTTATAAAGCTGGAGGAACATCCACTGTGTCCATTTATAATAATCAGGCATACATGTGGCAACCTCTCTGTCCCAGTCATAGCTTATGCCCATAGATTTAAGCTGTTCTCTCATATTTGCAATGTTTTCGGTTGTCCATTTTGCAGGTGATGCGCCGTGTTTAATAGCTGCATTTTCCGCGGGCAGACCAAAAGAGTCCCATCCCATTGGGTGGAGTACGTTGTAGCCGTTCATTGTTTTGAAACGGGCAACAACATCGCCTATTGAGTAGTTACGCACATGGCCCATGTGAAGGTTACCCGATGGGTAAGGAAACATTTCAAGTGCGTAGTATTTGGGCTTTGATTTATCCATCACTGTTTTAAAGGCATTGGTATCAGCCCAGTTTTTTTGCCATTTTGCCTCTATTTTTGTAAAATCGTAATTCATTTTAAACACACTCCTAATCAATTAAATGTTCTATATCAACCTGTACGGCATCTGCCCACAGTTGTTCTATATCGTAAAACTCTCTTGCTTTTTCACTGAATATATTTATTATTACATCGCTGTAATCCATAAGCACCCATTCGCCTGTGTTGTAGCCCTCAACAGAATAAGGCTTCACATCTTTTTCAAGCAGTTTTTCCTCTATTTCATCTGCCATTGCCTTCAGGTGATTTGCAACACCGCCGTGAAATATTATAAAATAATCGGCAAGTGTTGTAAGGTTTGATACATCAAGCACTTTTATATCTCTTGCTTTTTTGCTGTCTGCGCATTTAACGGCAAACTCCATTAATTCCTTTGAATTCATATATTAATAATCCTCCATATCCTTTCCCACTATTATTGTAATTTCAGGGCCTTCCTTTTCAGGATTGAGCACATAAAAGTTTGTGCCCAGAAGGTTTGCTATTTTATCGCCGTTGCCGTTGCTTTTCTTGGCAACAACTTTTGTTTTGTCGTAAACCAAATCGTGAGTCTGCTCTACATTTTTTACTCTGTAATTATATATTTTAAGGTCCTGTTCTATATTATCAATATCTGCATATCCGCCTGAGGCATCTATAATATCTATACCTATAAAGCTGTTGAGCAGTGAGCTTTCGGGTAGTATATCGTCATCAGCAGAATACTCCTCGCTGTCAGCTCCTACAATTTTGTTGTTTATTTCAAGCTCTAATGTATTTACTGTTTCCGAGCCCGGTGTAAAATAGTTTTGTATTAAAGCTTTGTTTTTCTGTTCGTCTGCAACAAAGTACGATACACCGCCTCTGTATTCAGCCTGTCCCTCAAGTGCCATAATATTTATGGAATTCATATTTACCTTTAACACATAGGTTGCATAAGCAAGCATTTCCGATGCTGTAAAGTTGGTTTCTATCATATCCGAAAACTCTGCTACAACCTTTGGCAGTTTAAATGCATTTGTTATACTGAAAAGCTGTTTGATAGCGGCACGTATAAAGCCCTGCTGTGCTTCAATTCTTTCAATATCGCCCCTTGCGTAGCCTGTGCCGTTATTATTCTGCCTGAAACGCACAAACTGCTCTGCTTTATCGCCGTCAAGAAGCTGATAGCCCTTTTCAAGGTGTATGTGCAAATCCTGAACAGGGTCGTCGTAATTCATATTAATGGGTACATCGTAATTTACACCGCCCATTGCATCTATTATTTTTCTAAAACCCGCGGTATCTACAAGCACATACTTTTCAACTTCAACGCCTAATAGCTTATTTACCTCTTTAAAAACGGTTTGCTCTTTTTCATGAGAGTATGCCGAGTTTATTTTTTTATCGTATCTGCCGTTATTTGCAATGTATGTGTCACGCGGTATCTGCAATAAATTTATGGTATTGTTAAGCAAATTAAGCTGGCCGAATATTATAACATCCGTGCGGTAGCCATCCTTATCAACGCCCAAAAACATACAGTTTAGATATGCTTTTTCCTCACTGCCTTTTAAATTATATCCTAAAAACCTTCCGTCCATCATATTGATTGCGACAGAAAACCCCGCTGTTGCAATTACTGCAAAAATCAGCGTAAATATTAAAGTTAGTCTTAAAAATGAATATGGCTTTTTATTCTTTTTCATTATCTGATCTTCCTTAAATAGTAATTTCTGGTATTAACCGTTGCCGTATGTAACATTCCGCCCTTTGAAAGTACGGATTTTATTGTGGAGTCTATTTGCGAAACAAGCGCTCTGTCAATATTTTCAAAGGCAAGAGTGCGTATTCGTTCCACTCCGTCATATACTCTGTTTTCCTCTATAGCGTCAGCTATATAAATAATTTGTGTTAAAAGGCTCATATCGGGTTTGCCTACGGTGTGGTAATAGATTGCATCATAAATTTCATCATCGTCAACCCCATATTCCCTTTTTGCTATTTCTGCTCCCACAAGCCCATGCACAAGCCCGTGAGAAATTCTCATAACCTCGTCAAGCTCAATGTTATAAAGCTCACATTTTTCAAAAAGCTCATCTTTTGACAGGTTTTTAGCGCAATCGTGCAAAAGCCCTGCAATTTGTGCTTTTTTTACATCTGCTCCGTAATGCTGTGCCATTTTAACTGCCATTTCCATTACGCCGATTGAATGTATAAACCGTTTTTCAAGCAGTTCGTTCTTTAATTTTGATGTCATTTCATCAATTGTCATTTGCGCACTCCTTACTTAAGTGATATTTCTTACTTAAGGTATACTTTCTTTTCTTTTATATACTGTGCAACTTTTTTGGGTACATACTCTGATACATCTTGTCCCATTTCAGCCAACGCTCTTATTTTTGTTGACGATACATCCATAAACGGCATATCAGCCGTTACAATGTTCCAGCCTGAGCTTCGGCATTTAAGCACATTGTCCTCAAAATCATAGTCCTGTGTAAAGCTTCGGTTTACTGCTATAAAAGTGTTTTCACTTTTAAGCTCGTCGGCTCTGTTCCACTTGTGTATATAGTCAAGCGAGTCTGCGCCGACTATAAACATTAGTGTTGCATCGGGATATATTTTTTTAAAATATCTCATTGTATCAACAGTATAACACAAATTTTCTTTTTTTATCTCATAATCCGAAACCTCAAAGCCCGATATTCCGTAAGTTGCAAGCTTTAGCATATCAAGTCTTTGTGTACTTTCTGCCATAAGCTCTGTTTTATGAGGCGGATTACCGTTTGGTACAAATATTACTCTGTCAAGTCCTGATTGCTCCATAGCACATTTTGCCATATTTATATGGGCATTGTGCACGGGGTCAAAAGAACCTCCGAAAATACCTATTTTCATAAAGCACTACCTGCCGTTAGATTTTTTGAAATTCTTTCTGCCGTCTGTTTTTTTACCTTTTTGTTTTTTGTCAGAAAACTTATAATCCTTAACCCATTTTTTTGGTGCTTCTTTTTGGGGTGAGGTTGTTTTTTGAACCGGCTTTGGCTTTTCGATAATCTTTAAGTTTTTTAAATCTATCGTTTTGTTTTCTTTCGATTCTTTATAAAGCACAAAACGGCTTCCTATAACCTGCACTTGCTCTGCACCCGTTAAAGCCGAAACCTCATCGCATACACTGCGTGCATCCGCTAAAGCATTTTCAAGCACATGGATTTTTACAATTTCGTGCTTTTCAAGTGCAGCGTTAATAAGCTCAATCTGAGTATCGTTTACTCCTCCCTTGCCTATCTGAAAAGTAGAATTTTTATTGTTTGCAAGCCCTCTTAAAAAAGCTCTCTGTTTGCTTGTTATCATATAAAGTACGCCCTTTTTTTATAAAAATAAATTCATATATATTACTAACATATTATTATACATTAAATTTAACGTTATGTCAAATACTGTACATACAAAATTATAACAAATTTTAGGTGATTTTATATAACTTGGTATAAAAATTTAAATAATCGCCAAAAATATTTTTATAAAAAAATAAAAAGGGGATAGAAAATGAAGCAGTATATAGAAATAATTGATGTTTTTGCAAGAGAAATTCTCGACTCAAGAGGTTTTCCAACAGTCGAGGCAGAGGTTATAACCGAAAACGGATATATAGGCAGAGCATCTGTGCCAAGCGGAGCTTCCACAGGCATATACGAGGCACACGAAAAACGCGATGGTGATAAAAACCGGTTTAACGGAAAAGGCGTTTCAGATGCGGTTGAAAGTGTAAATAAAACCATTGCGCCAAAGCTTGTTGGTATGAATGTATTAGACCAGCAAAAAATAGATATGTGTATGATTGAGCTTGACGGCACAAAAAACAAGGAAAAGCTTGGAGCGAATGCAATACTTTCGGTATCGCTTGCTTGTGCCAAAGCGGCGGCAAAGGCTTTGGGTGTGGGGCTTTACCAGTATATAGGGGGTACTTTTGCAAATACACTTCCTGTACCTATGATGAATATATTAAACGGCGGAGCGCATGCAGATAACAGTGTGGATATTCAGGAATTTATGATAATGCCCGTCGGCGCAAAAAGTATGAAAAATGCCATAGAGATGTGCTGTAATGTTTATCATAAATTAAAATCGGTACTTGCAAAAAAGGGGCTTTCCACAGCAGTTGGTGACGAGGGCGGCTTTGCTCCGGAGCTTGAATGTGACGAGGAGGCAATTAAAGTTATTTGCGAGGCAATAGGCGAGGCGGGTTATAACACCGAAACCGACTTTAAAATTGCAATAGATGCCGCATCGAGCGAATGGGCAGACGAGGATGGCGGTTACACACAGCCAAAATCAAAGCTTAAGTTTACGGGCGAGGAGCTTGTAAACTACTGGGAGGATTTATGCAAGCGCTACCCCATAATATCCATTGAGGACGGAGTTGGCGAGGAGGACTGGAACAGTTGGGATTTGCTTACTCAAAGGCTTGGCAAAAAAGTTCAGCTTGTGGGTGACGACCTTTTTGTAACCAATACTGAAAGGTTAAGTACGGGTATTGAACGAAATACCGCCAACTCAGTTTTAATAAAGGTAAACCAGATAGGTACACTTACCGAAACATTATCTGCAATACAAACTGCATCAAGGGCAGGCTACACCTCGGTTATATCGCACCGCTCCGGCGAAACGGAGGATACCACAATTGCCGATATTGCCATTGCGGTAAATGCAGGGCAAATTAAAACAGGTGCGCCGGCAAGGTCGGACAGAACAGCAAAATACAATCAGCTTTTGCGCATTGAAGAGGAGCTTGGCGATATAGCGAAATATGCAGGTAAGGATGCATTTTTTAATATCAGATAATAAACAAAAAATCGGGTTGCACATTTTTGCGCAACCCGATTGGTTTTATTATATTTTATTAAGAAATTCCTTTACTTTAACAAGTGCTTTATATCTGTGGCTTAATGTGTTTTTAACACTGTCGCCCAGCTCTGAAAATGTTTTTTTATGCTCCTTTATATAAAATACAGGGTCATAACCAAATCCGCCGTCGCCATGACGCTCGTGTGCTATGCTTCCGTTGCATCTGCCCTCGAATGTGTATTCTTTTCCGTCGGGCATAATAAGTGCAATTACACTTATAAAATATGCATCTCTTTGGCTGTCGTGCACATTTTTAAGGTTTTCAAGTAGCTTATCTATACATTGGTCGGGGGTGCATCCCTCACCTGCGTAGCGTGATGAATAAAGTCCCGGGTCACCGCCAAGTGCATCAACCACTAAGCCCGAATCGTCGGCTATTATGGCACAGTCTTTTGTTAATTCCTTTATGGCTCTTGCTTTAATAAGTGCGTTTTCGGCAAAGGTTGTGCCTGTTTCCTCGGCATCTATATAAATGCCAAGCTCGCTCTGGCTTACTACCTCGTAGCCATCAAGTATATCCTTTATTTCCCGTACCTTCCCTTTATTGTTTGTTGCTACAACTATTTTCATAAAAAGTTCTCCTTAAAGTTTGATTTCCATACCGCCATTGCCTATTTCCGATACATAAAATTCGGGTTTGAGTCCCGTTTTTGCCTCGTAATTTGCTCCAACGGTTTTTATAAACTCATCAACCGCATCCTCTTTAACAATGCTTACTGTGCATCCGCCAAAGCCTGCACCTGTCATTCTTGTGCCTATTACACCATCTATTTTTCTTGCCTCGTCTACCATTGTGTCAAGTTCAAAGCAGGTTACCTCGTAGTCGTCTTTGAGCGAATCGTGCGATGCGTTCATAAGTCTGCCGAATTCCTCGATGTTGCCTGCTTCAAGCTCATCAATCGAGCGCAAAACTCTGTCGTCCTCATATATAACATGGCGAACTCTTTTTAAAACAATTTTATCAGTAATTACGCTTTTGTTTGCCTCAAATTCCTCAACCGATATTTCACCCAAACAGGTTTTATCAGGCAATACAGAGTGAAGCATTTCAAAGCCTTTTTCGCACTCGCTTCTTCTTTCGTTATACTTTGATGCGCCGAGTGCGTGTTTTTTCTTGGTGTTGGATATTACTATTTTCTTGCCTTCAAGTGCAAGGGGAACATATTTGTATGTTAAATCGTCGCATTTTAAGAAAATAGCACAGTCCTTTTTACCCATTGCCGATGCAAACTGGTCCATAATACCACAGTTTACTCCGCAATAGCCGTTTTCGGCACGCTGACCTATAAGTGCAAGGGCAACCATATCAATCGGCTCTGTTATACCGAATTTTTCATTATGTAATGTTGCTATGCAAAGTGCGGTAGATACCTCATTTGCCGCTGATGATGAAAGCCCGCTGCCGTGAGGAACGGTATCGTCGTAAAGCATATCCATACCGCATATATCGTAGCCTTCTTTTTTCATTTCATAAGCTATACCAAGCTGATAATTACCCCACTTTAAATCACGGTAGCTATCAAGCTTTTCAATATCTGCTTCAACTATAGTATCAAGGTCGCAAGCCTTAAGTCTTATTATATTATCGTTTCTTTTTCTTACAGCTATTGTAGTTTTTACGGTAAGTGCGGCAGGAAAAACAAAACCGCCGTTGTAGTCGGTATGCTCGCCTATAAGGTTAACTCTGCCCGGTGACTGAAACACTCTTATATCGCTCTCGTCACCGCCGTAAAGCTTTATAAATTCATTAATCATTGCTTTTAATTCCATATCGGTTTATACCTCCGCTAAGTATTGTAACTATATTTTACCAAATATATCAGTTTTTTGCAAGGTCTGATGAAAGATATTTTTTGTATGCTTCTTTAAGCTCCTCTGCCACAGCTTCAGGTGCTGTCGGGTTACAGTGTGCCCAAACACCTGTTTCACTTGATGCACAGAATTTTATTTTGTCTTTTGAGCGCATCGGCGGGAAAAACTCTATTCTGAAATGGTAATATGCCGATGTATCCTCACCGCAGTTTACAGGATTTTGATACATACACATCATATAAGGAAATTTCATATCAAAAAGATTGTCGAGTGTGCCGACTGTTGCCTTAAGTATTTCGGCAAGAGACTTTTTCTCGCTTTCGGTAAACTCTGTTAAATTCTGCTTGTGTTCCTTTGATGCAATCTGTACTCCGTAAGGGTATGCAGTATAGAAAGGCAAATATGTAACAAAATGCTCGTTTTCAATTATAACTCTTTCTTTGTAATTAAGCTCGCTTTGTACCATATCGCAGAAAATACAGCTTTTGTGCTCGCTGTAATGCTCTTTTGCCGACTCTGCTTCAAGCTCAATTCTTTTTGGAAGTACCGAGTAGCCGTATATCTGACCGTGTGGGTGAGGCATAGTTACACCAACAGCCTCGCCTCTGTTTTCAAATATAAAAACATATTTTATTTTTTCATCTTTTGAAAGCTCGTAAAATCTTTGTGTCCATAAATTAATAAGCTTTTCTATATGCGCACAGCTAAGTTCCGGCAAAGTTGCAGTATGGTCGGGCGAGTAAAGTATAACCTCGCATTTACCGTAACATTCCTTTGTCTGATATATACCGTTAACACTCTGAGCAACATCATCCGGCACCGGCGGATTAACCGAAAGTGCCGGAAAGTCGTTATCGTATTTTAATACCTCATAAGGCTCCGGTATTTTGTCGTTATCAGGACCGGGACAAAACGGACACCAGTCTTTTGGCATCTGCGGTCTGTTCTGACGGTGCGATGCAATCATCACCCAGTCCTTTGTGATTGGATTAAATCGTAATTCTGCCATAGTAAAATCATCTCCCGAAATCTTTGTTAAATTATTTAATAAAGTCAATATAAATTATACTACATTTAACTGATTTAGTCAACGATTTTTTTCATCTGTTTTAAAGTATTGCGGCTAGTATTCCCAATAAAACTATTGTTGTACACATAAGCTTATAGGCAAGGTTCTTTTCTTTAAACGCAAACCGCCCGATAAGCACTGTTACAAATACCGAGCATTGTTTTATAACTGTCATAACGGTTACCTGACTGTCTATGCTTGCGTTTGCCTCAAATAAAAGCCTGTCGCCTATTATAAGAGATATGCTCATAATGGGTATCCAGTAGTTTGTCTTTAAGGTTTTAAAGGATATTTTTTCCTTTTTAACTAAAATAATTATGCCGTATATAATGGTTAAAAACAGCATAAACCAGAACTGCAATTGTTCTGATTTCATATACTGCATAAGCACCTTATCCATAGTGCCCGATATGGCATTGAAAAAGCTGTTTCCAAGAGCCATAACAATTATAAAAAAGGTGATTTTTCGGGTTTCGGAATTGCGCTTTAAGTTAAGTAAAAACAAGCCAAGCAGTACAAGCACAATTCCTGTTGTTTTTTTGTATGTAAGAGTTTCGCCAAGCACAAATACGCCTAAAAGCACCGAAAAAACCATTCGGGATAAATCCATTATGCCGTATAAGCTTACCGAAATTCTTTTAAGTGCGGCAAAGGCGCAAATCCATGCAGTGCCTACCGCCAAAGCCTTTAAAAAGGCAAAAAAAATAAAAATCGTCTCTGTTTGAAATGCCGATTTAATATTTGGCAGGGTGAATATAAAGCCAATTAATGTATAAAAAAACAAAATTTCATCAGAACCGCTCGTTTTTAGAGCGGCTTTTTTCATACCCTCACGAGCGCCCTTTAATATACCGAATGCAAATATAAATAATATCCACAGGTTTTCCATTTTTATATCCTTTCTGTCAACGTCTTTCTTTGTTTCGCTTTATTCTTATACAGTATAATGTGTTTTATTAAAAAAATCAAGGTGCTTCTGACTTTTTCGATTAAGTATATTATAAAAAGGCTTGTTGAGTGTATATTTCAATTGTAATATAATTTTAAAAAAACTAAAAAAATACTTGATTTTTTTGTAATAATGTGGTATTATATCTAATGATGAGCATATTATTTTAACAAAGAGCGGGTTTAAACCCGCTCTTTCGTGTTAATTTGTGCTCATAATTATACATTATGAGGTGAGTTTTTAAATTGGCTAAAGCAGAAATCACAAAAGCGGTTTTTGATATGGCATTACCGCTTGCAAAGGCACAGGGCCTCACAATTTATGAGGTTGAGTACAAAAAAGAGGGCTCGGACAATGTTTTAAGAGTTATACTTGATACCTTGCCAGAGGATACTGAAAAATCAGTAGGCATTAACGATTGTGAACTTGTCAGCCGTGCACTTGGCGATGAGCTTGACAGGTGCGACATTGTAAGCGGAGCATATATGCTTGAGGTAACATCGCCGGGGCTTGACCGTCCCCTTAAAAAGGCGGAGGATTTTGAAAGGTTTAAGGGTAAAAAAATCGATATAGGTCTTTATAAGGCACAGGATGGCTCAAAAATTATATCGGGCGAGCTTGTGAGCTTTGAAAACGATAAAATAATGTTTGTAAAAGATGGCGAAATCGCTGTTTCGGAAATTGAAAAAGATAAAACGGCTTGGGTAAAACTTGCAGTTGTAATATAATAACTACGAAAGGAATGATTATAAAATTATGAGTAAGGAATTTATAACAGCCATAACAGAGCTGGAAAAAGAAAAAAACATAAGCAGAGAGATTGTGTTCGAGGCTATTGACCTTGCACTTGTATCTGCGTACAAGAAAAATTACAACACATCACAGAGTAATGTTGTTGTAAATATTGACCGCAAAAACGGAAAAGTAAAGGTATACATTCAAAAAGAGGTTGTTGAAACTGTTGAGAATACCTTGAGCCAAATATCACTTGACGATGCACAGAGCATCAGTGCAAAATATCAGCTTGGCGATGTTGTAAACATTGAGGACACACCTGCAAACTTCGGCAGAATTGCGGCACAGACTGCAAAGCAGGTAGTGCTTCAAAAAATTAAAGAAGCAGAAAGAAATATGATTTACGAGGAGTTTTCGGCAAAGGAAAATAAAATCCTAGACGGTGTAATTCAAAGAATTGAAAAAGACAGAATTTTCCTTGATATTGGCAGAACCGAAGCTTACCTTGCACCAAGCGAGCAGGTTCCGGGTGAGGTTTACGATTTCCATAAACGAATGAAGGTTTATGTAACCGAGGTTAAAAAGACAACAAAAGGCTCGCTTGTTAATGTATCAAGAACAAGACCTCAGCTTGTAGGTAATTTGTTTAAAGAGTTTATACCTGAAATTCAGGACGGCATTGTTGAAATTAAAAGTATTTCAAGAGAAGCAGGCTCAAGAAGCAAAATTGCAGTTGTATCACATGACCCTAATGTTGATGCAATCGGTGCTTGCATAGGTGAGAAAGGTACAAGAGTACAAAATATTGTAGATGAATTAAACGGCGAAAAAATAGATATTGTTAAATATAGCGACAACCCTGCAGAGTTCATTACAGAAAGCTTAAATCCTGCAGAGGTAATAAGCCTTGATGTTGATGTGGAAAATAAAGAGGCACATGTAATAGTACCTTTCCATCAGCTTTCGCTTGCAATAGGTAAAGAGGGTCAGAATGCCCGCCTTGCCGCAAGACTTACAGGCTACAAAATAGATATAAAAAGCAACGAATAATGGGGTGTTAGTATAGCACGCAATATAAAAAACACAAGAATGTGCTGTGTATGCAGAGATCGCTTTCAAAAAAGTGAGCTGATACGCATTGCCAGAACCGAAAACGGTGCAAAGCCCGACCTTGAATATAAGTTCGGGGGCAGAGGAGTGTATATATGCAAAAAAGATGAATGCATAAACGGGGCACAAAAACGAAAAAGCCTGCAACGAGGCTTGAAATCCGAGGTTGGCGAAGTTATTTACAGCCAGCTTACCGCATTTATAAATTCAGGGGAGTGATTTGTATGGATAAAGTTATGCAAATGCTGTCTTTATCGAAAAAGGCAGGTAAGCTTATAAGCGGCGAAGCCCTTGCAAGAGATGCCGTAAGGTACGGCGATGCCTGTATTATAATACTTGCAGAGGATACGGGTAAGAATACGGCAAAGGCAATTGGCGACAGTTGCACATACTATGAGGTACCGTATTATATATACGGAACAAAGGACAGTCTCGGCCATGCAATCGGAAAATCCTACTGTGCGGTTTGTGCAGTGTGCGACGAGGGATTGGCAAACAGTATAGAAAACAGTATTAAAGCAAATATTAACGGGGGTGAGTGATTATGCCTAAAGTACACGAAATAGCAAAAAATTTAAATATAACAAGTAAGGCATTAACAGAATTACTTAAGGAATACGGCATAAATGTAAAAAACAATTATTCTGAGATGGAATACAGGGATATTGATATAGTGCTTATGACATATCTTAATAAGTATGATGACGGAAGCAGTATACTCAAATATTATGAAGAGCATCAGGATGAAATAAGAGAGCTTATGCCACAAAAAGCAGAGCCTGAACCTGCTAAAGAAACACAGCAGCCTGCATCTGAAAGTAAAAAAGCTGAAAAAGCCGAAAAACCTGCACCTAAAGCAGAACATGCAAAAAAAGCAAAAGAAAAATCTGTTAAAATCGGCGATATCAGCGATATGGATTTGGAAATTAAAAAAGAAAACAAGCAAAAGGTTGTTGATACAAGACACAACACAGTTGACCTTGATAAGCTTGATACAAGCAAGGCAGAGGAGCTTGTTGACTTGTCCATAGAGGATAAGAACGAAAAAATCCAAAAGATTAAAAAAGGTCCTAAAAAGGCCGAAAAGAATATAAACAACAACGATAAGAAAAAGAAAAAACAAGAGGATGTCAAAGCAGAACCGGAGGTTAAAGAGGTAGAAGTACCTGACGAAATCTCCGTTGGCGATTTTGCTCAAAAGCTCAATATGAGTCCGACTGTTATTGTTAAAAAGCTTTTTGAGCTTGGTATAATGGCATCTGTAAGTCAGGTTATAGATTTTGATACAGCATCCTTAATAGGCGATGACCTTGGCTTTACAGTAAATAAAGAAATAATTGTAACCGATGAGGACCGCTTGTTTAACGATGTTGAGGATGATCCTGCATCACTTGAGCCTCGTTCACCTGTTGTAGTAGTAATGGGCCATGTTGACCACGGTAAAACATCGCTTCTTGATGCAATAAGAAAAACAAATGTTATTGCAAACGAGGCTGGAGGTATTACACAGCATATTGGTGCCTACAGAGTAAGGGTAAACAACCGCAAAATCACCTTCCTTGATACACCGGGTCACGAAGCATTTACCGCAATGCGTATGAGAGGTGCGCAGGTAACAGATGTTGCAATACTTGTTGTTGCCGCAGACGACGGCATTATGCCACAGACAATTGAGGCTATTAACCACGCAAAAGCAGCGGAGGTTACCATAATTGTAGCTATAAATAAAATAGATAAAGAGGGTGCAAACCCTGACAGAATTAAGCAGGAACTCACCGAGTACGGTCTTGTACCCGAGGAGTGGGGCGGCGATACTATTTGTGTACCGATTTCAGCTAAATTCAATCAGAATATAGATGACCTTCTTGAAATGGTACTCTTGGTATCCGACATGAAAGAGCTTAAGGCTAATCCAAACCGAAATGCAAAGGGTACAGTTATTGAAGCCCGTCTTGATAAGGGCAGAGGTCCTGTTGCAACCATGCTCGTACAAAACGGTACACTTAGAATTGGCGACATTGTTGTTGCAGGCACAAGTGTGGGCAGAGTAAGAGCTATGCTTGACGACAGAGGAAACAATGTTAAAAAAGCAGGTCCGTCTGTTCCTGTTGAAATTACAGGTCTTAGCGATGTACCTGACGGCGGTGACATTTTCTATGCTGTTGAGGATGAAAGAAAAGCAAGAGCAGTCGTTGAAAAGCGTAAAGAAAAACAAAAAGAAGACTCCATTGTTTCAAGAGCTGCAGTAAGCCTTGATGCACTCTTTGACCAGATTAAAGAGGGCGAGGTAAAAGACCTTAACATCATAGTTAAAGCTGATGTTCAGGGCTCTGTTGAGGCGGTTAAACAGTCACTTTCTAAACTTTCAAACGAGGAAGTTCGTGTAAACTGTATTCACGGCGGTGTTGGCGGTGTTACCGAATCTGATGTTATGCTTGCCGCAGCATCAAATGCGATTATAGTAGGCTTTAATGTAAGACCTGCCGCAAGTGCTGTTGATTCTGCAAAGCTCAACAATGTAGATATTCGTCTTTACAGAGTTATATATAACGCTATTGAGGAAATTGAAGCTGCTATGAAGGGTATGCTCGCACCTAAATTCCGTGAAAATGTACTCGGTCATGCCGAGGTAAGAAGCACCTTCAAGGTAAGCGGTGTAGGTACAATAGCCGGCGGTTATGTACTTGACGGTAAAATTTCCCGTAATTCACAAGTTCGTATCGTTCGTGACAGTATAATCATCCACGAGGGTATCTTAAGCTCCTTAAAGCGTTTTAAAGATGATGTAAAGGAAGTAGCAACCAACTATGAATGCGGTATTGGCATAGAGAACTTTAACGATATTAAAGACGGAGATATAATAGAATCCTTCATAATGGAAGAAATCAAAGATTAAAAAATTCGTTGCATCTTGGCTGAATTTGAAACTCGAAGTATACTTGATACTACTTCGCTTCAAATTCAACCAACCTGCTTAGAATTTTTTAATCTTGCTGTGATATTAAAGTTGGTTGTATCTTGAATGAAATGAAACTCGAAGTATACCTGATACTACTTCGCTTCAAATTCAACCAACCTGCTTAGAATTTTTTAATCTTGCTGTGGTATTAAAGTTGGTTGTATCTTGAATGAAATGAAACTCGAAGTATACCTGATACTACTTCGCTTCAAATTCAACCAACCTGCTTAGAATTTTTTAATCTTACAAATACAACAGTCATCCCGAGCGAAGTCGAGGGATCTCAAAAAAATTTAATGAAATTACAATAATCTCTCGTGTATGTCCGCAAACGCGGGAGATTTTTTTAAAACATAAGCGGGCAGAAAGGCTATGCAAATTTATATATATAATAATTTGCGTCAGGTTATAAAAATGGCTTTTAACAGATTAGACAGAATAAAAGAGGAATACAAGCGTGAAATGGCATCGGTTATCCGTACGGTTAAAGACCCCAGAATGTACGAATTTACATCGGTTGTAAGCGTAGATGTAACAAAGGATTTAAAATATGCAAAAGTATATATAAGTGTTATGGCTGATGACGAAAAGAAAAAAAGCACACTTGAGGCACTTAAAAGTGCGACAGGTTATATAAAAAAAGAGATTGGCTCAAGGCTTAATTTAAGACTTGTACCGCACCCTACCTTTGTTATAGATAAATCAATAGAATATGGTATGCATATAAATGATTTAATTCATAAAATTAATAATGGTGATAAATAATGAATACTTTAAAAACTATTGGCGATATAATTAAAAACAATAATGATTTTGTTCTTATACCCCATAAAAACCCCGATGGTGATTGTATGGGTTCGGTTATGGCACTTGCCCGTGCCATAAAGGCTTTAAATAAAAGTGTAAAAGTTGCTCTGGTGGGAAATTTTGTGCCTAAAAGGCTCGAATATTTGTGGGACAAGAGCTTTGCATTTAATAAATTAAAATCTGATACAGTATGCATAACTGTTGATGTAGCCGCAACTTATATGATAGATAATTTTAAAGAGGAAATTCTGGATAAAGCCAAAATTTCCTGCTGTATAGACCATCACGGCACAAATACGGGATTTGCAGATTATAACTATATAGATGCAAGTGCATCTGCGGCGGGCGAAATTGTTTATGAGCTTATATATAATGAGTTGGGCATTAAACAGGACACCTTGATTGATGAATGTTTGTATTCTGCAATTGCAAGCGATACAGGAAGCTTTCAGTATTCAAATACAACAGCAAAAACCCATATTATAGCATCAAAGCTTGTCGGGAGTGTTGATTCGCCAAAAATAATGCGAAACCTTTTTGAAAAAAAACAGATGCAGTCGCTAAAGTTTATGAACGATATTATTCAGAATATGGAGTTTTATTATGACGGCAAGCTTTGCCTTGTTACCATAGATGAAAAAATGCTTAAAAAGCATAATATGGTGTTTTCTGATGCTGATGAATATTCATCACTTCCCCGTTCAATTGACGGGGTTGAGGTTGGAGCGATTTTAAAAGTATATACAGAGGGCGAGGTAAAGGTAAGCCTGCGTTCAAATGAATATGTGGATGTTGCATCACTTGCAAAGGAGCTTGGCGGAGGCGGTCATTTAAGGGCATCGGGTGTTACATTGAAGGCGGAAGCAGACGAGGCTAAAAAAATAATGATACAAAAAATCGGCGAGGTACTTAAGCAATGAAAAAATCGTCAAATGACGGACTTTATAATGGTATAATAGTTATTAATAAGCCCAAAGGGTTTACAAGCCATGATGTTGTGGGCAAGGTCCGCAGAATTTTAAATATGCGAAAGGTCGGTCATACGGGCACTCTTGACCCTGAGGCAACGGGAGTACTACCGGTATGTGTAGGCAGGGGCACAAAGGTAAGCGATATGCTTATGGTGTCCGATAAAACGTACACAGCACAGGTCAGGCTTGGCGTAGTTACCGACACTCAGGATATATACGGGAATGTAATAAAAACATACGATGCATCTCATATTACCGAGGCTGACATAAAAGATGCCATAAAACATTTTACAGGTGAAATTGAGCAAATACCTCCAATGTATTCTGCAATAAAAATAAACGGACAAAAAATGTACGAGCTTGCAAGAAAGGGTATAGAGGTTGAGCGCAAAAGCCGTAAAATTACCATTTACGGTATAGAGCTTATTGATGTATCGGGTGATGTTTTTACAATTAGTGTAAGCTGTTCAAAGGGTACATATATACGCACACTTTGCAATGATATAGGAAATTATTTAAAGTGCGGAGCCTGTATGCAAAGCTTAGAACGTACAAAAAGCTCGGTTTTTGATATTAAAAGCGCTATAACTTTAGAAGTGCTTGAAGGGCTGGCATTAAACGGCAATGCCCAAAGTGTAATTATACCTATAGACAGTATTTTTAAAGATTACCCGAAATATATTGCTGACAGCGAAATTAAAAAGCGTCTTTTAAACGGAGCACCGTCAACTGTTGCTTTGCCAGAGGGATTTTATAGAGTGTACGATAAAGAGGACATCTTTTTGGCAGTCGGCAAAGTAGAGAATATGAACGGCAGAAATAAAATTAAATCTGAAAAACTGTTTTGCGATAATCAAAAGGAAAGATAAATGGATACTTTATGTTTTACATCAAAAGTTAATAATGGCACTTCGGTTGCAATAGGTAAGTTCGACTCTATGCATTTGGGGCATACAAAGCTTATAAAAAGTGCAGTAGCTTATGCAAAAGAAAAGGGGCTTACAAGTGTGGTATATACTATAGTACCTGTTAATACTAAATCTGTATGTGCTGATGATGCTGTGCGAACCTCACTTTTGAAAAATCTTGGGGTTGATATGCTCTGTTCAGATGTTTTAAGTGATGATTTTAAAAAGCAAAGCCCGGAGAAATTTGTAAAAAATATATTAATTGAAAAGCTTAATGTAAAATTCGTTGCAGTAGGCTATAATTTTAAGTTTGGCTGTAATCGCACGGGCGATGCTAAAATGCTTAAAAGTATACTTTTGCAATATGGTGTTGAGTGCGAAATTATTGACTGCGTCTGCACGCAGAAAACTGCAGAGCCAATAAGCACAACCCGAATAAAAGAGCTTTTAAAATCGGGCGATATTGATAAGATTATAGCTTTTTTGGGTAGACCCTATTTGGTTAGCGGAGTTGTAAAAAGCGGAAAGAAATTGGGTAATACAATCGGCTTCCCGACTGCAAACTTGTTTTGGAATGAGGCAAGCATACTGCCAAAAGGCGGTGTATACTTAACCCGTGTTTCGGGCGATTTTGGCACATACTATGGAATAACCAACATAGGAAAAAATCCAACAGTAAGCAGTACCGATTCTATTAAGGCAGAAACTCATATAATAGATTTTAATAAAACTCTTTACGGTGAAAAAATCACACTTGAGTTTTTAAAAAGAATACGAAACGAGATAAAATTTGAAAATATTGATGAACTTAAGGCACAGCTTACAAAGGATTTACAATGTGCAAAGCTTTATATTGATAAAATATAAGCTATTGACTTTATTTGCTTTGGAATATATAATATAAGTATAAATTAAGGGAGGGATTGAATTGAGTAATTTAAAAAGGTTAATTTGTGTCGTTTTGGCTTGCGCTTTGCTTTTTGTGACAGCGTGTACTGGGAAAGATGACACTTCAAATAAAATAGAATTACGCAAAAAATCTGCAGGTGAGGTTGTAGAGCTTGCACTTAAACAGCTTTTGTCAAATTATTTTGATGACGTTCAGCATTTTGGCGAATTTGGCAGCACTGCTTTGTCGGACAAGCTGTTTTATAATGCCATATTTAAAGATATGGAGTATAATATAATAAAAACATCTAAAGGTGCAGATGGCGTGTATACAGTTGAGGTGGATATAACAAATAAAAATTTAAAAGACCTTCCCACTGTTTCAGAGCTTCAAAAAATGGAGGAGCATGCAGAGGCTACAGTATTTGAACTTCAGACTGTATTGATTGATGCAATGAACGAAACCGAGGAAACCGTAACAAAAAAAGCCTACGCAAAATTGATAGACGGAGCTGAGGGCCTTAACATAGTAAATAAGGCAGAATTTTATGAAATTGTATCAGGCGGATACTTACAATAAAAAAATGCGATGTGTTTTCACATCGCATTTTTTATACAATAATGTTGGCAACACTACCGCCTGTTGCTTCTTTTTTAACTACAATCTGTTTTTCAATTTTATTTCTCAGTTCATCTACATGGGATATAATACCGATAAGGCGGTTGCTGTTTGCAAGGCTTATAAGCGCCCGCATTGCCTGGTCAAGTGTTTCTCCGTCAAGTGAGCCGAAGCCTTCATCAACAAACATTGTGTCAAGCTTAATACCGCCGGCTGACATCTGCACTTGCTCGGAAAGCCCCAGAGCAAGCGAGAGTGATGCTATAAATGCCTCACCGCCCGAAAGGGTTTTAACACTGCGAATGCTGCCGTTGTAATGGTCTATTACATCAAGCTCAAGTCCGCTTTTTGCTTTCAGGCTATGTGCAGAGCTACGGCGGATAAGATCGTATTTACCGCCTGACATACGCATAAGATGTGAGTTTGCTCTGTCTATAATCTGGTCGAAATAGGTCATTTGAATATAGGTTTCAAGCATTATTCTTTCTCTGCCTGTAAGTGTTCCGTTTGCGGTATCGGAAAGTGCTTTAAGCCACACCCATTTGTTTTCTGCCTTGCAAAGCAGAGCTGATTTTTTTAAAATATTTTCATAAGTTGCAGTATTTGCTGTAAGCCTTGCGTGGATTTGCCTTAATGCAATGGTAAGTGTATTTTTTTGCTCCATAAGCGTGTCTTTTGCTGTATAAAGGGGAGAAATGTCCGTTTTGTTACCATTATCGATAAGCTTTTTAAGCTGTTCGCATTTTGCTTTTAGCTGTGATGTTTGTTTTTCGCAGTCAGTATATTGCTTTTGTGCATTTTCTATATCATTTTTTATTTTTTCTGCAAATTCTACAAGCTCATTTATTTTTGATTTTGCCAAATCCTTGCTTTCATATTGCAAATTGCTTTTGATTTGCCCAATATGGTTTTTTATTTCTCTCAGCAGAGTTGTTTTAGATGATATGTATTCCCTTATTTCGGGAATGGATTTTTCGTATTGTTTTATTTTGCTTTCAGTATCAGGCAAAAGGTTTTCAAGCTCCTGCTTTCGCTTAAGACTTTTATCTGCCTCAAAAAGCTTTGCCTGCAAAGCTTTAAACTCGGTGCGTAAATTTTTTAGCTCGTTTTCTATTAATTCTATGGCATAATTTAATTCGGTTTCACCGAAAAGTGCATATATTTTATTTTCCAGTGATGCTTTAAGAGCTGTGTATGTTCCTTTTATTATACCTGCTTTTTCGCTGTTTTGGTTTGCAGTATTTTGCGCATTTTCGGCATTTTTTTCGGCAGCTTTAACCTGGATTTCGTCCGGTGCATTGGGCGCAAATTCTGCCTTGTTGGGATGCACTAAAGAACCGCACACAGGGCATGGTTTACCGTCTGAAAGCTTTTGCGCCATTATGCCTGCCTGCTCGTTGTTAAACAACTCCCGCATTTTTGCGGCTTTTTCTTTTAAAATGCTTGCCTCGTTTGCGGATTTTGTGTAAGTATTTTGTGCTTCAACCAGCTGTGTATTTATATTTTTCAGCTCTATGTATTCATCCGAAATGTTTTTATATTCGTTTCCTTTTTGGGTTAGCTTTTCTATTTCCCCTTCAAGCATAAGCTTTTGGGTTGCCGTATTTTCCAAAGCTGACAGCTCTTTTTTTATACTTTCATAATCTTTTTTCAGATTTTCAAGAAAATTCTGCTCTTTTGTAAGATGCAATGTTTTATTTTCTATTTCGCTTTCAGCTATTATTGCATCCTTCAGCTTTTGGTCTAAAATATCGTATTGTGGCAGTTTTACTTCAATTTCGGTTAAGGCTTTAAGAGCTTTGTCAATATCTGCCTGCTTAAGTTTGCAATTTTCATATTCTTTTTTTAGCTTTTGTGTTAACGGCTCGTTTGTTTTTATTCCGGCTTCGCATTTTTCAAGCTCCATAACTGCTTTTTCCGTTTCTTTTGCTTTTGAAATTATTTCTGTAATCTCAAAAAGCCTTTTCTCTGTTTTTACAACCTCTTTTTCATAGCTTTTTAAATTTTTGGTATCGTCTGCATTTAAGATATTTAAGTTCTCTATAATATCCTCTGTCAGCATACCATCGTCCTTTGCTTTTTCAAATTCATTATGCCAAGTGCTGTCAGGCTCGCATATAATATCGTTTATATATTGCTTTATACTTGCTCCTAAAGCTTCTTTTTCTTTAAAGGCAAGGCTTGCCTCTGCTTTAAGCTTTTCCTGAAAAAAACTGTAATAACCTGTTTTAAAAATATCGCGAAAAATCTCCTGCCTGTCCTTTGTATCGGCAAGCAAAAGCTTTAAAAAATCGCCCTGCGCAATCATTGCAATTTGCGAAAATTGCTTTCGGTCTACTTTTAAAATATCAATTATTGCTTTATCAACCTCGTTTTTCTTTGTTACAATTCTGCCGTCGGGGTAGGTTAGCTCCGCGTCGGCTTTTTGCAATGTAGTACCCTCGCCCCTTGATTTCTGCCGTTCGTATTCAGGGCTTCGTTTAACACTATATTTTAAGCCGTTATACAAAAATTCAAGTTCTGCCTCTGTTGGGGTGGTATCGTCGGCATATTTTGAGCGTAGCATAGTACTTTCTCGGTTTTCACCGCTTGGCTCACCATAAAGGGCATAGGTTATGGCATCAAATATTGTGGTTTTGCCTGCTCCTGTATCGCCGGTTATAAGATATATTCCGCTATTTCCTAATTTTTCAAGGTCAAGCACAGTCTTTTTTGCATAAGGTCCAAAGGCAGAAAGTGTTAGTTTTAACGGACGCATTATTTATCACCCCTTATCTCACGGTCAAGGTCTTTAATAAAGTTTTTTTGTGTTTCGGTCATTGGTATGCCGTTTTGTTTTTCATAAAACTCTTCAAATAATTCAATAAAGCTTTTGCTTTTTATGCTTTCCAGCCTTGTAATGCTTGTGCTGTTCCGTGTACGGGCATTATCATAATTAAGCTTCATGATATTCGGATAAACTGTACGCAATCTGCCTATCGCATCGGGCACATCATTTTCATCGGTAAGTATTATGCTCATATAATCGTCGGTATTTGTGCCCTCATAGTTTGACTTTAAAGTCAGCTCATTGTATGTGCCCTTTACTTCGCGCATATCGTGCTTTGGCTCAAGCGGTTCGGCTTGTATCTTAATATCGCCCTTTTCATCAAGGCTTACAATGGTAACGGATTTTATATGATTTTTTTCTGAAAAAGAGTATTTGAGCGGTGTTCCTGAGTACCTCACGGTTTCTCTTGATATACATTGCGGGCCGTGTATATGTCCTAAAGCGACATAATCAAAATCGTCAAATAATGATACATCAATATTATCCGTTCCGCCAACGTTTATTTCCTCCGATTCGCACACACTTGCACCTGTTACAAACTGGTGTGTAACAAGTATATTACGGCACTTCTCATCAACATTGGTTTTTGACAAAGCCACCCTTACTGCATCGTTATATGTTTGTATATCCTCGTCGGGGTAAAACTTACGCACATTGGCAGGCTTAATAAACGGCAACATATATATACATACTCTCCCGTATTCATCCTGTATGGTTATGGGCTTGAGTGTACCGTCATAAGCGGGTGATATGTAAATGTCACTTTGTTCCATTAGCCTGCTTCCGAAGGACAGTCTTTCCATAGAATCATGATTTCCGCCTATTACAAACACTTTTAAATTTCTTGTTTTAAGTTTATACAAAAACTCGTCAAAAAGCTGTACTGCCTCTGTTGAAGGTACAGATTTATCGTAAACATCGCCTGATATTATTACAGCATCAGCATCCGTTTTATCGGCTATATTTATTATTTGCGTAAGGATATACTGCTGGTCGTCAAGCATCGAAAAGCCGTTTACTCTGATGCCCAGATGTAAATCCGACAAATGTAAAAATTTCATGCTATCCCCCTCCTTAAGCTTCACACTCTTTATACAATAACTGTATAAATTTATTATACTACAAAATCAATGTATTTTCAATGTTAAAAAAATTGAAATTCTTTTTAAGGAGTAGGCGAAAAGTGCAAGTAAAATAAGGTAAAATTAATATGTAACATATTATTTGTTACACGCAAGGTTGCAAAAATATAAGAAAGGAATGATTTTTATGAGTTTGTTTTTTAAAAAAGAAAAATCCGATGATACACAAAGCATTTTAAAGATGCCCATAGACAAGCCTCAAATAAGGGCGGCTATGGAAACATTGTATCGCTATAAAGACAGCAAGCACAATCTTGAAAAGCGTATTGTGGAAAACGAGCAATGGTGGAAAATGCGCCACTGGCAGTTTATTCGGGAAAACGATAAAAACAATATCGAACCAGCATCGGGTTGGCTTTTTAACTCCATTGCAAATAAACACGCAGATGCAATGGATAATTATCCTGAGCCGAATGTGCTTCCCCGTGAGAGCGGAGATGCTCAAAATGCCAAGGCGTTATCTGCAATACTGCCTGTAATACTTGAGCGGAACGATTTTGAAAAAATCTGGTCGGATATATGGTGGTATAAGCTTAAAACGGGAACAGGCTGTTACGGAGTGTTTTGGAATTCCACCCTCAATTCGGGCGAGGGTGATGTGGATATACGCCAGATGGATATTTTAAACATCTTTTGGGAAGGCGGTATTAAAGATATTCAAAACAGCCGTAATTTGTTTACGGTTGAGCTTACCGACAATGAGCTTTTAGAGGAGCAGTATCCTAACCTTAAGGGTAAGCTTGGGGGAAGCAGTGTAAATGTTGCAAAGTATCTTTACGATGATACTGTAGATACTACAAACAAAACTTCTGTTGTGGATTGGTATTACAAAAAAACAATAAACGGCAAAACAACGGTGCATTACTGTAAGTTTGTAAACGATGTTGTTCTGTATGCTTCGGAAAATGAGGAATATTACAAGGAAAGGGGTTATTACGATCACGGTATGTATCCCTTTGTGTTCGACAGCTTGTTTACCGAGGAAGGTACACCCTGCGGATTTGGCTTTATAGATGTTATGAAGGATACCCAGATGTATATCGACAAGCTGAATCAGATTATAATTAAAAATGCTATGCAAAGCGGAAAAAGGCGGTTTTTCATATCTGACAACACAGGAATTAACGAGGATGAGTTTGCCGACTGGTCAAGAGAGTTTGTTCATGTTGCAGGCAATATGGACGACAGAACCATTAAAGAAATAAGTGTATCACAGCTTGACTCTTCGGTAATGAATGTACTTCAGCTTAAAATAAACGAGCTTAAGGAGATAAGCGGTAACCGTGATTTTATGCAGGGCGGTACAAATTCGGGCGTTACAGCCGCAAGTGCCATTGCGGCATTGCAGGAGTCGGGAAGTAAGTTGAGCAGAGATATGATAAAAGGCTCTTACAGGGCGTTTAAAGCTATAAATTATATGATAATTGAGCTTATTCGTCAGTTTTATACTCAAAGCAGGCATTTCAGGATAACAGGAGAAGGCGGAGGAGCAGATTTTGTTGAATTCAGCAATATGGGTATTCAAAATGCCGATGCCTTTAAAAAGCCTGTATTTGATATAGAGGTAACGGTACAAAAGAGCAGTCCTTTTACAAAAACTGCACAAAACGAGCTTGCAAAGCAAATGTACGCAAGCGGTATGTTTAATCCTGAAAACAGCGAGCAGGCTTTAATATGTCTTGAAATGATGGATTTTGACGGCAAAAATACAATAATAAACCGAGTATCGGAAAATGCCAGAATGTATACCCATATAAAAAATGCCAATGCGGAAATAGAAAAACTGCGTGAGATGGTTGATAAGGCATATACAAAAGACGGCAAGCTCAAAAGTCAGGATGAGGGCTATATTCAAAGTGCCGAAAAAATGCTTAAAGGCGCATCAAAGGCACAAATGCAGGGCACAGAGATACTATCCTCTGCAAAACAAAAAGCAAAGGCAGGTAATGTATAATGACAAAGGTGTTGTTTGGAAAAAGTAAAACAAGAGCGGAGTTTACAATCAAAGGCCACGCCGATGCAAAAAAGGTAAACGGCTATGATTTGTGTTGCTGTGCCGCATCAATGATGTGCGGACTTACAGAGGATTACCTTGCAAAAAGAAAGCTTAAGAATTTAAAAATAAAAAAAGATGACGGATATTTTTGCGCATCCTTTGACAGAGTGGGAATATCTGCCGTAAAAGCAATAGAGGTGCTTGAAGCAGTGTTCGGCGGGTATCGTATGTTGGAGGAGCTTTATCCGTCAAATATATGTACATTAAGGAGTGAGTATGTATGAGTCAGATAATTGTTGATGTAAACTCAATAAATGATATTTATACAGATGTAAATCAGTTCACCGATAGCTATGACAGCATTAAATTTATAATAAACGAGGATGTGGGGGATATGAATTTATATATATCCACAAAGCATAACGGAAGTGTAAATATAATTTGTGAGGACAATAAAATGTTAAAACGAGGCACAGACAGTGCTTCGGGCAAGGAATACCTTGAATGGAAATTTGCATCCTCAATTAGCGGATATGCCGGCGCTGTAAGTTACCAGATTGTAGGTGCGAAATTAAATGCCGACGGTAATTACGATAAGGTGTGGCTTTCCGACGAGGGGCGCATTATTGTTAAGGAAAGCATTGATACAGATGATTATGTAGAAAAAACGGCAAAAAAATCGCCGTCGCTGTTTATGACACTTTACTTAACAATTGAAAGATATTTGCAAAAGGTATTGGTAGGTGAGTTTCAGGATGCAGTAAAAACAAATTGTGCCAAGGCTACAAGGCTACCCGAGGCAAATGAAAGCAACAGAGGCAAAATTATAAGCATTTATACCGAAACAAAGGGTGACAAAATTTATTTTTGTGCCTATTTAGGCTATGATGCTGACGGACAAAGAAGCTATGGGTGGAAGGAATTGGCTTTTGCTGTACCTCCACCTGTGGAAGATCCTAGTGTGCCTGAAATTGAAATTGAGTAGGGGGTGTTTATAAATGTCTGTATTAAAATACAGCTTGAAAGCCGACAAAAACCGAAAAATAAGTGAAAACTTTTGTGTAAAAGAATTTAAATGCAACGACGGCTCTGATACAGTTCTTATTTCAACAGAGCTTGTTGAAATTTTGCAAAAAATACGAAATCATTTTAAAAAGCCCGTATGTATAACTTCTGCTTACAGAACTCAATCGTACAATGCCAAAGTAGGCGGGGTTGCAAACAGCCAGCATACAAAGGGTACGGGAGCGGATATATACATAAACAATGTAAAATGTGATGAAATTGCAAAATATGCAGAGTTTTTAATGCCGTCAGGCGGAGGCATAGGCTTGTATAAAAACTTTGTACATATAGATGTACGAAATTATCGTTCGCGGTGGAAAAATTATGGCAAAGAGATAACTGTAGACGGCTTTTTCGGATATGACGAGCCAAAATGCGAGCTTGAAAATGCAAACGATATAATCTGGGAGCTTGGCAGGCGAATTGAAATAAAGGATGTTGATACGGCTGTTAGAGAGCTTGAAAAACAGCAAAAAATAAATTCCAGCCTTTATTGGATATGCCGTAAAATAGCCAACAGTCAGGGGGAAACTATATGATATGCGAAATGAATTCAAACTGCAGGGAACGGTTCAAGGACATAGAAAACCGCCTTGATCTGGGCGATAAAATTTTTACAAAACACACTACCGAAATTGCAGTATTGCATACCAATGTTGACAATCTTGTAAAAAGCCTTGCATCTCTTACAAAGGCATTATGGGCAGTATGTGCAACAACATTTTCAACCCTGCTCGGCTTTTTTATATGGTATATACAATCCGTATAAAAGGAGGTGGTTATAAATGCTGAAAAAACTTACGAGCAGAAAATTTGCGGTTTCATTAATATCGGTAATAGCAGGTATTTTAGGTATGCTTAATATAAGTGATAGCGTTATATCGCTTATAGCAGGTATTTTAATGGTTGTTTTGCCAACAGTGGTTTATGTAATAACCGAGGGTACAATTGACAGAGCAAATGTTATTTGTGTACTGAAAGATGTTGCAAATCAGCTTGAAAAGTATGAAAGCAAAAACAATTAAAATAGTAATTGAAAAAACAAAATCAGCAAACGGCCAACACAGGTATACTATAAAACACCCATTAAAATCGGCGGATTGCTGATTTTGTTGTTAATGTCTTGAAAAACTTTTATATTTCTCTTTGGTTGCCATACCGCCTCTTAAGTGCCGTTCTGCTTTGTTTACCTCAAGTACGGCTCGTGTTTTATTTGCAAGGTCGCGGTTTAAATATGGCAGTCGTTCGCAAATGTCCTTATGAACTGTGGATTTTGATATTTTAAACTGCTTTGCGGCAGCTCTTACTGTTTGATTGTTTTCTACAATATATTCGGCAACGGTAAGTACTCTTTCGGCTATGTAATCTTTCAAAATAAAATCACCCCAATATACATCATATTAAAATATATGGGGGTGATTTTAAATTTATGTTATTAAATAATTATTTGTTTTTTATAAATTATCGGCATCCTTTATTGAGGGATTATTAATTAATTTTCCGCCCTTTTCAAAGCGTGAGCCGTGACATGGGCAATCCCAGGTATGCTCGTGACTGTTCCATTTTAAAGCACATCCAAGGTGTGGGCAACGCCTTTTTACAGGCATAGCATAGCCTATGGTTGCTTCAAAAGAATTTACGGCAAGCTGGGGTTTTAAAATACTTCTTTGAGGAGAAAAAACCTCACTGTAATCGGGGGCTTTGTTTTGCAGCATACCAACAAGTATTTTTGCCGATACCATTGCGCTTGTCATTCCCCATTTATTAAACCCTGTAGCTACATACATATTGGGAGTATGCTTCGAATAATGTCCGATATAAGGCACACCATCTAACGATATGCAATCCTGTGTTGCCCATTGGTAAGCTAAAGAGCAGTCTTTGTAATTGCTTTGTGCAAAGCTGTTTATACCATTCCATGCAGTTGTTTTTTTACCTGTTCGGTGTCCGCTGCCGCCTATTAACAGCATATCTTTATATGTTCTGAAGGATAAGCCCTTTAAGCTTTCGTCAACATACATATTCTGAAGTTTTATTGCATTTTTGTATGCGCAAACATAGCTACGGTGCTGATAAAGCTTTATAAAATAACTTCCGTGACGGTTGATAAACGGAAAATGTGTAGCTACTATTATATTTTCAGTTTTTATCTTTCCGTTTTTATATATGGCTGTGACACCTTCAATATCGGTAATGAAGGTATGTTCGTATATGTTGAGGTCCTTTGCAATTTCGATTAAAAATTTTACGGGATTAAACTGAGCCGAGTTTTGAGTTTTAATTGCGCCCATAGTTTTAAAAGGGAGTTCCTTTGGCATTTCAAAGCTTGCATTGTATCCAATTCTGTTTGCGGCATCAACCTCGTATTCAATAACGGCAGTATCGTCCATAGAATAGGTGTAAAGGCTTTTCTTTTCAAAATCACAGTCTATATTTTTGCATAGGTTAAAATATTCCTCGGATGCAATGCGGTTTGCCTCATAATACATTTTAGCTCTTTCTATGCCAAAATAATTTATAAGCTTATTATATATTAATCCGTGCTGAAGTGTTATTTTTGCCGTTGTGTTTTGTGTAACGCCTGAAAGTATATGATCACCCTCAACCAAAATGTAATCAATACCTGCTTTTTTTAAGTAAAATGCGCACAGTATTCCTGCAATTCCGCCTCCTATTACAAGCACATCTGTTTTTATATCGCCTTTTAATTCTTTAAATCCGGGTATTTTATGGCTTTGCGCCCAAACTGAAGTATGCATAAGCTTCTCCTTTGATTTTTTTGTTAGTATGTACAGGCAAGCAAAATATTAATCAGAAAATAGTGTCCTTTATAATGTACAACATAAAAGAATATTTTTTAAAATATATGTTATAATAATTTAAAACAAAGAAGGTGTAATTATGAAAAAAACAGGAAATATAGTAACCGACCTTGCAATTGAGGCAGCAGCTTTAAATATGGATGAAAGCGGAAAAATTGACGGTGCTGAAATTACATCGTGGCAGGAAAAAGGGATAGATGTCAACAAGGTTGTAATAAAAACACAGAAAGCTGTTGAAAAGATTGGAAAACCAATTGGCACATATATTACTTTAGATGCAGGGATTCTCAGAAAAAATGACGAAAAAAGCTATGAGGACACAGTAGAACTTCTTACAGAGCAATTAAAAAGCATTTTAAAGCTTGATAAAAAGACCTCTGTGCTTGTTGTAGGATTAGGCAACCGAAATGTTACCCCTGATGCACTCGGTCCTAAGGTTGTGGACTGCTTAATGGTAACAAGGCATTTAATTGAAAATCTGCCCGAGGTGCTAAATAAAGATGTGCGTGCAGTAAGTGCTGTTGCACCGGGTGTTTTGGGTTTAACCGGTATTGAAACATGGGAAATAATAAAAGGTATTACCGATAAAGTCAAGCCTGATTTAATTATAGCAATAGATGCTCTTGCATCACGAAAAATTGACAGAATAAGCACAACTATACAGCTTGCCGATACGGGCATTGTACCCGGTTCGGGTATTGGTAATAAGCGTATGGGCATAACCGAGCAGACCCTTGGAATACCCGTAATTGCTATTGGAGTGCCTACTGTTGTGGATGCGGCTACTGTTGCAAACGATACAATTGAGCTTTTAAACGATGCCATAAATAAATATGCAGATAAGGATTCGCCCTTAAAAAGCCGTGCAAATGTATTAAGTTTTTCAAACAGATATGCTCTTATAAAAGAGGTGCTTTATCCGTTTGTGGGAGAGCTTATTGTTACACCTAAAGAGGTTGACAGTATAATTGACGATATTTCAGAGATTATAGCACGCAGTTTAAATAATGCCCTTTTAGGCAAAGAGGTATTTAATTTTTAAGTTAAATGCGAATTTTATAAAACAGCTTGTCATACATTTAAATGAGGTGTATGACTTGTTACATAGAAATAGGAAAACAAAATTTAAAAGTATAATAATAGGCAAAAATGTAATTAAAGGAACAATAATTATTTTATTTTTGTCTTTAGTTTGTGCGTGCTTTATTGCCGTATTAAAAAATGTTAGCAAAGATATTGCCGATTATTTTTATAAAAGCTGTTATAAATCAGCGGTTTTAAGTGTATCAGCTTATGATGATGTATTTAATTTAAAAAAGCCCCAGAAGGACGATATAAAAAATATGGCATTTAAATATATTTTAAAGCAAACCCCTATTTTTTATGCTTTTAATGATGCCGAGCCAAAAGCCGAGGAAGTATTTAACTTTAAATATGAGGATAATCAGTCTTTAAAAACCGATGCAAAAAATCTGACAGTACCCAATGTAAAGGTTGAGGAGCATACAAACTCATCGGTAAATATTGATATAAAAAACGAAACTTCGTACAGCATTGATAAAAATGAATTTTTTGATAAATACGGAGGCATAAAGCTTGATAGCAATAAAAAGCCTCAAATTCTTATTGTACATACCCACGGAAGTGAAAGCTATACCCAAAGTGAAAAGTATAAATATTCTCCAAGTGATTATGCAAGGTGTCAGGATACAAGGTACAATGTTGTAAGGGTTGGAGAGGAGCTTTATAAGGAGCTTACCAAAAAAGGCTTTAATGTTATACACGATAAAAGTATAAACGATTATCCGTCGTATAATCAGTCTTATAATAAAACAATGGCTAAAATAGAAAAGCACCTAAAGGAAAACCCGACTATAAAATGTGTGTTCGATGTACACCGCGATGCCATTATGTATGATGATGAAACAAAGCTTAAGCTTACAAAAACAATTAATGGCGAAAAGGTATCGCAAATTATGATAGTATGCGGAAGTGACGACAGCGGTTTAGAAAACCCGAACTGGCGGGAAAATTTTGGCTTTGCACTTAAAATACAAAAGCAAATGGAGAAAATGTATCCGGGGCTTATGCGTCCTGTTAATTTAAGAAAAGAGCGCTTTAATATGCACGAAACCGCAGGCTCGCTTATTTTTGAATTCGGCACTCACGGCAATACTATGGATGAGGCGCTTGCGTCAGTAAAATATTTAGCGGAAGGCATAAGCAAGGCACTAAAACAGGGACTATAAAAAAACGAGTTTTTTTATAGTCCCTGTTTTAATGTTTAAAATATTTTCAATATTATTTTGAAAGCTTTGTTACAAAGTATACTATCAGCGAAATTGCCGCCATTACAATAAATATACCAAGCATACCCTGCCACATAAGCTTTAAAGCTATTTGCATACCAGCGTTCATTTTAAAAATACCTCCTGTTATTTGATAAGCTGCGGAAGCAGATTAAGTATCATACCGCCTGCCAAAACCGATGCAATCTGACCTGAAACATTTGCACCTACTGCATGCATAAGAAGGTGGTTTTGCGGGTCTGCTTCAAGACCAAGCTTCTGAACAACACGGGCAGACATCGGGAATGCCGAGATACCTGCCGCACCAACCATCGGGTTGATTTTTGTTTTTGAGAACAAATTAAGTATTTTTGCAAATACAACGCCTGCGGCTGTATCAAATATAAATGCTACAAGACCTAAAGCCATAATCATAATTGTGTATATGTTTACAAAATCCTCTGCTCTCATACTAAAGGATATTGTAATACCCAAAAGAAGCGTTACAAGGTTTGCAAGTACATTCTGTGCGGTATCGGAAAGCGAGTTGAGTACACCGCATTCTCTAAGTAGATTTCCAAACATTAAAAATCCTACCAAAGCAACCGATGACGGCGCTATAAAGCCTGCAATAAAGGTTACGATTACAGGGAATGCAATTTTAAGACCTTTTGAAACGTTTTTCGGATTGTATGGCATACGGATTTGTCTTTCCTTTTTTGTTGTTGTTGCTTTAATTACAGCAGGCTGTATTATAGGAACAAGAGCCATATACGAATATGCCGCAACTGCGATAGGTCCTATGTACTGTGACCTTAATACCTGAGATACAAGTATAGATGTCGGGCCGTCTGCCGCACCTATAATACCAATTGAAGCCGCATCTTTAATATCAAAGCCTAAAATAATTGCAACAGCAATAGTTAAAAATATACCGAACTGTGCCGCCGCACCGAATAAAAACATTTTCGGGTTTGAAAGAAGCGGGCCGAAATCTATCATTGCACCTATGCCTATAAAGAGCAACAGGGGCATTGCCTCCGAAGTTCCTATACCAACCTCGTAAAGCCATTCAATAATGCCTGTTACCTCGCCGATGCCTTCAATAGTCTGATTAAGCACACCCGAAAACGGAAGGTTAACCAATATAGCGCCAAATCCCATCGGAAGCAGAAGCGCAGGTTCGTAGTTCTTTTTAATTGCAAGATAAATCAATAAAATACCAACAGCATACATTACAAGCTGTTGCCAGGTAACAGCCATAAAGCCGTCAAGTAAAAAACTCATTTAATACACTCCTTTATTATTATTAGCATTGCTATTTTATCATATTTATAACTTCAATTCAATATGTTTTTATAATATTTGACAATTTTTACAATAAGATAGCATATTTCCTTGTATCGGTAATTTAAAAGGTGTATAATTTACTTGTTAAAGATTTTACTTGGGGGTAAATTATGAAAATTTTTCAACCAAAATTGTTTGAGCTTTTTAAAAGCTACTCAAAAAAACAGTTTATAAACGATTTTATAGCAGGTATAATAGTTGCAATTATCGCTCTGCCTTTATCAATTGCTCTTGCAATTGCATCGGGTGTTTCGCCTGAAAAAGGTCTTTATACAGCAATAGTGGCTGGCTTTGTTATAGCATGCCTTGGCGGAAGCAGGGTTAATATATCAGGTCCTACTGCGGCATTTGCAACCATTGTTGCCGGAATAGTAGCAGAGTTTGGCACAAGCGGTCTTGTAATTGCAACAATTATGGCGGGCATACTTCTTATAGTTATGGGGCTTTGCCGTATGGGCTCGCTTATAAAATACATACCGTATACAATTACAACGGGCTTTACATCGGGTATAGCGGTTACAATTGTTATAGGTCAGATAAAAGACTTTCTGGGGCTTACATTTGCAGAGGGTACTCATGCAATTGAAACCACCGAAAAAATTTCGGCAATTGTAAAATCATTTGCCACTTTAAATTTTGAGGCGCTTTTGGTTGGTATATTTGCACTTTTAATACTGATTGTATGGCCTAAAATCAATAAAAAAATCCCCGGCTCTTTAATTGCAGTTATAATAGGTGCTGTGGGTGTAAAGCTTTTAAATTTAAATGTTAACACAATCGGCGATTTGTACTCTGTTTCGGGTGCACTTCCTAAATTTGAAATACCGGCAGTTAATTTCGGTATGATAAAAAGTTTAGTGCCAAGTGCTTTTACCATTGCAATTCTTGCAGGCATAGAGTCGCTTTTATCCTGCGTTGTGTCCGACGGTATGATTGGCGACAGACATAATTCCAACACAGAGCTTATAGCACAGGGTGCAGGTAATATTTTTTCAGGCTTATTTGGCGGTATACCTGCAACGGGTGCAATAGCAAGAACAGCGGCAAATGTTAAAAACGGGGGTCGTTCACCTGTATCGGGTATTGTACACGCAGTTGTGCTGTTATTGGTGCTTGTAGTGCTTATGCCCTATGCATCGCTTATACCAATGCCTGTAATTGCCGCAATACTGTTTATGGTAGCATATAATATGTGTGGGTGGAGACAGTTTGTAGGTGTAATAAAAACCGCACCGAAAAGTGACATAACTGTACTTGTGCTTACCTTTGTACTTACAGTTGTGTTTGACCTTGTTGTAGCAATTGAAATAGGTATGCTTATTGCATTGATACTGTTTATGAAACGAATGGCAGATGTTACACGCATACGCCCCTGGAGCGAGGCAGACGAGCAAGGCGTAAACGATGGCGGAAGGCTTAAAAAAATACCGCCAAAAACAACAGTTTACGAAATTGACGGACCTATGTTTTTTGCAACAGCCGATATGTTTAGCTCAATACCCGTAAAAAGCGGTTCAAAGGCTATGATTTTAAGAATGAGAAACATACCCGCTCTTGATGCAACGGCTATGATAGCTCTTGACAGTATATATGATGAATGTATAAAAGAGGGTATTACCCTTATAATCTCTCATGCAAATGAGCAGCCTCTGTCTGTAATGAAAAAATACGGATTTTACGACAAATTGGGTGCGGATAATTTTAAGGAAAATATAGACGAAGCGCTTGATTACGCAGAAATTATATGTAAATAATAAAAAAATATTGAAAAATACTTAAAAAAGTGGTATATTACATAAGTAAACTATATTTGAAAGGGGCATTGTTATGAAAATAAAAGTTGCAATAGCAGGATACGGCAATCTTGGAAAAGGCGTAGAGTGCGCAATAATGCACAATAGCGATATGGAGCTTTTTGGTATATTTACAAGGCGCGCGCCCGAAACCGTTAAAACTCTTACAAATGCAAAAGTGTTTGATATAAAAAATATTGAGGAATATAAAAACGATATAGATGTAGTTATAATATGTGGAGGAAGTGCTACGGATTTACCTGAGCAGACACCTTGTCTTGCAAAATTGTTTAATGTTGTAGACAGCTTTGATACCCACGCAAAAATACCGGAGCATTTTGAAAATGTAGATAAATCGGCAACGGATAACAAAACTACGGCTATAATTTCAGTTGGCTGGGATCCCGGTATGTTTTCACTTAACAGGCTTTATGCAGGTGCAATTTTACCTGAAGGAAAGGATTATACATTCTGGGGTAAGGGCGTAAGCCAAGGCCACTCCGATGCTATAAGACGTATAGAAGGAGTACTTGATGCAAGGCAGTATACAGTACCTGTAGATGATGCTTTAAATGCGGTAAGACAGGGCACAAATCCTGAGCTTACAACAAGGCAAAAGCATACAAGAGAGTGCTTTGTAGTGGCAAAGGACGGTGCAGATAAAGCTAAAATAGAAAATGAGATTAAAACAATGCCAAACTATTTTGCAGATTATGATACAACCGTAACATTTATAACAATGGAGGAAATGGAAAAATACCATAAAAATCTCCCTCACGGCGGTTTTGTAATAAGAAGCGGAAAAACAGGCTTAAACGGAGAAAATAACCATATTATAGAATACAGCTTAAAGCTTGATTCTAACCCCGAATTTACTGCATCGGTTCTTGTGGCTTATGCAAGAGCAATTTACAGATTAAATAAATCGGGTGACTATGGCTGTAAAACAGTATTTGATATAGCACCTAAGTATTTATCGCCCAAAACTGATTGTGAGTTAAGAAAAGAATTACTATAAACCAAAACACACGCCTAGTAAGGCGTGTGTTTTGGTATAACCTCCCGTAAAACAAGAAATACTACAAATAAAAATATAAAAAGGGAGAATGGATTTATGCCTACAGTAACAATAAATATAAATAATTTCAAAAAAGAAGTTTTAAATTACAACGGTCTTGTACTATTGGATTTTTGGGCGAGCTGGTGCGGACCTTGTAAGAGTATCGCACCTGTTATAGATGAAATTTCAGCAGAAAACCCCGAAATTAAGGTTTGTAAAATAAATATAGATGATAATAAAGAGCTTGCCTCACAATTTGATATAATGAGTATTCCCACACTCTTAGTAATAAAGAATGGTAAAACTGTAAATCAATCTGCAGGATTAAAAACAAAAACCCAGATACTTGAAATGCTTAAATAATTTAAAGCGGTCGGGGAGAATATATGATGCAAAAAATATATGATATAATCGTAATTGGCGGAGGCCCTGCAGGATATACTTCAGCAATTTATACATCAAGGGCTGGGCTTGATACTCTTGTAATTGAAAAATTTTCAGCAGGCGGGCAGATGACCAAAACTGAACAAATAGATAATTATCCCGGCTTTCCCGATGGTATTGACGGCTTTACATTAGGAGAAAAAATGCAACAGGGCGCACAAAGGTTTGGTGCAAAAACAATTCAGGCGGAAGTGACAGGGGTAAATCTAGAAAACCGGATTAAAGCGGTAAACACAAATATTGGAATTTTTAAAGCATATATTGTTATTATTGCAACAGGAGCAGAGCATAAGCAGTTGGGGCTTGAAAATGAGATAGAATTAATTGGCAAGGGTGTAGGATATTGTGCTGTTTGCGATGGTATGTTCTATAAAGATAAAACCGCTATTGTTATCGGCGGAGGTAACTCTGCGGCAACAGATGCACTTTTACTGTCTAAAATCTGCAGAAAGGTTATAATTGTTCACAGAAGGGATAAATTAAGGGCTGAAAAAATTTATAGAGAGGCTCTTAATAAAGCACAAAATGTAGAATTTGAATGGAACAGTACTGTTATAAAAATTCTGTCACAGGGTAAAGTAACGGGTGTAAGAGTAAAAAATTCAGTTAATGGCGCAGAAAAAGAAATTTGTGCAGACGGAGTTTTTATAAGCATTGGCAGAGCACCGCAAACGGAGCTGTTTAAAGATAAACTCAACATTGATAAATATGGATACATTATAGCTGATGAAACAACAAAAGCCAATATAAGCGGTGTTTTTGCAGTAGGCGATGTCCGCACTAAACCCGTCCGCCAGATTGTAACAGCAGTGGCTGACGGAGCGTGTGCATCCTATTATGCACAGATGTATCTGGAAAGTATAAAAAACACAGGCGAAGGGGTCTAATAAGCTCCGCCTGTGTTTTTGGTTATATAATATTAATTTGCATCCTCGCCGCCGGGGCCGTCCTTGCGTTCGGATTTATCGGTCGGTCTTGCTATACCTGTCGAAATCCATTTGTTATCTGTTGCCGATTTTTGCGCATCCTGTTTTTTCTTATCATTCATAAATATAATCACCTCTGATATATTATGCGTAATTAAACATAAAAATATAAAGTTTAATATCATTTTTACAATACTAAACTTTAAAATTCCAAAAAAGCCACAATAATATTGCAATTACTATAATGGCAATTAAAAACTTCATATTTTGATAGAAACTATTTATTAATAAATGGTATGCTTTGCTTACTTTCTTAAAATGAGCAGTTAATTTGTCGCAATAATGTGCAGAATAGTCTCTATACACTTGCAAAAGAGATTTGTCTGAGTGATAATCAATTATTGCCTGGCTGGACTCAAAAATATCATTTAAACTGTTTCTGTAGATGTCTGTGGTCATTATGTCTGTCTTGGGTTTTAAAAGATATTCAACGGTTTCTAAAAAACAAATTGATTCATCCCAAAAAGTAGAGCTATTTAATATATTATCGCTTTTTTGCTTGCTTGCTATAAACATTTCTTTTAACGAAATAACTTTACAGAGTCTTCTTTTTATACAGAGCTCTAATTCATCTTGGGAAGATTTTACTGAATCAGTTCCAACCCTGCTTACAAGGGCATATACATCTGAGTATATTTGTTCCATTTCTTTAAAAGGTTCTTTAACATTTTCTTTGGTTGTTGATATAAAATATTTTTCTAAACTTTTAATAAAATCTAATATTCCCATTATTCTTTCAACCTCCGTATAATTATTATCATTGTATAAAATACAACCTAATTATATCATAATAATTCCAAACAATCTATTCGTATATTAGCTAATACTTAGCATTTGAATTTGTTATTGATAGTCAATATGTATGTAATTAGTATATTTGGAGAAATTATTATATCAAAATTTATTATGCCTTAAACAAAGAAAAGGGTTATGAAGTTTATGCATCAAATCAAGATTATGAAAACTGTGGATTTACACGGAATCAAGATTATCTCATATAAAAATAAGAGTTAAAGGGATGTTAGTGCATAAAAGCATAATTTTATCTCCTTAACTCCCGTTTAACTTATTATACAGGAAAATTATTTCTTGAAATTCATATCAGATGCCGGTTCCATAAATGAAATGGCACTGTCATTTTCGTTTACGCATAATGAAAGATTTTCACCGTAAATATTAGGATTTACATCATAAAGCGGAGATAATATCCATCCGTTTTTACTTAGAATAAGGCCGTGATTTCTCAAATGGTCATCAGTATTTGATACTGCCATATTAAAAACCGTTCTTTTCCATATATCACATCTCAATTACTGGGAGCACGCCTGCGAACTTTCAAATCCATATCCTGCAGCTTTTTGCCAAGCTCATCATCTTTAGCAATAAGAAGTAAATATTTACACATTCCGTTAAGTGCATGGAGAACTGCAGCATAAATACCCATAGCTACAGAAGATAAGCCTTTTTCAACCGCCCATAGTATCTAATATTTTTTGGGTATCAGGCATTAGTATAACAGATTTTTTGTTCATAAGTTCACCTCGAAAATCAATTTAACGTTTATTGTTATAAACTATTATGTAAATAATGTCAGGTTTTATAAACATTA
>JAZSPJ010000215.1:0-6945 GCA_045537365.1 Clostridia bacterium
ATTTTTCAAGATTTTCAAAAAAATCTCCCCTTTAGCTAAAAAAATTATGGATAGTTTTTTCATTTTGTCAATTGAAACAGCATAATTTTTATGCTACAATTAAATCAACAAAAAGAAAGGATGGTACAGACCAATGAGAAAGTAACAAAGGCTTTAATGTAAATTTAATAATTCGGTTTGTTGTATGTAGTAAAACACGGCGGTGTTACGCTTGATATAGATTAATTACTGATGAGGTGCAGTAAGGTGGTAAAAAGCAAATCGGGTATTGAGTTTGTATTAAAAGTCAGAGCTTTCGCCTTTTTGGTACACATTATATCATAGCATTAAGTATAGCCTGCTTGAGGTGAATAAAAGTTTTGTGATATTGTGATATATGATTATAATAGTCAATGCAAAGGGGCAGACAGGGAAAGAGAGGTTAACCAAAGATGTTAGATATCAAAATTGAACAGAAATAACCCTTGATTACGGTAAGGTGTATGTAATCAAGGGTTATTTCTTTTTTATATACTTTCCGGTTGCATATTTTAATTATCTGTTGTATAATGGTTGAGGTGGTTTTATAGTGATTTCACCGAAAATAGATTAATATTATATTTATTTAAAAACGAAAAAAGCTTTTCGGTTAAAAGATAAGCATAAGAATATATGAAATTTTTGGAGGAATAATGAATATACAGTTATCAGACCATTTTACATTTAAAAAATTATTAAGGTTTACTCTGCCGTCAATAGGTATGCTTATATTTACATCTGTTTACGGAATTGTAGATGGTTTTTTTGTATCAAACTTTGTTGGCAAAACGCCCTTTGCAGGTGTTAACTTTATAATGCCTCTGCTTATTATATTAAGCTCGCTTGGGTATATGTTCGGTGCAGGCGGAAGTGCTATTATAGGTAAAACCCTGGGTGAGGGAGACAGAGAAAAAGCCAACAGCCTTTTTTCACTTTTTATATATATAAGTACGGCAATGGGCATTATTATTTCCATAGTAAGTATAATATTTTTGCCCGATATGGCAAAGCTGATGGGTGCACAGGGGCAAATGCTTGAAATTTGCGTGCGTTATGGCAGAATTATACTTGTGGCTTTACCTTTTTATATGCTGCAGTTTGAATTTCAAAGCTTTTTTATTGCAGCCGAAAAGCCACAGCTTGGCTTTTATGTTACTGTAATGTCGGGTGTAACTAATATGGTTTTTGATTTTGTTTTTGTTGCACTTTTAAAATGGAATGTTGAGGGGGCAGCGCTTGCAACTGCAATGAGTCAGCTTGTCGGAGGTGTTGTGCCTGTTATATATTTTTTAAGACCTAACAACAGCCTTTTAAGGTTTACAAAAACAAAATACGATGGAAAAGCACTTTTAAAAGTGTTTACAAACGGGTCATCAGAGCTTATTACAAACATATCTATGGCACTTGTAGGTATGCTTTATAATATACAATTGCTTAAATACGCAGGCGAAAACGGTGTTGCGGCTTACGGGGTTTTAATGTATGTAGGTATGATTTTTGTGGCAGTATTTTTAGGCTATTCGGCTGGTGTTGCGCCTGTTGTAAGCTTTCATTTCGGTGCACAGAACCATATCGAGCTTAAAAGTCTGCTTCGCAAAAGCAGTATAATAATAGGTGTATTTTCAGCTATAATGTTTGTATCTGCCGAGCTTATGGCAAAGCCTATGTCCTACATATTTGTAGGGTACGATTTATCACTTATGCATATAACCGAGCGGGCATTTTTTGTATATTCATTCTCGTTTTTGCTGGCAGGGTTTGCAATATTTGGCTCAGGCTTTTTTACCGCGCTTAACGATGGGCTTACCTCGGCGGTTATATCGGCTCTGCGGACAATAGTATTTCAGGTTATTGCCGTATTGGTGCTTCCGCTTATATGGGGGCTTGACGGTATCTGGGCATCGGTTGTTGCGGCAGAGGTTATGGCGGTAATTATAACATTAATTTTTTTAAAGTTGAAACAAAAAGAATATAATTATTAAAAAAGGTTTCAGAAACAATTTCCCGTTACATTTTCCAACAAAAAAACCTTAGTGCTGTATGTATAATTAAATATGTAATTATACATACAGAAAGGTTTTGAATACTATGGATAATACTTTAATAAAAACAGACAAAACAAAAATCACCTTACCTGTATCGCTGTATGATACCCTGTGTACGGTGGTTTGTTTTTTTATGTCGCAGGCAAGTGTTGTGGGAAATATAAACCCCTTTGGTATTGCATTTTTGGCGTCGTGTACTATGCGTCAGGGTTATACATACTGCTTTTTTGCATTTTGCATTGGCACACTTTTAAGCTTTGGAAATGTCAATGCGTTTAAATATATAATAAGTGCATTTTTAATATCCGCAGTTTTAAAAATACTTAAAATAAATACAAACACATTAAAAAAAGCATCGCTTTCAGCCTCAATCCTTTTGTTTGTATCGGTTTTGTATCTTACCTTTGGCGGATTTTTGCTTTACGATTTTATGCTTTGCCTTATTGAAGCATTGCTTTGCTTTACGGCAGTATATATTCTTGACGGAGCTATACCGCTTGCAATATCCTGCAAAAGCCGAAGCTATCTTTCAGCGCAGGAAATGCTTTCGGTAGTGTGCCTGTTTTCACTTACGGTTTTAGGGCTTAATGCTATACCGCCTATAATTGGAATCAAAATATCAAATGTTGCTTCTATTCTTTTAATACTTATGCTTAACTTAAAGGGCGAAATGATGACCGGCGCATCAATAGGTGTAATATTCGGCTTTATAGCAAGTACAGGTACATATAATACGGGCGCAATAGTAGGTGCTTATGCCTTTGCATCTCTTTTGTGCGGACTTTTTAAAAAGTATGCAAGGTTTGGTGTTATTTTGGGCTTTACCCTTGCAAATGCCATAATAACAGCCTTTATAAATTCCTCAACCGAGGTACTTATAAATGTATACGAAACTATAATTGCATCCGTAATTTTTCTTGTTATGCCCCGGAAAGTTGTGGATTATTTTGCAGAGTTTCCTCAAAAAACAGTAAGGTGTCAGCCGATGCCATACAGCAGTAAGGACAGAATGCAGTATATGGTGCAGACAAGGCTTAAGGAAATGTCCGCTGCATTTTCAAAAAACTATAAGCTTATGAATGTAGGCGATGTACATTCGGCAAAGCTTAAACCGTATATAGATGTTGTTGCCGAGCAAGCCTGCAGTGAGTGCGGAGGTCGGTTCAGGTGCTGGAGGTCCAACCCTGTAAAAACTTACGGCTATTTTAATAATATTTTTGGCTTTTTGGAGGAATACGGTCATATATCCAAAGTACAGATGCCCGATGAATTTAAAAAAATGTGCAGTCATCCCGATGCGGTTTTAAAAAGCCTTAACAATGTGTACAAGCAGTATAAAACCGACAAAATATGCACTCAAAAGCTGGTTGAGGCAAGACTTCTTATGGCAGAGCAAATGAACTGTATTTCAAAAAGTATAGATACTTTAGCAAATAAAATCAGCTTGTATTTAGATACAGGGCTTGAAAGTCTTATACGCACTGAAATTGATAAAGCGGGTATATATCCCGACGATATAACAGCCCTTTCCGACAGGGGCGATTACTTTGTTTGTGAGGTTGCATTCAAGCAAACCGGATATAAAAAAGGTAACGAGTTTAAAATATCAAAAATAATAGGCGATGCTGTTGATATGAATATGCAGTACAACGGTACAAAGTATCAGGATGAATATGCTGTTCTTTGCTTTTCGCCAAGGGAAAATTATACCGTATCTGTGGGTGCATCATCACTTATAAAGTCCGGCGAAAAGGTGTGTGGCGATAGCTTTTGTGCATCCACCAACGCCAATTGCTATACTCAGATTTTAAGCGACGGTATGGGTAGAGGAGAGTTGGCACATAATTTGAGCAGTTATGTTTGCAATATGATTAAAAGCTTTTCAGAGAGCGGTTTTGATGCCGACACCTGTATAAAAACCGCAAATTCGTCGCTTATATTTAAATCCGATACCGATGAATTTGCAACTATCGATATGCTTTCGGTAAACTTAAACGATGGCAAGGTAAGTATTTATAAAAACTGTGCATGTCCGACTTATGTCAAAATGAACGGCAGGGTAGAAAAAATAGAATGTTCAAGTCTTCCTGCAGGGGTGATTTCAAAATCGGTAAGCGAAAAAACAGAGCTTGATATACCCGATAACGCCCTTGTTTTAACTGTAAGCGATGGTGTATATCCAAAAGCGGAAAAGGACGACTGGATTATAGACGAGCTTTTGAATATAAATTCGCAAAATCCGCAGATAGTGGCAAACAGCATTACAAAAAAGGTGCGCGAAAAATACTGCGGTAATATTGAGGATGATGTTACGGTAATTGCAACCTCTGTATGGAAAAATTAAATACTATGGGAATAAATTCCTTAAATTGTGTGCATAATTTAGTAAAAGGAGATGATTCCCGTGAAAAAGTATTCATTTATAAACAAAATAATTTATTTTATAAATCCTAAAAAAAGTCTTTCTGATTTTTTAGATGAGGCAGAAAATATAGTAATCAATTATGAAAAAGCTCCCCTTGAAAGCTTTTTTATAAACGGAGGTATAAATGTGTGTAATAAATCTCATAGCAAGGTAAAGCGAAAAAAGCCCGACAGGGTTTTGTATATGATTGCTTTTTCGCTGATTTTTGCAGGTGTATATGTAATTTTTAAATTAATATAGAACAAAAAAATACGGTGCTGTTTTCACAGCGCCGTATTTGATATATTGGTAGCTTCGTATTTTTCTATTATACTGTTTTTAAGCTTTTCTCTCATTTCCATATTTATAGGGTGTGCAATATCTTTAAACTCACCGTCGGGCGTTTTACGGTTTGGCATTGCTATAAATAATTTATCCTGTCCCTCTATTACCTTAATGTCGTGCACAACAAAGCAGTTGTCAAAGGTTGCCGACACCACCGCTTTCATTTTTGCATCGTTGTCAATCTGACGAATTCTAATATCTGTGATTTCCATAGTAATTACCTCCTGAATTTATATGCTTGTTTGTTAGTGTAATCAGTTTTTTTCTAATTATTCTTTTGAATGCCAAAAAAACAAAAAACTGTAAAAAACATATAAAATTTTAAAAAAATAAAAATAACTATTTATTTTTACATAAATTGGGTGTATAATAGTATTATCTAATATTATGCGAAAGGTGTTTTAATATAAATGAAAAACTATTCCTTTGTTCATTTTATAGGAATTGGCGGTATAAGCATGAGCGGTATTGCAAGGGTACTGCTTGCAAACGGCGTAAAAGTATCGGGCTCAGATACCTCAAGTTCCAAAATTATAGATAAGCTTAAACAAAACGGTGCAACCGTATATTCGGAGCATAGAGCTGAAAATATTTCAAATCAGGATTTGGTGGTACATACCGCGGCGGTAAAAAGCGATAACCCCGAAATACAAGAGGCAATTAAAAAAGGGATTGAGGTTATCGACCGTGCCGAAATGATGGGCAGACTTATGAAGGATTATAAAAATGCTGTATCGGTTGCAGGCACACACGGTAAGACTACAGCCACATCAATGATGAGCTATATTATGATAAAAGCAATGCTTGAGCCAACCGTTATGGTGGGCGGCGAGCTTGACATACTCGGCGGCAACTACAAAATCGGTAAAAAGGATTATTTTATAACCGAAACCTGCGAGTATTGCCGTAGTTTTTTAAAGTTTTTCCCTACAATCGGCATTATTTTAAATGTTGAGGCAGACCACCTTGATTATTATAAAGACCTTGACGATATAAAAGATGCTTTTTCAAGCTTTGCGCACCTTGTGCCGAAGGATGGTGCACTCATTGTATGCGCAGACGATAAAAACGCAATGGACTGTGTAAAGGATGTTGTCGCACCTGTGTATACTTACGGTATAAAGAATGGGGAATTTACCGCATCAGATATTTCTTACGACAGCTTTGGCTATCCAAGCTTTGAGGTATTGCGAAACGGTGAAAAAATACTTGATTTAAAGCTTAATGTAACAGGTGTTCATAATGTATCAAACGCAGTCGGATGTACTGCAGCGGCATGCGCAATGGGTATAGATTATAAATATATAAAAGAGGGTCTCCAGGCTTTTTCGGGAACAAAACGCAGATTTGAAAAGAAGGGCTTTTTAAACGGAGCTTTGGTTATAGACGATTATGCACATCATCCAACAGAAATTGAGGCAACCTTAAATGCCATAAAAAATATCAAGCATAAAAAACTGTGGACTGTGTTCCAGCCCCACACTTATACAAGAACCTATACCTTGTATGATGATTTTAAAAATGTTTTAAAGTATGCAGATAATGTAATACTTGCAGATATTTACGCCGCAAGGGAAAAGGATACAGGGCTTGTAAGTTCAAAACAGCTTGCAGACGATATAGAAAATGCAACCTATATGGAAAGCTTTGAAAAAATAGAAAAGTTTTTAAAGGAAAATGTATCCGAAGGAGATATAGTGCTTACTATGGGAGCAGGTAATGTGGTAGAAATAGGAGAGCACATTGTAGAGTGAAACACTTGAAAAACTATTGATTTTATAGTAAAATATAATCAGAAAGGCACATAAGATATGGAGGTTTATTTTGACAACAGCGCTACCACAAAGCCTTATGTTGAGGTTGCGCAGGTTGTATACGATACAATGCTTGGGGTTTATGGCAATCCCTCGTCGCTCCACTTGATGGGAAAAGATGCAGAGGATATGCTAAATTCTGCGAGAGAATTTTTGGCTCGTACTGTTAATTGTACACCTAAAGAGTTATACTTTACAAGCGGGGGTACAGAGAGCGATAATTTTGCAATCATAGGCTATGCTATGGCAAATAAAAAAAGAGGCAATAAAATTATAAGCCAGAAAACCGAGCATAAGGCTGTGCTTGAAAGCCTTGCAT
>JAZSPJ010000183.1:0-10097 GCA_045537365.1 Clostridia bacterium
TATCCTCCATTGCCATCTAAGTATTCTTGTACAATCTTTTTTTTAAATTCATAACTATATTTTGCCATGAAAAAACCGACCTCCCAATCGTTAGATTTATGGTCTAACTTTTGGGGGTCGGTTCATTTTGTGACAGGCTGATTTTATATTGCTATTATTCCGGGTAAGTAATATTTAATACAGCAGGTTTGCCATACGGTGAAATACTTTTGATGTTTTTCAAAGCAAAAATTTTTACTGCATCAACTTTTTTATTACTTGGTATTTCTTTATTGATTACCAAATAAGAGTTTTTACTTAATGTAACCTGTGCTGATTGCAAATCGACAAGCTCACCTTGTTTGTAAAATGCAAAATAAACATTTGCATCTTTTGGCGTATTAAAATCGTTTACAACAGTAGCGGCTATTTCAACTTTTTCTTTGTCTGCGGTATTTTCACCAAATGCAATATACACTCCCCTATCCTCGGCTTTAGTAATAATAACGGAAGCAATATTGTTTGCATACAGGTTTTCTGCGCTGTCTGCAGTAATTGAAACAACAGCATTATCCTCGTTAACATTTGTAAACTGTACAGATAATGAACTTCCTGCATTTATTGAATTCAGCGATTTTGTTTCTATAACAGTTCCATCTGCTTTTAACAATGTACAAATAACATTTTCAGCATTTAAACAACCAATGTTGGTAACAGTTGCAGTAATTGTTTTATTGCTTGCTGTTGTATCAACCTTTATATCAGCAAAGCCCATTTCAAAGCTTGCTTCATTATTTAATAAATCATCATCTGTTTTTTCGGCAGGCGTAACTGTTACCTTATAAGTTTTATGCGTTAAATCATTTGGCAATGTATACGGTATTTCTATTGCTTGTGTTTCGCCCGATAAAAGCGAGACTTCGATATTTTCTGATATAACCGTTTCATTATCCAAAGTCATTTCAACATTGAATTTGCTTATTTTGGAAATACTGTTGTTTTTAACATTAACATAAACTGTTGCCTTTTCACCCGCAATATATTCGTTATACACGCAATTTGCAGAAACAACCTGAATATCGCTTTTTTCTGTTATATTTGCAAGCATTAAGTTACATTCGCCGTAAATATCCTCGGCAGCTTCATCGATATCAGCCTGACCAAATGCTAATCTTAATGCACCGTCTTGTGTAAGATACCCGCTTGTTTCCCTTATTTTTTTATTATCCTCGGTTAACCTTACAGGCTCGCCCCATATTTTATCATCACTGTCGTAATACATAGCATATAAATCCGAACTGTATTCGTTGGCATGCTCGTATACTATAACCTTATCAGAGCCGTTTGTAAGTATTTTTGCATTGTTAAGATATACAGGAAGTATAGGGATTTCAACAAGCTCAACACCATTTATATTTCTTTCCCATAACTGGTTGTTGTGTATCCAGTAATATCCTTGAGAAGTTTTTGTTAAACCGTAATCCATTACATCATCATCCGTAATTTGTGTTAACTGACCTTCGTATATTTCAAACAATTCAATATCGTTGGATGTTTGTATGTTATTGTCGGTATCTTGAGTATATGTAATGGCAACGCTTTCGTCAATATAAGAAACATTTAAGTTTGCAACACTTCCTAAATCTGCAGCAACAACGGTATTATCACCCCAGTTACCGTTAAAGGTTTTGGTGTGAATTGTATTTGTGCCCGAAAACGCAAAATAATCATTATCGCTGTTTGTTAACCAGGCTGTTGTAATTTCATCACCGTTTACGGCAATGTCGGGAGCAAACTCGTATGTGTTTTCGCTATTACTTAAATTTACGGGAATTGACCACGCGGCTCCGTCAAATTCAGAATAATAAACATCAATACATTTTGCCATTTCAGGAAGTGTTGCAGTGTTTTCCAATACATCATTTGCTTTTTGCCACACCATAACAGCACCCTCATCCGTTACAGCAAGCTTTGGTGAAAAATCTGCTGTTCCGTTATTATAAATATCGGCAGGAGCTGACCATTCTGTTCCGTTATTTACGGAATATTTTAAAACGGTACAGTTAATATCGCTTCTTGGGTTATCGTTATCTATCCATACAAGCAGTTCATTTCCGTTTGCAAGTTTTACAAGCTGTGGCTCTGCATACGGATAAATATTTGTTTTAAATACAACTGTATCTATATTATCAAGACCTAACAAAGATACATTATTGTTAGCCGTAAACAAGGATTCTTTGTTTGCATAACCCCTTGGCATTAATACCATATCGTCGTAAGTTTTGGCTACACTTAAAAGTGATGCGCCAAAATCGGGATATATAGATACTTTTGCAATATCCCATTTTTTATCAAGATTTACAAATGACAAAGCTTTTAATTTTAAATATAACTGACCTGTTACAGATGCAGAAAAGATTTCGTTTAACTTTTTATTTTGAATAAGCTCCAATTGTGTTTTGAGTTTAAGCTTAGCTCCGCCCTCAACATTAACAATTTTTGAACTTCCAACACCTACACCAACATAAGGCGCAACATCCAGGCCCAAGCTTCCAAATAAGGAATATGCATTGCTTTCAATACTCTTAATACCGAATTTTCCGGTTGCATCTACGCCCAAACCGACTTTAACATAAACAACCGGCACCGATGGAATTGCCTGCTTAATATTTGCATCCATATTAAGAACATAAACTATTGCACCTTCTAACAGCTTACCGTTTTTGTCAAATTCCATATATCCTGCAGGGGTTGCATTGAACGAAAAGCCAAAACTCATATCATCGGTTTTTAAAACTTTTTGCAAATGCTGATACCTGTTCCATATATCCATTGATGTGCTGTTGCCGCAATAATTTACAAATTCTTTTATTTCGTTATAAGTTTTGTTTTTGTCAGCTTCTCCGTTAAGCTTTGTTTTATCCAATTTACCGAGCATAATTTCAAACTTCTCTTTTTCGGCATTATATTTAACACTTCCCAACGGTGTTTTTACCGACATATTAATTGGCAATTCAAACAAATAAAAAGAATTATCCAATATGGTAATTTTAGGACCTCTTAAAGTATCTTGTACAGCACCAAAAGATGTGAAGCTGTTGTTTGATAAGTTAAGTGTATTGCCACCATTGGCAACAACAACTTCACCGTCTTTAATTTCAGCTGTTTCATTTTTTTCAGCTATAATCTCCGAAAACGGTTTATAAAAATGAATTTTAACATTTTCAAAATAGTTCCAGCCGTATGAATCTATTTCGATTTTATTCCACTGTTCCTCCCTGCCTTCATAGTAAACATCACCGGATGCATCACATCCCGAAAATGCATAACGACCAATAAAAGTAACGCTGACCGGAATTTTAACTTTTTTTAAATCACTGCATTGATCAAATGATGACCTTCCAATACTTGTTACACCAGATGGTATCGTTATACCTGTCAAACTGTAACAATATGCAAATGCAGACTTATTTATGACAGTTATGTTATTTGAAAGCACAGCACTCTTTAAATTAATACAGCGACTAAAAGCAGCGGTTCCAATTTCGGTTACACTATTTGGTATTGTTATACCGGTAAGCTTATAGCAATGGGCGAACGCACTATTTCCTATGCTTGTTACAGTGTTTGGTAATACAATATTTGATAATTTCTCGCAATAACTAAATGCTGCTGCACCTATATTAATCAAGCCTTTTGAAAGATTGACATTTGTTAAATTATCGCAACTCCAAAAAGCATTTTGTCCTATAGCCAATACAGATTCAGGAACAGTTACATTGATTAAATTATTGGCAGTAAAAAAGGCTGAAGCATCAATGCTTGTTACAGTTGCCGGAATTATGTAGTCGGTATTTTCTTTTGCCATTGGATATTTTATTAATTTCGTTTTGTTTTTATTAAAAAGCACACCATCAACCGAAGAAAAGTATTGATTATTATTATCTACATCTATACTTTTTAATAAATAACAATCAGCAAACATATTTTCTCCTGTTATATTTGTTACACCGCTTCCGATTGTTACTGTTTCAAGGCTTAGACAGCTGTCAAAAACAGCATTTCCTAAATCAATTACGCTATTTGGTATTGATATACTTTTAAGATAATGGCAAGTATCGAATGCATTATCCCCTATGCTTATTATTCCGTCCGGAATTTCTACGGATACTATATTTTTACAATAATAAAATGCTTTTTCGCCTATAGCAGTTACAGGAACTCCGTCTATTTGTTTCGGAATTTCAACATACATTGCATCTCTATCACATCCTGTAATAGTGATTGTATTGTCAGAGCTAATATTATACGTTAAAACACCGCTTGTTTCAGCAGTAACAGCTATTGGAAAAGCCGGTAAAATTCCACTTATAATACATAGTGCAAGAAACATACATACAATTCTTTTCATAAATAAGCCTCCATAAAAATAAAAAATGCGCCTACCGAAGCAGACGCATAAAAACACAAACTCCGATAGTCGCCAAACTAACTGATTAAGACAAGAACGAATTCATATCACCTCAAAAGGAATTTGCGTTTTTAACGAAACACAAATAGGTGACACAAACAAACTTTTTCCATAATAAACAGAAAAAGCTCTTGTCTATAATATATTCAATTAGTTTGGCATATTTATTATAACCCATTTTAATTATTTTGTAAATACTTTTCGAAATAAATTTAATAAGTATATTTTTCACATTTAAATTTTAATTAATATTTTATATTGACAAACCCAATAAAATTGTATATAATATTATTAGCAACTAAATTATAGTTGCTGAATTTTTGAGGTGAATTATGGGTAAATTAGAAAAACTGATTGAACGCTTAAAATCATATCCTAAAGATTTTACATTTGACGAAATGCAAACCTTGCTTATCGCACTTGGCTTTGAGCTTTCAAACAAAGGAAAAACAAGCGGATCAAGAGTTAAATTTTTCAAGGATGGTATATGTATTATCTTACATAAACCTCATCCAAGAAAAGAACTGTTAACATACCAACTAAAACAGGTTGTTGAAATCTTATCAGAGGAGGGTTTAATATGAACAACATTTTAGAATACAATGGATATAACGGAACAGTTGAATACTCTGCCGAGGACAATATTTTATTTGGCAAGGTAATTGGCATTAAGAGCCTTATATCTTATGAAGGGCAAAGTGTTGAGGAATTAAAAGCAGATTTTGAGGGTGCAGTTGACGATTACCTTGAATATTGTGCCGAAAATAACATAGAACCCGAAAAAACATATAAAGGCTCGTTAAATGTAAGATTTTCTCCCGAAACACACAGAAAAGCAACCTTAATTGCATTTTCGGAGCATATTTCGTTAAATCAGTTTATTGAGAATTCAGTAAACGAAAAAATTGCAACTTATAATTTTAAATAAAACCAAAAAAATCCCGCGAGTTTAAAACCTGCGGGATTTTTTAATTAACTATGTACTTTTAATTTTTCCTCTTCCTCTTTTTCAAGCTCACGGTATGCAATTTTGCCTACTAATGTTTTAGGCAGGTTATCACGGAACTCGTACTCTCTTGGAAGTGCATATTTTGCAATGCTTTTTGCGCAATGCTGTTCAATGGATTTTTTAATCTCATCGGTCGGCTTAAACTCGGGCTTAAGCACGATATATGCCTTTACCTTTTGCATACGGTAATCATCCTTAACACCTATTACAGTGCTGAAAAGTACTGCCTCGTGAGAGTCGATAACATTTTCTATTTGCGACGGGTACACATTATATCCGCTTGTTACTATCATTCGTTTAAGGCGCTGTACAAAGTATATAAAGCCATCCTCATCCATATAGCCCAAATCGCCTGTATGAAGGTATGTTCTGCCGTCCTCGTGCTCACGAAGTGTCTGAAGGGTTTCTTTGGTATTGTTTATATACTCTTTCATAAGTGTAGGGCCGGCAATACAAATTTCGCCCATTTCGCCGGGTTTTGCTTCATCGTTTGTATTAGGAACAACTATTTTATAAATCATATCGGGGAATGGTATACCGATACTTCCCTCACGGTAATAGTTTTTAGGTGTTAAACAGCTTGCGGTTACGCACTCGGTTGTGCCATAGCCCTCACGCACCTGAATTGTAGCGCCACGCTCTTTTATAAAGGCATCTACCTTCTTTTTAAGCTCTATGGACAAACTATCGCCGCCGCTGAACAAGCCTTTTAAGCAGGAAAGATCAACAGTATTCATATCCTCGTTACGCATCATAGCCTCAAAAAGTGTAGGAACACCCGCCATATAATTTGGCTTATATTTTTTGAAAAGATTTGCAAATTCCTTAACATCAATTCGTGGTACAAGCACACACATAGCACCGCAGGCAAGCATAGTATGTATGCCTACTCCCAAGCCAAAGCCGTGAAATACCGGCATAATAGAAAGCATTACATCGCCTGCACTAAGCCCCTCGGATGCGGCTATAGTTTGCATTGCAAGTGCATTAAAATTTAAGTTTGTAAGCAAAATGCCCTTTGATGTGCCTGTTGTACCGCCGCTAAACAGTATTACAGCAGGCTCCTCGCCTTTCATATTGCACACAATATGCTCTGTTGACTTTTTACCTGCATCCATAAAGCTTTTCCAGGATTCTACCCAGCTTAAATCCGGCACTTTTGGCTCGTTTCCTATAAATTTATAGAAAAAGCCTTTAACCGAAGGTAAAGCTTCCTCAATTTTTGCTGCAATAACAGTTTCTACACAGGTTTTGCCCTGTATAGCCTCAAACTTATTTAAAAACTGTGTAAGTGTAATTGCAAGCTTTGATTTTGCCTCGTTTATGTAAAACATAATCTCGTTTTCTGCCGAAAGAGGATGCACCATACTTGCAACAGCACCAATTTTATTTATAGCATAAAACATTATAATTGCCTGCGGAACATTAGGAAGGCATACGGTAACAGCATCGCCCTCGCCTACTCCATAAGCTTTTAGTGCCTTTGCGCAAGTATCAATACTTTCCATAAACTCGCAATAGCTTTGCGATTTACCCATAAAATCATACGCCGGATAATTTGGGTATTTATCCCCTGCATTTTTAACCATATCGTATAGCGATATATCAGGATAATCTAAACTATGCGGTATATCGCCGTAAAATTTAAACCATTTTTCATTAGAACTCAAAATCAATTTCCTCCCCCAAGGTTTTATCAAGTAATTGTGGATTGTTAAACAAATGCTTTATAAGCTTAAGTGAACGGGCAAAGTAAAAGCCATCGGCAATACGCTCGTCAAGTGTAACGCCTATATTCATAACATCCCTTATTTTAATGTTACCGTCACCGTCAAGCACAGGTTCTTTATGAATTTCGCCAATAGTAATAACAATACCATTAGTTCCCATATTGTTTAAATGATGATAAACTGCATCACACTTAATACTGCCAAGATTCGAAAGCAGTACTGTGGCGTAATTTGGATCAACGCTACTTAAGGATTTGGGCATTAAGCCATGTGTATCGGTATAGTTTATAAATGCCATAAAAAGCTTCATAACCGGACGGGGAAGTTTTTTTACGATGTTGAGTATGTCGTCAACCTTAACGCCTTTCTCCTCTTTTTTAGCCTCTCTTACTTTAGGTGTAAGCCTGTCGCAAATTGCGCAAAGGTTTTCATTATCCTTTGGCTTAAATATTACAAGCGATTCCTCGGAATCGTCCACAAATCGCTTTTTAACGGTAAATGCCATAGAAATATCGTGACGCATATAATATCTGTTACCCGAAATGTATCTGTTTAACAGCGGGCGCATTTTAATTGTGCGGGCAACTGCCGCTATCATACAATGAAACATTGTAACCTTGCGCTCGCCCGACTCATTTTTTTGTTTAATATATTCCAGCAAATCTGTTACATCTAATTTTTCGTTAATATACACCTCGGCATCGGTACGCTTTGGCATTAAATATGCCATATAAAAATGCACTCCGTCGATATCACGCACACGGTATGCATCGTATCTGTCCCCTAATTTTCTCATTCGTATAATCCCCCTGTAACGATTATAAATTTTCTTTTAAGCCGTTTAATATCGTTTGTGCCAAAAGTTTATATCCCTCTTGTACAAAATGAACTCCGTCATCGGAAAGCATATAACTATTTACGAAGGATGCTGTGTATAAATCTATTGTTTTTAAGTTATACTTCTCTGCAATTTTTAAAACTGCCTCATTACGCTCGATAACTCTATTATTTCGCTCAATGTCCTTAACGCTGGTTGTAAGCACTATGTATATTGGTACATTATACTCTTTTATTAAAAACTCCAGCATTTTTTCATAATATGCCGGATACTCGGTGTCGTCATTTAAATGCCAGCCATGCAATCCATTATTAAATAATATAGCATCAATTTTTGGTAATTGTTTTGTATATACCTTTAAGCTCTCAAAAAAATATGGATTATCAAGTGCTTTTGATGTACCAAATCTATCAACCAGTGCATTATCGTTTAAAAGCTCGTTTAAATAATATCGTGTATCTCCCGATATAGAATCACCTATATACAAAATTCTGTTTGCAAATTTATCATTTGCAAATTCAATCCATGTGTTATCCCATTCATAGGTTTCAAAAACCTCTTTATTTTCACCTGTTTCATAAGTTAAATCTCTCATTTATATACCCCCCTGTTTCCATTAACAGCCTATGCCATCCTCAGGCATAACTATTGCGGCAATTATATATGCAATTATTCCCGAACCGCCCAAAAGCGTGAAAACCACCCATGCAAGGCGAATAAGAGTTGGATCAAGCTCAAAATATTCAGCTATGCCCGCACAAACACCGCATAACTTTTTATCGGCAGTTGATTTATACAATCTTTTTTTCATATAAAGTTCCCCCTTTATATCATTAGTACTAAATCCATTATATATCTTTTATAACGAATTGTAAATACTTAAATTTAAATATTTATATTATGACATAATAAATACATCATAAAAAAATAAGCACCCTCGTAAAGAGGGTGCTTCAGATTAAACTAAAAACGCAACGCAGTTTAACAAATTATCCCTGGTATACTAAATTCTTTTCAATCATTTCGTCAACATTAGTTGCATCCCACCAAGCGCCGGCAATGTCAACCTTTTCGGTTACTTCGTTGCCTTCTAATGCAAATACAGCCTGTTCAACCGCCTGATATCCAATCTGGTATGAATCCTGTGCAACTGCGCCTACAAGTTTAGGGCCTGTTGTTTTTTTCATCCATTCAATCTGTTTTGTGCCTGCATCATAGCCTGCAAATTTAATTGCATCGTACTTTGTGCCTGCTGCACCTATTGCATCGTATACTTGTTTTACAACACCTTCGTTTGTCATAAATATAGCAGATGAGCCTTTTTCGGTAAGTGCCTCAAGTGCTGCTTTGTATGCATTGTCAGCATCGCCTGGTTTAACTTCTTTTTCAATTTTATATTTGCCTTTTGTAGCTTCGTCTGCATCAGCAAGCTCTGTAAATTTATCTACAAAGCCTGCTGCTCTGTCGATACCGGTTTGTGTTTCGTCGTGCTGAATAACGCCTACAATGTAATTATCTGCTGCTGCAATATCCTCTTTAATTGCTGCATAAAAATTCTCGGCAACTGTGCCTGCTGCGAGATAGTTACTTGTAGCAACATGAGCAACTAAAGGATTCTTATCTGCCGCATCAAGAGCAGCTACATCGTTTGCCCAAATGCCGCTGTCGAACTGAACAACCGGAATATTGCTGTCTTTTGCCTGTGTTAAAAGATCAACAAAGCCTTCGCCTATTGTAGCCAAAACAAGAGCTGATGCATTGTTTGAAAGTGCTGTCTGAACCATTTCCATCTGTGATGGAAGGTCTTTAGCCGACTCACTTGCAGGACCTCTGAAAGTGATTTTGTAGCCGTATTTTTCACCTGCTGCCTCAGCACCAGCCTTAACTGACTGCCAGAATGCGTGTGATTCACCCTTTGCTACCACTGCAATTGTACCCTTTTCTGCTACATCGCCGCTACCACCGCAGCCAACGAGCATTGCTGTTGCTAACACGAATACTGTTAACAATGCGATTAACTTTTTCATAATAATTTCCTCCTTATTATTTTATGCAAAATTGCATTTAATT
>JAZSPJ010000157.1:0-4137 GCA_045537365.1 Clostridia bacterium
AAAAGATGATGAAACTATAGTTGAAATATCAGTTGAAAATAATATTGTTAAATTTACTTATGATACATTTACAATAATAACAAAGCTTTTAGAGGGTGAATTTTTTGATTATTCAAAAGCAATACCTCAAAATTTTGAGCTTACAACTATAATAGATGTTAAAAAATTTACAGATTTAATTGAAAGAGCCGCAATTATAGAAAATTCCGTTAATTCAAAAGAAGCAAAATCATCGGTTATTATAAATATTATAAATTCTAATGTAACTGTTGAATGTATGTCACAAAAAGGCTTTTTTAATGAAAGTCTTGAAATAGAACAGCACGGTAATAATTTAAGAATAGGTATGGATTCTAAAATTATGCTTGATGCACTAAAAAATATAGAATATGAAAATGCACAGTTCTTGTTTACAACAGAAATAAGTCCTTGTGTTATAAAACCTTTAGATGGAGAATCATTTCTTTATATGGTACTCCCTAAAAGATTAAATTAAAGGATAATTAATATGGAAAAAATAAAGATAAATACACCTTTTATAAAACTTGACCAGCTACTAAAATTTGCAAATATAACCGAAAACGGAGCAGATGCAAAATTTTTAATTACAGAGGGTTATGTTAAACTAAATGGCGAAACAGAAATAAGACGGGGCAAAAAAATATATCCTGATGATAAAGTTAAAATTGAGTATGAAGGTCAAACATTTGAAATTTTAGTGTGTGATTAATAATGAAGGTTGATAAATTATATTTAGAAAATTTCAGAAATTATAAAAATCAGGTTTTTGAGTTTAATGATAATTTAAATATTATTTATGGTTTAAACGGACAGGGTAAAACAAATGTAATAGAAGCACTTTACTTTTTTTGCAACGGTAAATCATACAGAAGCAGTCATGATACAGAGGTAATAAACTTTTTAAGTGATTATGCAAATATAAAATGTGAATTTACCGCTCAGGGAGAAAAGCAGAATGCACAGATTTTTATAGATAAGAAAAAAGTTATAAAAATAAACGGTGCTCCTATTCAAAAATTAAGTGAAATAATAGGTATGTTAAATATGGTTATATTTACACCTGAACAGCTTAATTTAATTAAAAACGGACCCGGTGAAAGACGAAAATTTATAGATATATTTGTAAGCCAGCTAAAACCCTTATATTTTAAAACACTTTTAAATTATTATAAGGTATTGGCACAAAGAAATAATATTTTAAAATCAAAAAATAAAGCTATGCTTTCAACTATTGATATATGGAATGAAAAGCTTGCAGAACTTGGTGTACTTTTGTGTAAATACAGAAACGAAACTATTGATTTACTTAATTTATATGTAAATGATATTAATTTTGAAAATAAAGAAAAAATTGATATTAAATATTTATCAAATATAAAAAATGATTTTACCGATAAAGGCGAATTTATAAAACAATTAGAGGCAGGCTTTGAAAGAGACGTTGATAAACAAATGACAATGACAGGACCGCACCGTGACGATATTGACATACTTATGAATAATAAAAGTATAAAAAAATATGGGTCTCAAGGTCAGCAAAGAACCTGTGTTTTAAAAATGAAATTATCGGAATGTGATATTTTAAATAAAGTAACAGGCGAACAGCCGATATTATTGCTTGACGATATATTAAGCGAGCTGGATAATAAAAGAAAAACATTTTTCCTTGAAAATATAAAAGAAAGACAAGTTATAATAACTGCAACTCAAAAAGAAATTTTTAAGGGCGAATGTACTTATTTTAAAATAGAAAATGGTAATATGATTAATAAAAATTAAATGGGTGATATTATATGTTTTTACATTTAGGAGCAGATATTTCGGTAAATGATAAATATATTGTAGCTATATGCGATATGGAAACTACATCTGTATCTAAAATAACGCAGGAATATTTAAAATATGCTCAAAGGGCAGATGAGGTTATAAATGTAAGTGAATATGATTTGCCTAAATCTTATGTAATAACCTGTGAAAATAAAGAAAATAAAGTTTATATTTCGCCGATTTCCTCGGCAACATTATTAAAACGATCAATTTTATTAAGCAATAATAAATACGGAAGGAATGATTTAACTGATGAGTAACAATAATTATGATGAATCCAGCATACAAGTTCTTGAAGGTCTTGAAGCAGTTCGTAAAAGACCGGGTATGTATATTGGTTCTACATCATCAAGGGGATTGCACCACCTTGTGTATGAAATTGTGGATAACAGTATAGATGAAGCACTTGCAGGCTTTTGTACCACAATAACAGTAGAGATTAATCCTGATAATTCAATAACAGTTACCGACGACGGCCGTGGTATACCTGTCGGAATACATCATAAAATGGGTATTCCAACTGTTGAGGTTGTATTTACCATACTTCATGCAGGCGGTAAATTCGGCGGCGGCGGATACAAGGTATCGGGCGGTTTACATGGTGTTGGTGCGTCTGTTGTTAATGCTCTCAGTGAATATTTAGAGGTAGAGGTTTACGACGGCGAGCATATTAATTACCAAAAATATACCCGCGGTAATAAACTGTGCGATTTAAAAGTTATTGGCGATACCGATAAAACAGGAACAAAGGTACATTTTAAACCTGACTATGAAATTTTTGAAGAGCTTGTATATGAATATGATATATTGCTTCACAGATTAAGAGAACAGGCATTCTTAAACGGCGGTGTAAAAATCTGCCTTAAGGATTTAAGAGGCGATGAAGTAAAAGAGGAAATACTTCATTATGAGGGCGGTATTAAAAACTTTGTATCTTACATAAATAAATCAAAAAATGTATTGCACGATGTAATTTATGTAAGCGGTAAAGGTGAAAAATGCGATGCCGAGGTTGCCCTTCAATGGAATGACAGTTATAGTGAGAATATAGTTTCTTTTGCAAATAATATTGCTACAACAGAGGGCGGAACACATGAAACAGGCTTTAAAACAGCACTTACAAAAGTTCTTAATGACTATGCAAAAAAATATAAATATTTAAAAAATGAGGAAAAGCTTTCAGGTGAGGATGCAAGAGAGGGCTTAAGTGCCGTAATTTCCGTTAAAATAGAAGAGCCTCAGTTTGAAGGACAAACAAAAACAAAGCTCGGCAACTCTGAAATGAGAACAGTAGTTGACAATATGGTAAATACAAAGCTTGCCGACTTTTTTGAGGAAAATCCCGATATTGGTAAAATAATAATAGAAAAAGCTTTAATGGCATCAAGAGCAAGAGAAGCCGCACGAAAAGCAAGAGAGGCAACAAGGAGAAAATCACCGCTTGAGAGTAATTCAATGCCCGGAAAACTTGCCGATTGTCATGAAAAAGACCCTTCAAAAACTGAAATATATATTGTCGAGGGTGATTCTGCGGGCGGTTCGGCAAAGGGCGGACGTGACAGTAATTATCAGGCAATACTTCCGCTTTGGGGTAAAATGCTTAATGTTGAAAAGTCAAGAGCTGACAAGGTTTACGGCAACGAAAAGCTTTTGCCTGTTATAATATCGCTTGGTGCAGGTATTGGCGATGAATTTGATATTACAAAATTAAGATACGATAAAATTATAATAATGGCCGATGCCGATGTTGACGGCGCTCATATCCAGACACTTTTACTTACATTTTTCTTTAGATTTATGAGAAAGCTTATTGAGGATGGACATGTGTATCTTGCAAAACCGCCTCTTTATAAGCTTTCAAGAGGTAAAAAATCAAAGGTTGCATATTCCGATGAGGAGCGTGACCGTATAAGTGAGGAATTAAAAGACGGCGATCCTAATGCTAAAGTAGATATAAGCCGTTATAAAGGTTTGGGTGAAATGGACCCTAAAGAGCTTTGGGAAACAACTATGAACCCTGCAAACAGAATACTGCTTCGTGTAACTATGGAGGATGCTATTGCTGCAGACGAAATATTTACAGTGCTTATGGGTGACGAGGTAGAGCCCAGAAAGAAATTTATAGAAGAAAACGCACAGTATGCAGTTAATCTTGATATTTAAGGAAGGGAGGCTTTTTATAAAAAATGGATAACTTAAATAATAATGTTGAAAATGAAAATATAGAAACTCATTTTGAAAATCAGACAATAGTTGATATAGATATTGAAAAAAGAATGAAAGAAGCGT
>JAZSPJ010000114.1:0-2280 GCA_045537365.1 Clostridia bacterium
AAAAGAGTTTGCCGAAATTGATATAGACGATATAATAAACAAAAATCTTAATAAGTAATATTAAATCGCTTTTGCAAATATATTATATATTGCGGAGGCGATTTTTTTATGTTGTACGGAAAAAACTATTTTTTATCTGCAAATACATCAAAAGGCTTTGTGGACTTTTTTAAGGATGCGCAAGCCCATTGCGAAAGAGCATTTATATTAAAAGGATGCACAGGAAACGGCAAATCCACATTAATAGAAAAGGTAGCGACCCTTGCATTTGCCGATGGGTACGAGGTAGAGCGTGTGCATTGCTCGCTAAATACTTCAAATCTTGACGGTGTTATAATACCAAATCTGGGAGTTGGAGTGTTCGACGGCTCTGAGCCGCACATAACCGAGGCAAGGGTTTTGGGAATGCGTGACAGTTTGATTGATTTGGGCGAATATATAGATACCGACGGCGTATGCGATAAGCTTGAGCTTGCTGAAAAGCTAATTAACAGTATAAATTTAAGCTATAACAGCCTGTATTCAAATTATGCAAAAGCAAAGGAAATACACGACGACTGGGAAAGACTTTACTTGGAAAACATAAGCTTTGATGCACTTGATGAGCTTACACAAATTGTTATAGAAAAAATGATAGGGGATAATTATGCCGAAAAGGATGCAAAGGTTTATAAAAGATTTTTCGGTGCGTCAACACCGTCATCCTCAATAAACTTTATAAAAAACTTGACTGATGGCTTAAAAACCCGTTATTTTATTAAAGGCAGACCGGGAAGCGGTAAATCTACAATGATGAAAAAAATTGCATCCGAGGCAAATTTGCGTGGCTTTGATACGGAACAGTATTACTGCAGTTTTGATGCAAACAGCCTTGATATGGTTGTAATAAGGGAGCTTGGAGTGTGTATATTCGACTCCACACAGCCTCACGAGCTGTTTCCGTCAAGAATGGGCGATGAAATTGTGGATGTTTATTCCTATGCCATAGAAAAGGGAACAGACGAGAAGTTTGCAATAGAGCTTACAAAAATAAAAAGTCTTTATGGCGCATATATAAGAAGCGGTAAGCTTAACTTAAAGCAGGCAATTAATTTAACATCTGAGCTGGAGGCTTTATACCGCCCTTATGTGAATTTTGACAAAATAGAAAATCTTGCCGAAGGACTTTACGGCAAGATTAAAAAATAATATTTATATTTACCTTACGGAATAAACACAACCGCAGTAGTTCTGACGGTATATGCCGTACTGATTTGATAGCTCGCAGGAGCGCTTGTAGCCGTTGTTCTTTTTAAAATCAGAGAATAAGTAATTAACTCCGTATTTTTCGGATAGTTCACCGCCTATACTGTTTAAGGCTTCTGCGTTTTTTAAAGGACTAATGGAAAGAGTGGTGGTAAAATAATCAAAGTTATTTTCCTTTGCATAAATGCAGGTTTTTTCAAGCCTTAAACGATAACATTCAATGCAACGGGCGCCGCCCTCTTTTTCGTTTTCCAAGCCTTTTACTATGTCATAAAAATCTTTGGAGTTATGGCTGTGCTCAACAACATTTATATCAAGCGCCATTTGTTTTATTAAATTAATCTGTTCCTGCTGTCTTTTATAAAATTCATCCTCCGGATAAATGTTTGGGTTGTAATAAAAAACAGTTATTTTAAAATATTTGCTTAAATATTCAAGCACATAGCTTGAACATGGGGCGCAACAACTGTGCAATAATAAGCTTGGCTTTTTACCGTTTAAGTCCTCTATGATTTTATCAAGCTCTTTTTGATAATTAATTTTATTTGCCATTTTGTTTTTCAACACCTTTAAAATGATTTATAAGGCTTAATGCCGAACTTTTGTCCATCTCTTTAACAAGCAAAAGCTCTTCAAACGATGCATTTTTTATGTTTTTAATAGATTTAAAATGCTTAAGCAGGGCTTTTTTCCTTATTTCTCCGATGCCCGGTATATCATCCAATACCGAATGAACATTCTTTTTGTCTCTTATAGATGTATGGTAGCTTATTGCCCGTCTGTGCATTTCGTCCTGTATTCTTGTAAGAAGCATAAATTCGTCGCTTTTTGGGTTTATGGGTATTTCACCGTTAATTCCTACAATGCCTCTTGTTTTATGGTCGTCGTCTTTTACAACGCCGAACACGGGTATGTTTGGAACAAGCTCGTCAAGTACCTCTTTAGCCTTTGCAAGATGTCCTGCACCGCCGTCTAAAAGTATTAAATCCGGTAACTGGGTAAAACCCTTTGCACCTTCTAGTGCCTCGTTCAACC
>JAZSPJ010000002.1:0-8859 GCA_045537365.1 Clostridia bacterium
AAAGCAGGCTTGTTCCAAAAGAAGGATATGATATAGAGTATATCGATGTAGATGGCTTTTCACGAAAATTATCGCTTGAGAATTTTTCAACAGTTTTAAAGCTTTGTACATCTTATAAAAAATGTGCAGATATAATTAAAGAATTTAAACCCGATGTTGTTGTAGGAACAGGCGGTTATGTTTGCGTATCACCAGTACTTGCGGCAATAAGGCAAAAAATACCTACACTTATACACGAACAAAATGCTTTTGCAGGCAGTGCAATCAAAACACTCGCCCCTTATGCAAGTGTTACGGCAATCAGCTTTAAAGAGAGCAAAAGGTATCTTGCAAAAGCTAAAAACGTTGTATATACAGGCAATCCTGTACGACCTGCCATTACAAGTATTAATTATGATACAGCGCGCAAAAAACTTGGCATAGATAATCAGAAGTTTGTTGCAATTTTTGGTGGCAGCCTGGGTGCTCAAAAAATAAATAATGTAGCTTTAGAGCTTGTTACAAAACTAAATTCAACAAATATCCGTATTTGCTGGGCAACAGGTGAGAGGGAATATAACAGGGTTATGGAGCTTTTAAAATCAAGCCATATAACCTTGGATAATAACATAGAGATATTGCCGTATATTCATAATATGGAAACTGTTATGAATGCGGCAGATGTTGTAGTATCCCGTAGCGGTGCAATAACACTTTCCGAGCTTTGTGTGCTTGGAAAACCGTCAATTTTAGTGCCGTCGCCAAATGTTACCAACAATCATCAGGAGTATAATGCACGGGCTTTGGCAGATAACAGAGCGGCTCACATGATACTTGAAAAGGATTTTAATATAAATACTCTTTATAACTCACTTATGACAATACTTTCCGATAAAACTCTTTATTCATCTATGAGTGAGAATGCCAAGAAAATGGGCACACAAAATGCTACAGAAATAATATACAACGAACTTGTTAAACTGGTTTAATCCGCTTTTTATCATTGCTTAAGCTCCGCTTCCTGAAATCTACCTAATTCGCGGAGCTTAAGTCTTTATATATTATATATGATTTGTAACCCATAGTTAAAATATAGCATACAATACAGTATTGCTAATAACTGTGGGAGGAGATTGTATGTACAAATTATCGGTTAAGGGCGCAGGTAGATTAGAGGGCAAACTAAAGGTTCAGGGTTCAAAGAATGCAGTTTTGCCGATACTTGCCGCTTGCCTTTTATGCAGAGGCGAATGTATAATACATAATTGCCCCTGCCTTTCAGATGTAAATAAATCATTGGAAATTTTAAAAAGTCTGGGTTGCAGTGTAAGCTTTTCAAATGGTACAGTAACAGTAAATTCGGAGCTTGCCGATAACTATATAATTCCCTGTGAGCTTGTAAAAAGTATTCGCTCGTCATTTATATTTATGGGCGCAATGCTGGGTACATTCAATAAGGCGCAGATATGTATGCCGGGCGGATGCAACATTGGCTTAAGACCTGTTGATTTACATATAGAGGCATTTAAACAGCTTGGGTGCACAGTTAATGCCGAGGACGGTATAAATTTTTATGCCGAAAAAACAAAGAATAATCCTTGCGCGGTGGTGTTAAAATTCCCATCGGTGGGAGCAACGGAAAATATTATGCTTTATGCATCAACACTTGACGGCATAACTCAGATTATAAATGCCGCAAAAGAACCAGAAATTATAGATTTACAAAGATTTTTAAATAGAATGGGTGCAAATATTTCCGGTGCAGGCACATCGGTTATAACCATATACGGAACTAAAAAATTAAATGGTTGCGAATATACTGTTATGGCAGACCGCATTGAGCAGGCAACCTTGATGTCGGCAATAGGGGCTGTGGGCGGTTTTTTGGAGCTTGACGGATGTTGTAATTCATATATTTCATCATACAGAGAGTTTTTGCAAAATCTCGGAGTTGTTATTAATTGCCCGACTGACAAAAGGTGCATAATAAGAGCAAACGGAAAACTTATGCCTTACGGCGGTAATATAAATATATCAACTATGCCATATCCCGGCTTTGCGACGGATTGTCAGTCAATTGCAATGTCAATGCTTGCTATGTCTTACGGCACAGGAGCTATAAGGGAAACCATTTTTGAGAACAGATTGCAAACTGCCGATGAGCTTATAAAAATGGGAGCGGATATAAAAATAAATGGCAAAACGGCATATATAAAGGGTACAGGTATGTTATACGGCGCAAATGTATCCGCCCACGACCTGCGTTGCGGTGCATCACTTGTTATTGCAGGTCTTGGTGCTGATGGCGAAACTGAAATAGATAATTCATTTTATATTTTAAGAGGATACGAAAATCTTGATGGCAAATTAAACAGCATCGGAGCTGAAATCGAGAGGGATGATAATTGTGACGAAAACCAAAGACGAGATTAAAGCTAAAAAACAAAAAAGCGGAAAATTAAAAAGAATATTAAGATATTTTATTAAAAAGTATCATAAGCCAAAAGATGATGATGCTACAAAAAGCAAAATATATAAAAGGGCAGAGCATAAAAAATCACGCATAATAATTAGCCTTACAATAATTTTTATATTAATTATTTTGATGTTTACACCTATATTTAAAATAAAGGAAATAAAGGTTTCAAACAATGTGCGAGTTGATACCGAAACCGTTATAAAGGTATCCGGCATTACAGAGGGAGATAATATTTTCAGAATAAATAAAATAAGGGCAAACCATCAGCTTGAAAAAATACCCTTTGTTGAAAGTGTTAAAATCAAACGACATATACCGTCAAAAATAGAAATTGTTTTAAACGAGAATACCGAGTGCGCATTTATTAAATTTATGGGCAATTACATAGGTATTGATATGAACGGAAAAATTCTTGAAATACTGCAAAGCGACGACGGTATCGATCTGCCGGTAGTTACAGGTATTAGCCTTAAAAGTTTTACAATAGGCAAAAAAACAGCTTTTGATGATACAGCTGATAATAAAGTAATGTTTGAATTGCTTGAACACCTTCAAAATAACGAAATTGTTGAGTATGTAAAGGCAATAAACTTTAAAAAGGACGGCAAGCTTCAGTTAACACTTAAGGATAAAACAAAGGTAGAGCTTGGCGACAGCAAAAAGCTTAAATATAAAACCGCCTATTTAAAAGCAATTCTGGCAGAACTTGGCGATACTGCCGGAGGCGTAATAGAGCTATCCGATACGGATAATGTATCATATCGTGGCTCAAGTGAGTAAAATTGAACAAAAATTTATTAAAATTTTAAAAAAACGTAAAAATTTTATAAATATAGTGGAAAAATTTTAAAAAGTATGTTACAATAAATTGAGATAATTATATGCTAGTTTAAAATACAAATGTAACCATAAATTTAAGGGAGGAATAAACAGTGTTGGAAATGGAAAACGAAAGAGGCGCAGTAAAGCATTTGGGCGCTAATATGAAAGTAATAGGTGTTGGCGGCGGCGGTAATAACGCAGTTGGCCGTATGATTGACGAAGGTCTTTCAGGTGTTGAATTTATAGGTATTAATACAGATAATCAGGTGCTTCAGTCACTTAAAACAAGTGTTAAAATTCAAATCGGAGAAAAGCTTACAAAGGGTCTTGGTGCAGGTGCTAACCCTGATATAGGCAAAAAAGCTGCAGAGGAAAGCAGAGAGGAAATCAAAGAAGCTATTAAGGATGCCAATATGGTATTTGTAACTGCCGGTATGGGCGGCGGCACAGGTACAGGTGCGGCTCCTGTTGTTGCAAACATTGCAAAAGAGCTTGGCATACTTACAGTAGGCGTTGTTACAAAGCCTTTTAAATTTGAAGGCAGAAAAAGAATGAATCAGGCAATTGAAGGTATCGAGGAGCTTCAGGCTAATGTGGACTCTTTAATTGTTATTCCAAACGAAAAGCTTCGTGAAGTAGGCGATAAAAAGCTTTCTATGATAAACGCATTTAAAATGGCGGATCAGGTTTTAAATCAGGGTGTAAGAGGTATTGCAGACCTTATTTCCTGCCCTGGTGTTATTAATGTTGACTTTGCAGATATTCAGACAACTATGAGAAATTCAGGTATCGCGCACATGGGTATAGGCCGTGCAACAGGTGAAAACAGAGCTGAAGAGGCAGTTAAAGCTGCTATAAACAGCCCGCTTCTTGAAACCACAATCGACGGTGCAACAAAAGTTGTTGTAAATATAGCAGGCAGCTCATCTCTCACACTTGAAGAGTTTGGTGTTGCAGGCGACCTTATTTATGAATTGGTAGACGAGGATGCTGAAATCATTTCGGGTTCATCTATTGATGATACACTTCAGGATGAATTGGTAGTTACAATTATCGCAACAGGTTTTTCTGCCGATAATACAAAATCAACATCAGCACCTGAGATTAAAGCTGACGATCCATTCCCAAGTTCGGGCTTTGGCGTTGGCGATGTAGAAATCCCATCGTTTTTACAGAACAGATAATTTTAAGCGGAGGTGACATTCAATGAAGTGTCCGTATTGCGAATACCCTGAAAGCAAGGTAATAGACTCAAGACCTGTTGACGAGGGCGGTTCAATCAGACGCCGAAGAGAGTGCCTTAGCTGTGCAAAAAGATTTACAACTTACGAGCAGATTGAATCGGTTCAGCTTATGATAATTAAAAAGGACGGCACAAGGCAAAGCTATAACCGTCAGAAATTGCTAAACGGCATTTTGAGGGCCTGCGAAAAAACACCTGTAAGCTATGCTGATGTTGAAAATATTGTAAATGAAATTGAAAGCACTATGTATGCATCAATGGATAAGGAATTTTCATCCACCGATATAGGCGAGCAGGTAATGGATAAGCTTAAAAATATTAACGATATAGCCTATGTAAGATTTGCATCTGTATACCGTGAGTTTAAGGATGTAAACACATTTTTAAATGAGCTTAATAAGTTGCTTTTAAAATAAGGCTTGTTAAATTAATTAAGGAGAATGGGCTGTGGCAATCTAAAAATTGCTGCAGTCCTGTTTGATTTTATGTTGATTGGAAACTTTGAAACTCAAAACAATGTATTTTTAGCGCCAATGGCAGGAGTTACCGACCTTGCATTCCGTATAATGTGCAAAAGATACGGGGCAGGGCTTGTATATACAGAAATGGTAAGCTCAAAGGCAATGTTTTATAACGACCGCAAAACTATGGAGCTTATTGAAACATCCGAAAAAGTGCAACCATTTGCCGTACAGATTTTTGGCAACGACCCCGATATAATGGCAAAAACAGCATATAAAGCATTGTCAACAGGTGCAAAGGTGCTTGATATTAATATGGGCTGTCCTGCGCCAAAGGTTGCAAATAACGGCGACGGGAGTGCACTTTTAAAAAATCCTGAATTAATAGGAAAAATTGTTAAGGCTGTTAAAGGTGAGGTTAATGTACCCGTAACCTGTAAAATACGAAGCGGATTTGACGAATGTGTTTTGGATAATATAATAGAAATTGCCAGAATTATTGAGGATAACGGAGCATCAGCAATATGTGTGCATCCAAGAACACGAAAAATGTATTATAGCGGTAAGGCCGACTGGAGTGTTATTAGAGCCGTAAAAGATGCAGTTAAAATACCTGTTATAGGTAACGGCGATATTTTTAAAGCAGAGGATGCCCTTGATATGATAAATAAAACTAACTGTGACGGCGTAATGGTAGCAAGGGGAGCACAGGGCAATCCCTTTATTTTTAAGCAAATAAACGAGCTTTTTGAAGAAGGCGGAGTTTCATATTACCCCGATTATAATGAAAAGCTTGATGTACTTAAAGAACATATCGGCTTGCTTTGTAGCCTTAAAGGTGAGTATATAGGCGTGCGTGAAGCAAGAAAGCATACCGCATGGTATATAAAAGGTCTTAAGGACAGTGCAAAAATCAGGGATGCAGTATGCAAGGCGCAAAGCCTTGATGAAATTTATAATATGATTGAAACATACAGACAAACTCTTAAGGCTGGTGAATGAAATGAAAAATAAAACACTTGCAATGATATTTGCAGGAATTGCTGTACTTGGTGTTGCAGGGGCAAAGCATGCAGGAAGGATACATACCGAAAAGCCTGTTGCATTAATTTATGAAAACGGCAAGCTTATAGAGCAAATCGACCTTACAGATGTTGAAAATGATTATAAAATAGAGCTTGGCGGAAACACTGTATTGGTTGAAAAGGGGCAAATATCAGTTATAAAGGCAAATTGTCCCGATAAGCTTTGTATAACACAGGGGGTAATATCAAACGGCGCAAAAAGCATAATTTGCCTGCCAAATAAAGTTGAAATAAAAATAAAGGACGGCACTAAAATTGATAATTTAGATGCTGTAACGGGCTGAATATATGAAAACATCTGCTAAAAAAACAGCTCAGACAGCGTTGTTCTCGGCAATTGCACTGGTAATATATGTGCTTGAGAGCTATATACCGCCAATTGTACCCATACCCGGTGTAAAAATAGGTCTTGCAAATGCCGTAACATTAATTTCAATGTACATAATAGGTGCAAAGCAGGGTCTTTTTGTTACTGTTATAAGGATTATACTGGGCAATTTATTTGTGGGCAGTATTGCATCGCTTTTGTATAGTATGGCTGGCGGAATATCGTGCTTTTTTGTTATGCTGTTATTTAAAAAACTATTAAATTTAAATCAAATCTGGGCGGTAAGCGTTTTCGGAGCAATTGCTCATAGTACGGCTCAGATAGTTGTTGCAATAATAATTTTAAATACACCTTCGCTTTTGTATTACTGGTTTGTGCTTTTGGTAAGCTCGGTAATTAGCGGAGCTTTTACGGGCTTGTGCTCGGCATATACTGTAAATGCATTAAAAAAATCACATTATTAAAGGGGCGTTTTTTTATGGATTATAATTATCACACACATACATACAGGTGCAGACACGCAAGCGGAACAATTGAGCAATATATTCTTCGTGCAATTGACTGCGGTGTAAAGTATATGGGCTTTTCTGACCATTTTCCTTATATATGCACAAACGGCGAGGAGGCAGGTTTTCGTGTACCTGTTAGTCAGGCGTATGAATATGTGGCAGATATTAATGCTTTAAGGGAAAAATATAAAGATAGAATTGATATAAAAATCGGTTTTGAAATGGAATACTATCCTGATAATTTTGATACAATGCTTAAAAGTGCCAAAAGCTACGGCGCAGAGTATTTAATACTCGGACCTCACTTTGTAAAAGAGGAGTTTCCCGATGGAGTACATACCATAACCGAGTGTGATGATGAAAATGCTCTTAAAAATTATGCTGAAACTATTGTAAAAGGAATAAAAACAGGTGCATTTACCTATGTTGCACACCCCGATATGTTTAACTTTACAGGGGATAAATCCGTATATTGCCAACAGATAAGAAAAATTGCAGTTGCATCAAGAAAGTACAATATTCCTCTTGAAATTAATTTTTTAGGTATAAGGGATAACCGTATTTATCCGAATGATAATTTCTGGAAAATAGCAGGGGAGGAAAAAGCCCCCGCTACATTTGGATTTGATGCACACGATGTACAAAATGCTTATGACGGAGCATCATATAAAATGGCTATGGAGCTTGTGGAAAAATATAATATTAATTATATAGGTAAACCAAAAATAATAGATATTAATAATTTAAACAATTAATACTTTTTTGATTGTTTGTTCAAATTATGTTCATAAGTACATATTATAATATAAACAAGAAAGGTGATTATGCCAAGGTTTTCTAAAATGGCATAAAAACCAATTACATTTTCATATCTTCCCCAAGATAAAAAAACAAACAAGCCTCATTTCCCCGTGAGGCTTGTTTGTTTTAAAAATCATAAAACAGGTCAGGTTTTAAAGCCTGACTTTTTTGGTTATTTCCATTAAATACGATATTACATAAGAGGATATAAATACCGATACAAGCTCCTGTGCAAGCCTTGGCAGGAAAAATACCAGAAAATCAAGCTTTGCAAGGGCAGGTATAAATGCCATTAATATAAATGTGTTAATTGTTGTAATAAACACATCTACGGGTAAAAGTACCATAAAAATTTTAAGGTAATTGCCCATAAACGGAACATTAAATTTTTTTAAGAGAAAACTATTTATACCGTAAAACAGTAAGCCGAATAATACCAGCGCAAAAAATCCATAAGTAAAAAACGGAGTTTTTTCGCCAAAGGAATATAAAAATATTCCATAAGCTGTATCTATAAAGGATTTTAAGCATATATAGTTTACAATGCCCATTATAAGCACTAAAGCCAAAAAACCAAAATATGCTATTTTGATTATAATAACGGATGCATCCTTTATCTTTTTATAAAAAACACCTGTAAGCACACCGCCTAATGCCGCCGTTAATGTAAGCGGAAAAATGTATGCTCCGTCAGGACGAATAACATAACCGAGTATATCCACCGCACCGGAGCTTAAGCCACCGTATACAGGACCAAATAAAAATGCAGGCAATTTTGAAAAAAAGCCGGCAACGCCAAGCCGCATACCTGCACCTCCGCCTACATATACCATATAGCTGAAATTTCTGAGTACAAGGCTTATTGCAATTATCAGGGCGGTTTGTACAATTGTTTTTGTTTGCAGTTTTTTGTTTTCAAGCATAAAAATAACCCCTTTACAAATAAATTTTGGGGCTGTTACAAAATATGTTTTAAATTTACAGTGTAACAGCGGATGTGGCATTGAACCGCAAGATGCAGATTTAATTTCTGCACTTTTCGTTTAAGGACTCTACTCCCATTCCTTAACACTTAACGCTCAATACCTGCTCTGATATAAAACATTAGTTTTAATACTGAAATTATACCATAAAATATATATATTGTAAATA
>JAZSPJ010000129.1:0-3629 GCA_045537365.1 Clostridia bacterium
GAGTTGGTGCCCATTGTTGTCTTCCTAAGACCGCTTGGCCTCCGACTTACCGCCTTTTGATATTTTTATAGTTTTAATTATTGTAATTGCAAGGCACAGCAATGCAAATACAAAAAACAATATCGAAGCATAGCTGTACATTTTTTCAGTGCCGAGCTTTAAAAACAGTGCCCCAAAGCTATAAACCGCAATAATATGCATACCTGCTATTCCCTTTTTATCATTAAATGCAAGGGCGGTTTTTACGCAGTCAAGCGCAGTATAAGAAAAATATCCGCCAACTGCAAGCGCACACAGTACCCATAAGCCAAGCAAAACAATTTCAAACTTTTTAAACAAAAGTCCAAGCGACGCAAGGCTTGAAAGCTGATAAACAGGGTTTGGAAAGCTTTCGCCAAGTAATGAATACGGCATTACAAGCGAAATGCCGAGCAACAGCACAGCTCCCGTAACGCCTGCATAAAGGATGGGCATAACAGGCTTTTTGCCGCCATTATCCCTGTAAAAGAACAACACATTTCCAATTGAAAGTATAAACGGCAGACTTATAAAGGATTTATAATTACCATTACCTAAAATGGGATAAATTCGCTCAATTTTAAAATCCGGTGATGCTGTAATTGTCATTAATACAAGCAAAAACATTGCAAGCGTTGCCACGATACCGCCCGTTATTATAAGTGCGCGTTTTTCTGTAAGCAAGCAAAAAAAGCACCCAACGCACAGCAAAAGCAAAATAAAATCTGCAGGTGACTGACGGTAAAAATATGTGCTTATACTTTCGGATGCAGTTGCAAGATACAAAGAGCTTTTAATATAAGAAAATATTGCAAGCAATATCAAATATGTTTTATTTAATGCATTGCTATTAATTTTGCATGAATTTTTTATAAAAAAATTTAATACAACAAGAATTATTATAGATATTAAAGCGGTTACAATAACGGAAATCCACGCAGCATTTTTTGATTGTTTAAAGCAATGTGCAATTAAATAAAATAAAAAATCGGCAAATATTAAAAGACTATAAAATATATAATTAACTTTGTTTTTCGAGTTTTTCAAATTAATACTCCTTAAATCAGTATTTCCATTTGCGGCTAATGAACCCTTTATCGGCTTTATCCACAGGCTTTGCCTCATCGGGACGATAGTTTTGCCTCCAGATAGGTTTTGTAAAAAGTGTTTTAAGTGCCAAAACAAAACCGCCCGACGATGGGTATGTTATATCCACACCAAAGGAGCGGGTATTTGCATAAATTAATACATTTATAAACCCAAGTATTAATATACCTGCAATACCAAAAAACGCCGATGCGGCTGTATAAAAAAATCTTAAAAATCTTGTTGAAAACGAAAACGGGTACGATGGTATTGCAAAGCCTGCAAGCCCGCATACGGCAACTACTATTATCATAATTGGGCTTACAATGTTTGCCTCAACCGCACTCTGCCCGAGTATAAGTCCGCCAACTATGCCAACCGTTGAGCCAATAGGCCCCGGTATGCGCACGCCTGCCTCTTTAATAAGCTCAAAGCACAGCTCCATAACAATAAGCTCTCCTATTATACCAAAGGGCACGCTTAACCTTGACGACTGTATGGCAAGCATTAACGGCGTAACAATAAGCTCACGGTGATAAAGGCACATTGCCACAAATAATGCCGGTGCAATAAGGGATATTATAACTGCAAAAATTCTTAAAAAGCTTATAAATGCAGAATATGGATATCTTAAATATTCATCCTCGGAGGATTTTGTTAAATCGGATATTGTAACAGGCAAAACAAGCACATTTGAGCTACCGTTGAGGGCAATTGCTATTTTACCGTTTGCTATTGCACCTGCTACCCTGTCCGGTCTTTCGGTTGTAAGCATTTGCGGTATTGGTATATATGTTCCATCCTCAATATACTTTTCAATATCCAAAACGCTTAAAACATACTCTGCATCAATATTGCCAAGGCGAAAGCGTACCTCATTTAAAAGTGTTGTGTTTACAACATTCGACATATATATTATTGCGCCGGGTGTTTTGCTTGTTCTGCCACAGGTAAAGTTTTCGCAAGTAACAAAATGGTTGTTAAGCGATTTTCGTATTAAAGCAGTATTAGTTCGAAGCACACTGTTAAAGCTCTCGTTTGGCCCTTGTATTACCGCCTCATTTTGCGGCGTATCTACACCCTTATGCTCCCACATTTTAACATCGGCAGATATACCCTCGGCAATGCCGTCGAAAAATATTATAGCATTACCAAAATTAACAAGCTCGGCAAGCTCATTTAAATTATCGTTTTTAGCAATCTGTATATGCGGAATAAGCTCTTTTATTATGCCATCGGCGCTATAGTCACATTTTTTATCCTTTAGCTTTAAAAGCGGTTTCAATATAAAATGGTCTATACTGTCACGGGAGGAAAGCCCGTCGGTTGAAACCAAAAGGGCTTTTTTTGTTTTCCCGTTTACCTCAAGTGTAAAATCTCTGAAAACTATATCTCCGTTTAAGGGCATATTATAAAGTTTATAAAGATAATCTCTGTTTTTTTGAATATCTTTAGAAACATTAAGCCTTTGTGTGGTATCAATAAAACCGTTTGCCTTGCTCTCGCCTATTGTAAATTTACGGCTTTTTTGCGGTTTATAAAAAAACAAATCTTTAAGCATAAAAACACTTCCTTAATAATGCTAACAATATTGTTGCATAAATATGTATTTTTATACAGGTATAATATTTTTAGTTTTTGTTAAAAATACTTTCGAGGTGATATTTATGAGTTTTGAAAGTCCATACAGTGAGGTTAAAAAAAGTATATCCTCAATTTGCAATATACCTGTATGCATAAGGGCTATTAAAGGCAGAAAGCGTTTTATAATTAAGGAGGGTATTATAGACAAAACTTATAACAATATTTTTACTGTTACTTATAAAACCAAAACGGGCAAGCCCGAAAATATTTGCTTTAGTTATGCCGATATACTAACGGGAACAATTAAAATAACTGTTTACAACAGTCAAACAAAAAATATATCTTAACAAAATACCTAATATATGCTGTGTTTTTTGTGAATTTAACCAATAAATGCAAAAAAATTAATAAAACTATTGCACATAATGCCCTTTTATTGTATAATTATAGCAAGTTCAAAAGTAATAACTACAGGAGGGATTTAATATGGTTAGATTATTAGTAGGAAAAAAGGGTTCAGGCAAAACAAAGGCTATGATAGATAGCATAAACGCTGCAAAAAACAGCGAACACGGCGATATAGTTTTTATTTGCTCCGGCGACAGACATAATACTGATATTTCTCATTCAATAAGACTTATCGATATGACAGAATACAGCGTAGATACTTATGAAACATTTTTAAGCTTTATTCAGGGAATTTTGTCACAGAATTACGATATTACCCATATTTATATAGACAGCTTACTTAAAATCACTAAAAACGGCGTAGACCCTTTAACTGATTTTATAAATAAACTATCCGCAATCAGTGAAAAAGGCGGTATTTCGTTTACAATATCAATAAGCGCTGACAAGGCAGAGCTTCCAGAAGGTATATACGGATATATTTGCTAATATTTAATTATAATATACAGGGCTGTAAAATTAAATTTTACAGC
>JAZSPJ010000079.1:0-4543 GCA_045537365.1 Clostridia bacterium
AAAATACGGGTTGATTTTTGAAAGATTTTTAAATCCGGAGCGTATAAGTATGCCCGATATTGATATTGATTTTTGCTATGAACGGCGTGACGAGGTAAGGGATTATGTAACACAAAAGTATGGTGCTGACAGGGTTGCGCAGATTGTCACCTTTGGTACACTTGCACCCAGAGCGGCGGTAAGAAGTGTAGGAAAAGCACTCGGCATATCGCCCGGCACAATTGATGTTACAGCCAAAGCCATACCTGAGTATCCGCATGTTAAGCTAAATGATGCAGTCGAGAGCCTGCCTGAACTTAAAAAATTATATAATACAAATCCTGATGTGAAAAAGCTTATAGATGTTTCTATGGAGCTGGAGGGCTTTCCTAAAAATACATCAACACACGCTGCAGGCGTAATAATTGCTGATGCTCCGCTTACGGAATATACACCCCTACAGCTTGCTGATACGGGAGTAATATCGCAGTATTCTATGTCGGCACTTGAAATGCTCGGTCTTTTGAAAATGGACTTTCTTGCACTTCGTAATTTAACGGTTATCCGTGATACGGTAAAAATTATTAAGGATACAGAAAATATTGAATTGGATATTAAAAATATTCCCTATGACGACCAAAAAACCTTTGAAATGATTTCAAACGGAGATACCGATGGTGTTTTTCAGCTTGAAAATCCGGGGCTTCAAACATTTCTGCGTAAATTCCGCCCTGAATGTCTGGAGGATATAATAATAACCACATCAATTTACAGGCCCGGCCCGATGGCACAGATACCCGATTTCTTAAATAATGTTAAAAATCCCGAAAGCATTAAATACATTCACCCGATGCTGGAGAAAATAACTGCTCCGACTGCAGGAGCTATTATTTATCAGGAACAGGTTATGGAAATTGTGCGTGTTATGGGAGGTTATTCTATGGCAAGGGCAGATATGGTGCGAAAGGTAATGTCCAAGAAAAAGCCCGATATTATGGCTAAGGAGCGCAAAACCTTTGTGGAGGGCGCCAAGTCTAATAATATAGACGAACAAAAAGCAAACGAGGTGTTCGATTACCTTGCAAGCTTTGCACAGTATGCCTTTAATAAATCCCATGCGGCATGCTATGCAACTGTTGCGTACCAGACGGCATATTTGAAATGCCATTATCCTGCACAGTATCTTACTGCACTTTTAATAAGCCTTATAGGTAATGTTTCAAAAACAAACAAATATTTAAAAAGCTTTTCAAAATACGGAATTAATTTGCTAAAGCCTGATGTTAATTACAGCACAGCAAATTTTTCGGTTGAAAACGGAAACATAAGATTCGGTCTTGGAGCACTTAAAAATGTGGGTATGAAATTCCCTGACGATATTGAAGCCGAAAGAAAAGGCGGTAAATTTTTGTCCGTTGGCGATTTTATAAACCGTATGTCACGTTACGATGTTAACAGGCGAAGCTACGATGTATTAATTAAAGCAGGTGCATTGGACGGGCTTAATAAAAACAGGCGTGCAATAATGCTGTCTTTTGAGCAGATGCTTGATTTTGCCATCGGCGAAAATAAAATGCTTATGGGCGGTCAGCAAAGCTTTTTTAATGACGAGGCAGAAAATTCTTTAAATATTGACGGCATAATCAATAATGAGGAGCACGATTTTACACATCAGCAAAAATTAGCTTACGAAAAAGAGCTTGCAGGGCTTTATTTTTCGGGGCATCCGTTAAAGGACTATGCACATATTCATAAAGCCTATTCCGACACGGAGCTTTACACTGTTTCTGACGGTGAAATACCCGACAGGCAAAATGTAAATATTTGCGGTGTACTTTCGCAAACAAGCAAAAGGCATCTAAAAACAGGAAAGGTTATGTTTACTGCAACGCTTTCTGACTTTTTTGGTGAAATTGAGCTTGTCGCATTTGAAAACAATTATTTGAAATATGCAAGCATTTTAACCGAATCAAACTGTGTTTTTGTAAATGCAACCGTTAACAAGCAGGAGGAGCGTCCTGTAAGCCTTATACTTAACTCCGTACTCCCGCTTGAAACTTTAGCTGTTTTAAAGGATAAAACTCTTTATATCCGCCTTGAAAATAAAAGCTTTATTGCCGATGTTTTAAGTGTTATTTCAAAATATAAGGGCAAATCAACCGTTTGCCTGTATTTTGATGACACTAAAAAAACAATGCGTTCCGATGGTGAAAATAATGTAAATATATGTCAGGAATTAATTAATTCACTTTGTGATAAATTTGGCTACGATAATATAAAAATCAAGTAAAAGACAACCAAAATTAACAAAATAGACAAATTATTAAAATAATTAACAAAGAACTTGATTTTTAGCTAAAAATGGTATATTATATAATGTGTGTATTTGTAATTAAATAGTACAATGTGTATATACTAATATAGCATAAAAGTATTAATTTTTTGTTGAATGTATATTAAACCTAACGAAAGGAAGAAAGGTTATGAAGGATATAAAAAGAATAGGTGTTTTAACAAGCGGCGGCGACGCACCTGGCATGAATGCTGCGGTCCGTGCAATTGTAAGAAGCGGCTTGTATCATGGCTTTGAAATGTATGGCGTTTATAATGGCTACAACGGCTTGTTAAATGAGGAAATAATGAAACTTGAGGCTAGGGATGTAGGTAATATTCTGCAAAGGGGAGGTACCTTCCTTGCAACAGCACGTGCACCCGAATTTGCTAAACCAGAGGGCGTAAAAAAAGCAATTGAAAATGCGAAAAAATACGGAATTGGTGCAATGGTAGTTGTAGGCGGTGACGGTAGCTTCAGGGGAGCAAGAGATTTAACAAACAACGGTCTGCCGACAATAGGCGTGCCCGGCACAATTGATAACGATATTGCCTGCAGTGAATATACAATAGGCTTTGATACAGCACTTAATACCGCTATGGAGGCAATTGATAAAATAAAAGATACCTGCACAAGCCATCAAAGATGCAGTATTGTTGAGGTTATGGGCAGACACGCAGGCTATCTTGCAGTTCAGGTTGCAATTGCAACAGGTGCAGAGAATGTGCTTATACCTGAAATTGAATTTAACCTTGATGAGGTTGTGGCAAATGTTAAAAAGACAATGGAAGCAGGCAAGAAAAACCATATTATAGTGGTTGCGGAAGGTATTCCGTTAGATGGAAAGATAACTTCTACAAAAATGGCGAAAATCATAGAGGAAGAAACCGGTATGGAAACAAGACCGGCAATACTCGGTCACATGCAAAGAGGAGGCAGCCCTACTTTGAAGGACAGAGTTATTGCAACAAAAATGGGTGAGGAAGCAATATCGCTTCTTAAAGATGGAAAATCTAACAGAGTTGTTGTAATAAGAAAAGGCGATATTACAGATGTTGATATTAACGAAGGTCTTGCTATCCCAAGAAAGCCGATAGATGAAAGAGAATACAGGCTCGTTTCAATGCTTTCTATATAATGGTGGTTAAAAAATGAAAATACTTGTACTTTTATTATTGCTTGCAGGGGGCTTTGTAACCTTTGCATCGGGCAAAATTACAAATAAGTTTTTTAAAAGCGATAATGAGGATGATAACCTTGCAAACAGCGTTAAAATAAAATGGATTGGTGCGGCATTGGTACTTATTGCAACAGTGCTTATGTATTTCTTTACTTAACATCAGCATTTGTATAATAAAACGAAGGGACGAAAAAAATGAGCAATAAAAAAGAATTACCAAAAACATATAACCCCTCGGAAATAGAGGATAAAATATATGCCAATTGGGTAGAAAATAAATATTTTGAGGCGGATGCAAACAGTGATAAAGAGCCGTTTACCATAGTGATACCGCCTCCGAATGTAACAGGTCAGTTACATATGGGTCACGCCCTGGACGAAACACTTCAGGACATACTTGTAAGATATAAAAGAATGAAGGGCTTTGAAACCCTTTGGGTACCCGGTACCGACCACGCAGGTATTGCAACACAGATTAAGGTTGAGGAAGCACTCAGAAAAGAGGACGGTACTACCCGTTACGACCTTGGCAGAGAAAAATTTCTTGAAAAGGTGTGGGACTGGAAGCACCAGTACGGTAACCGTATTATAAATCAGCTAAAAAAACTTGGCTCATCCTGCGACTGGTCAAGGGAGCGCTTTACAATGGACGAGGGCTGTTCAAAGGCAGTTAAAGAGGTGTTTGTAAACCTTTATAATAAAGGCCTTATATATCAGGGTAACAGAATAATTAACTGGTGTCCGCATTGCATAACAGCACTTTCGGATGCAGAGGTTGAATATACTGAGCAGGACGGATTTTTCTGGCATATTAAATATCCTGTTAAGGATAGTAATGAATTTGTAGAGATTGCTACTACAAGACCTGAAACCCTGCTTGGCGATACTGCAGTTGCAGTAAATCCTAACGACGGGCGTTATACATATCTTGTAGGCAAAACACTTATATTGCCGTTGGTAGGCAGAGAAATACCTGTTATTGCCGACGAATATGTTGATATGGAGTTTGGTACAGGCTGTGTAAAAATTACCCCTGCACACGATCCTAACGA
>JAZSPJ010000134.1:0-1813 GCA_045537365.1 Clostridia bacterium
CAAGATCAGCACCGAAGCCTGCCTCGGTAACAGCATAATCGCCAAGCTTTAATGCAAGTCTTGTAGCAAGTACACTGTTACAGCCATGAGCAATATTTGCAAAAGGTCCGCCGTGTACAAGTGCAGGAGTACCCTCAAGTGTTTGTACAAGGTTTGGCTTTAGAGCATCCTTTAAAAGCGCTGTCATAGCACCCTGTGCATTAAGGTCACCTGCTGTTACGGGTTTACCGTCAAAATTATATGCAACTATTATATTTGAAAGTCTTGTTTTTAAATCGGTAACAGATGATGCAAGGCAAAGTACTGCCATAATTTCCGATGCAACAGTAATATCATAACCGTCCTCACGGGGTACGCCGTTTGTCTTACCGCCAAGTCCGTCAACTACAAATCTTAACTGACGGTCGTTCATATCAACACATCTTTTCCATGTAATTCTGCGTGTATCAATACCTAGTGCATTGCCCTGATGAATATGGTTATCAAGCATAGCCGCCAAAAGGTTATTTGCAGCACCAATTGCGTGAAAATCGCCTGTAAAGTGAAGGTTTATATCCTCCATTGGTACAACCTGTGCATATCCTCCGCCTGCCGCACCGCCCTTAACACCGAATACAGGGCCAAGGGATGGCTCACGAAGAGCCACCATAACATTTTTACCTATTTTTTTCATACCGTCTGCAAGGCCGATTGTTGTGGTAGTTTTCCCCTCGCCTGCCGGTGTTGGTGTAATTGCAGTAACTAAAATAAGCTTACCGTCGCTATTTGTATTTTCCTTTAATATAGAAAGGTCAACCTTTGCTTTGTAATTGCCGTACTGTTCAAGGTATTTTGCATCAATACCCGCAGTTTTTGCAATTTCGGTTATATTTTGCATTTGCACGCTCTGCGCAATTTCAATATCAGTTTTCACACCAAATACCTCCAAATATATTTTTTATTTAAAATATTTTACTGCCGACTTAAACAAGCCCATTTCAAAGATACCGTCAACATTCTTATAAAGGTTTTTGCCGATTCTTTCGGAATGTCCCATTTTACCGATAACTCGTCCGTCAGGTGAACAGATACCCTCAATAGCACAGAATGAGCCATTTGGATTGTACTGAATATCGTAGGTTGGATTGCCGTTTAAATCAACATACTGTGTAATAATCTGACCGTTCTTTGCAAGCTCGTCAACAAGCTCCTTGCTTGCAACAAATCTGCCCTCGCCGTGTGAAATCGGCACTGTATATATATCACCTACATTAGTTTCTGCAAGCCAAGGCGACATATTCGAGCAAATGCGTGTGCGAACCAGCTTGGACTGATGTCGGGCAATTGTATTGTATGTGAGTGTCGGGCAATTTTCATCCGTATCAATTATTTTACCGTAAGGTACAAGACCAAGTTTAATAAGTGCCTGGAAACCATTACAAATACCTGCCATAAGACCTTCGCGGTTATCCATTAAATCACTTACTGCATCTTTAATTTCAGCATTTCTGAAAAATGCGGTAATAAATTTACCGGAACCGTCAGGCTCGTCACCGCCGGAGAAACCACCCGGAATAAATACCATCTGGCTCTCACCCATTTTCTTTGCAAACTGTTCAACAGATTTTGCAATATTTGCACTTGAAAGATTGTTAATTACAAATATTTCAGGCTCAATACCTGCATCCATTGCAGATTTTGCTGTATCGTATTCGCAGTTTGTACCAGGAAATACAGGAATAAGCATTTTAGGTTTTGCACATTTAACAGTTGGTGCTTTAACAGATGATGCCTTATATTCAAATTTTTGAACTAAGTCGGATCGTAGCCATGT
>JAZSPJ010000206.1:0-5090 GCA_045537365.1 Clostridia bacterium
TTTTTTATGCACGATATATAATCTATCATAAAAAGCGCATCCTCTGAAAGCATCTCGCGCTCCGACTTAAACGTCAGATTGTTTTTATCAATTACATCTTTCCTGAACAGGTTTTTCCAGATGCTCATTCCGTATTTGCTGTCATCAACATCCTCATAAGACGCCCCCACAATGCCCATCCTCAGCTCCTTCAGGCTTTCTTCATCTTCAAAATGTGTGTCACAGTCAAAATAGGTTTTGCATACGCACTCCCCCTCCTGACTGAACATATTGCCGTCTACAAACAAAACCCCCGACATCACAAGCTCCGAGTTATATTTCAGCGCTTTCTCATAAAGCACCTCAAACATATCTCTCTCGACATAATCATCCGAATCCATAAAACCGATATATTCGCCTGCAGCAATTTTGAGCGCCGCATTTCGGGCAAGTCCTGCGCCCTCATTAGGCTTATGAATGATTTTTATACGGTCATCCTCCGCAGCCATTTTGTTGCATATTTCAAGCGACGAATCGGTCGACGAATCGTCCACAAGAATTATCTCAATATCTTCAAGAGTCTGATTCTTCAGCGAATTTATTCCTCTTTCAAGATATTTCTCCGCATTATATACGGGAACAATAATGCTCACCTTCGGCCCCGGCACTTTTTTCACCCCTTGATCAGTTTTTCGTATTCTCCTACTAATATGTCGGCGTAGCTTTCCACGCTCAGAATATTGTCTTTTTCCTTTTTGCAGTTTTCTTTCAGCTTATTATAATAAGCCTCATCTTCAAATATCTGTTTCAGCTTTTCAGCAATTCCTTTTGGCGTAGGCTCATCTACAAGCAAACCCGTAACGCCGTCTTTTACAAGCTCCGCCATACCGCCGCTGTTCATTGTGACAACCGGCACTCCCAAAGCATGCGCCTCAAGAATTGAAAGCGGGCAATTTTCGTAACATACAGACGGAAGCAGCAAAACCTTTGCCTTCCCCATAAGCTCGCAAAGCTCATTTCCACCAACAAATCCCGCAAGTCTGATATTGTCTATACCCTTCAGCATATCTTCATCCGGGCCGCTTCCTGCAACAACAAAATTGTATCCGGAAAGTCTCTTCGCCGTCCCGGCAATGTTTTCAATGCCCTTTTCTTTGGACAGCCTGCCTACATATACAATATAAGACTCCGTCTGTCTGCCATTACTTGCAAATTTTTCTTTATTAATAAAATTATGTATCGTTTTGGTTTTGCCGTTATAAAATTTCTTCGCCGCCAAAAGCTTTTTTTCAAGAAAATTACTCGGGCAGACAAACAAGTCAACCTTTTTGTACGTTTTAAGCCACGAATAAATCTTTGCCTCCACAACACCAATAATGCTCTTAACCATTGATGAGTGAATACACTTGTTTTTGATGCAGTTAATATGTGAGCCGAAAACGCACTTTTCACAAGGTGTGTTTTTTTCAAAGTTATAAAGAAGGTGATTGGGGCAAATCATCTGATAATCGTGCACTGTCTGCACAAGCGCAACACCCTTTTTCTTTATGCCGTAAATTATCGACGGAGTCAGCTGAAAATTGATATTGTTCATATGAACTATATCCGGCTTGAAATCGTCTATCACCTGCATAATTTTTTTCCTGGCTTCAAACGAATAAATAATCCTGAAAGGATACAAAAACCTAGAAAGCCCCTTGGAGTGAAAGTCCATATTGGTAGTATACAGGCCCTTCGAGTTTCCAACCGTATTATTTTCATCGTACATTCCAAAAAACTCAACCTCGTGGCCAATTTTTTTGAGATGCTCCGCAAGATAAAGCATATAGCTTTCACTTCCACCGCGCGGATACAAAAACTTGTTTACCATCAAAATTTTCATAACAGCGAATCACTTTCCTCTTTTTTGTTAACCTCCGAAATATAGCCAAATATTTTGTGTTCTGTAAGGCGCACATTCTCCTCATAGCTGTGCCCCATCATCAACATTGCCAGAACACCCGTGAGCAGCGGATAGTTCATGGTGTTGTCGGTTGTGGATACAATTATCAGATAAAGCGTGAGTATAAACGTGATTATAGCATTTTCCACATTACCGCGTCTGCCAAAATACCACACTCTCACCAACGTCATCGACACCAGCCATATAATATATCCCCAAAAACCAAGGTCTATATAATGCTGCAAAAAATCGTTATGGATAGATGCAACGCCGATTTTTAAATAGGTATTAAGTTGATATGTTAAAAAGCCAATACCGTTACCTAAAAAACCCGGATTAAACTCATAAAATTCATCTACTGAATTATAAATGCCAACACGGCCGCTTGTGTTAATACCTGCATCCTCCAAAAGCTTAAAAGCTCCCATTTTAATAATTGCAACATATCCTATAAGAATAACCACTATAAGCACAGAAAACACGGTAACAAGCCTTATTGCGCTTTTTTTGTTGAAATATGCAATAAACTTTAATATGTATCCAAAAAACAGCGCAACCACTATTGCAATCATTGCTATTCGTTTAAATGCCGACAAAAAGCAAAACACAACCAAAGCAAGCAATATATAATACACAATATTTTTCTGAGGCTTATAAAGCATATATACAAGATATGCCCCAAGGCAGAATGCAAGCTCATGAATTTCTGCCTTAACAATAATATCGCCTGTTTCGTCGGCAAATGTTACTATTAAGGTTATAAGCTCCGAAAAATAGTTGCCTATGCCGTTTTCTATCATAATTGTTAATATCATTAATATATTAGCAATTAAAATTGCTACAAGATTATACCATATCCCTTTTCCGCCGAATATATAAAGCATGGAGCCTGCAGCCAACGCAAAAGAAAGCATATTTGTAAATACAAAGGTGCTTGAAAGCCCTCGGGATATTACACTTACATCGACAGTATTTACAAACCATATAAACAGCGATACTACCGTTGTAACCAAAAGCGGTACGCTGTAAATGCACGCATCCTTAAAAGCTGTAACACCTCTTGCAATATTCGGTTTATACAAAAACACCACTGTTGCCGAGGCAAAAAGTGCAATCGCAAATGCATGGCGGAATGTTACATACAAACCCAAATCAATGTATTCATTTAAAAAATAATACATCATAACGGCAACCGCTATAAAATATACATCTTTAGCTTTTGAAAGAAGTTTATTATCCAAGCAAATTGCCTCCTGTCTGCCAATAATTACAAAACAATATTTTCGTTCAAATCCGAAACATAGCCTTTTTTATTTTCAATTGCCTCAGATAACAATTTTCTTGCTGTTTTATTCTGCTTAAATGTTTCTGAAATGCCTATTTTATACTCTATAACAACATTGCGGTGTTCTTCTCTTTCGTCAAGACGAAGTCTGAACAGCTTCATTATATCCTCAACTGTAATAAAATCAGAGCCCTCTGTAAGCATTACAAAGCTTCCGTTGCCGTTATAGATATATTCGGTTTTTGATTTACCGAAGTTTTCCTTTATATAGACTGTAAACATTTTAATAATATCATCGCCAACATCCCTTGAATAATCTGTATTAATTTTTACAAGGTTTGCTATATCCAGCATACAATAAACAACACCGTCGTCAAGCAGTTTTTTATCTTTTGCTTTTAAGTATTTATCAAGATATGCTCTGTTATTAAAGCCTGTTAAGTGGTCGGTATAGAAAATGTAGTTAATTATATCGCCTGCTCTGCCAAGTACAATTGCTCCTCCGCATAAAACAATCATAAGAAAGAAAAATGCGATTAATGTGTATAAGGTTACATTTACACTTTCTCTTACAGATGCCGACGAAAGCACCGAAATATAACTTGCACCAAGGTATTTATTATACTCGTCGTTAGTTTTCATGGTTGTATTGTACAGTACCTTAAGTTCATCTAAAAGTGTGTTGATTTCGGCTTCTGTTTTTTCTCTCATTACCGCATAATCAGCATTTGAAAGTTCGGTACAGGTTGCGTTTGATACACCGCATCTGCCGCCGCAACCGCCTGTGCAATTTGTGAATGTATTTATTACATATCTTGCATAAGCCGAATCTATGATTGCGTGCTCCCTGCTTTCGTTGCGGTCACGCCAGCTATATATTAATTCATCATAAGTTACAGTCTGGTCACCGACATAATCCTGAACATTTCGCTCGTGCAAATTATCAAGAATATATTCGTAGCTGATATTGGTATTACCTGACTCCCTCATTTTCCTGACATAAGCATCAATTACCGTAACAACATCCTCTACAATGCTTTCGTCCTTAACATTGGAGATATTGTTATTATCTATTCTTGTTGTATAATCGGATATAAGCACCGACTTATTTTTTGTAATCTGATATTTATAAATTTTCGAGAAAAGGTCGGACACCTTAACCTGCCTTAAATAGTTAAAATCGTCGGCAAGCTCGGTAAAGGATACACCTGTTTCGGTTGACCTGTAATAATTGTTCTGCCCTATTCTCTGATAGAGAGTGTTTAAAGTATTTTCAATATTTGTATCGATAAGCTCCATCATTTCGATAAAATCATAATCGTTTTTATCAAGATTTTCGATTGTATTGTTAGCAGGTGCAACATTTACATATTTCTGGCTGAAAATTTCAAAGTAAACATCTAAGGTTTCGTCAAGAATTGTTCTTGCAAAATCTGCACCCTCACCGCTTGTTGCGGCAAAAGAAACAATAAATGTGCTTGGCTCGTATATGTACTCCTCGCCCTCCTCAAGCTTTGCATCCTTTTGAGCGACTTTATCCTTATCCTCAATAGGGGTTATATTAATTCTTGATATAAGGCTGTCTACCGAATAAATACCAGTAAGCCCCATTTTATCTACTACTTTAGACATTACCGCAGACGACTTGATTTCATTAACATCAAGCTTATCGCCTGTTGGTGCGAGGCCTTTTTCTGCCTGCTCGTCATTATAATGGATAACCTCAGAAGCTATATAAGAATTAGCTCCTGAAAGCTTGAAATAAACAGCATATGTCGCCACCAAGCAAAAAACTATTATCAGTGGCAAAAGTTTTTTTAAATATCTTAAAATCTGAAAATTTTTCATCATTATCCTCCCTCAGCCCTTTATGCCTTTTTAGGG
>JAZSPJ010000210.1:0-2284 GCA_045537365.1 Clostridia bacterium
CCCTGTTATTGACGCATACAATAAAAAGCACACATTTTTAGATATTGTACCTATCAGCGCAAAAACAGGTATGAATATTGATGTGCTTAAAGATGTAATACTTTCGCACCTTGAGGCGGGTCCTATGTATTACCCTGAGGATATGGTAACCGACCAGCAGGAAAAGCAGATAGTTGCCGAAATTATCCGCGAAAAAATGCTTAATTTGCTAGATAAGGAAGTACCGCACGGTATTGCAATTGAGATTGTAAAAATGAAGTATACCGATAGCGGTATGTATACCGTAAGTGCAAACATTTATTGTGAAAAGGAAAGCCATAAGGGCATAATAATCGGCAAGGGGGGGCAAACCCTTAAAAAGATTGGAATGCTTGCAAGAGTTGAGTGTGAGGAAATGCTTGAGGAAAAAGTATTTTTAGAGCTTTGGGTTAAGGTTAAGCCCGACTGGAGAAATTCAAATAACCTTATGAAAGAGATTGGTATAACAGAATAACAGCGAGGTGAAAAGTATTGAACAGGGAATACCTTTGGGAGCTTTTTACAAAAACAGGAAGTATAAAAACCTATATGGACTATAAAAACGCAGGACAAGCAGGAGAAAATAATGAGCCAGATAAAGACACAGGGGCTGATAATTAAAGCCATAAACTTAAACGATAACGATAAAATTTTTACCGTATTAACCCGTGAGGGAGAAAAAATAAGCCTTATGTCAAAGGGAATACGCAGTCAGAAGCATAAGGATTTTTCGGCGCTTCAGCTTTTTTGCTATAGTGATTTTGTAATTGAAAAGAGGGGAGCAATAGGATATGTTTCGGGTGCAACCGTAATTAATAATTTTTTCGGCATCAGGGATTCGGTAGAAAAGGTTGCGTTTTCGGCATATATATGCGCTCTTTTAAATGCAATACCCGACGATACGGGAATATGTGATGAATTTTACAGCTTTATATTAAACACCCTGTATTTAACGCAAAAGGTAAACGGAAGCGATGCATCGCTTAAATCGGGTATACTCAAGCTTAAGGTAATCTTTGAGCTTTGCCTTGTAAAAGAGCTTGGATTTATGCCCGATTGTACATCCTGCGCCCGTTGCGGTGCAAAAAAAGAAATTAAATATTTTGATATATGCACAGGCTCCGTCTATTGCGATAAATGCTATGAAAATGTTATGTCGCCGTCGCTTGTACCGCTTGATGACGGTGCATATCATATACTGGATTTTATAGTAAATACAAACGATTTAAGGGCTGTTTTTAAAGCAGACGGGAATGTTTATTATATGGAACAGCTAAGTAATATCAGCGAAATGTATCTTGGGTATCATACCGAGCTTGCACCAGGTGAATTGTATTACCTTAAAAATTTACTGAAAATTGGGTAAATACATTGTATATAAAGCATAAAAAGACACTATAAATTGTAAATTGTTATAAAAAATTAAAAAAAGTGTATTTTTTTTGTAAAAAGGTTGAAATTTCCTTTAAAATGTTATAAAATATAATAAGCTAATAATGCAATATTAAATGGAGGTTAAAAAAATGGCAAAAAAGAAGTTTGTTTATCTTTTTTCAGAGGGCGACGCATCAATGCGTGAGTTGCTCGGCGGCAAGGGTGCTAACCTTGCAGAAATGACCAAAATAGGTCTTCCTGTTCCTCAGGGCTTCACAATTTCAACAGAAGCTTGTACACAGTATTATGAGGACGGCCGCAAAATTAACGACGATATTCAGGCAGAAATTATGGAATATATCGTTAAAATGGAAGGTGTTTGCGGTAAAAAATTCGGTGATAAGGAAAATCCTTTGCTCGTATCTGTTCGTTCAGGTGCAAGAGCATCAATGCCCGGTATGATGGATACAATCCTCAACCTCGGTCTCAACGAGGATGTTGTTGAGGCAATGAGTGCTAAATCGGGTAATCCAAGATGGGCATGGGACTGCTATAGAAGATTTATCCAGATGTACTCCGATGTTGTTATGGAAGTTGGTAAAAAATACTTCGAAGAACTCATCGACAAAATGAAAGAGGAAAAAGGTGTAACTCAGGATATTGAGCTTACAGCCGATGATCTTAAAGAACTTGCTTCGCAGTTCAAAGCTGAATATAAATCAAAAATTGGTGAAGACTTCCCATCAGATCCTAAAGAACAGCTTATGGGAGCTGTTAAGGCAGTATTCCGTTCATGGGATAATCCAAGAGCAAATGTATATCGTCGTGACAACGATATTCCTTATTCATGGGGTACAGCTGTTAACGTGCAGATGATGGCATTCGGTAATAT
>JAZSPJ010000227.1:0-12208 GCA_045537365.1 Clostridia bacterium
TCCCTTAAAATTGATGATAATTATAACATACCATCATTATCGGGCAATGCACAGCTTGCCGATAGTGGTATTGCGGCGGTGTTAAGGCATACCGATAATGCCATAACGGGTACTAAAAATTTTTTTGCTTTTGATTTTTTCATAAAAAAATCCTCCTTTTTAAAATTGTATTTTTCACACTCTTAAAAGTGTATCTATATATATAACCTTAAAAAAGAGGAAAAGGGGACACCTATTTTTCAACTTTTTTTATATTTCTACATTTTTTGTAAATTATATACAATTTTTACATTTGTTTTATGTTTATGTTTTTTATTCAAACTCCCTTGTTACAATTAAATTATTTGCAATTTTAAAAAGCTCTTCTTTAGAAATATTTCCAACAATGAATATTCCACATATATCATTACCCCATACTATTCCGTTTATATTCTTATTAGAAATATATGCGCCGTCAAAGCCTTTAATTTTTATATTCTCAACATATCCATCCTCGGTGTCAATATTATACGATAAATCAAAACTATGTACAGTAAGTTGAAAATACATTTTGTCGCCTGCTTTTTCTGTGGTATTAGCTTGTGAGGATAAAAATGCTAATGTGCCATTTGCCGGTGTTGAATTTTTTAGTTCCATTTCATACCCTAGAGGTACATATTTTAATGTTAATTCCTCATCGCTGTAGGTAGTTCCGCCAATCGACTTAAACACAGTATGTATGCCCGGAAGGTCATTATATATGGCAAGGTTTATAAGCTTTGTTTTATTTATAAACGCAGTAATTAGTATAACAGCTATAATAAGCATGACTAAAATTAGTCTTTTTAATTTTTTTCTGTTTTTGCATTTCTCGTCAAAAATAAATTCATCATTAGCAATGTGCTCTTTCATAGTTGTTAAATGTCCTTTCTTAAAATTCTTTTATTACAACAAGGCTTTCTGCGGTATTAAGTAATTCCGTTTTTTCAATATTACCTGTAATGCAGTATGTAAGCTTGCCGTCGCTCCATATTACTGCATTACTTTTTTTGTTGGAAACATATATTGCCTTATAGTTTTTTATTTCTGTTTCTTCACTTTTCCCTTGTGGCACATTAATATTATCTGTACTTTTTGCCAAAACAGAAAAGTGTTTATCATTCACAGTAAATTTGTAGTACAAGCTGTCTTTTTCCACTTGCTTTAAATCAAGCTCAAAGCCTAATGGTATATAGCTTAATCTTATATCAGCATCATAATAAAAATCGTGGGGATATGGGTCAAAGTTGAATTCTGTACTGGGGCGGTTTTTATCAAATACATAATTTATAACTTTTGAACGCCATGCGTCAACCCCCAATATTGATATGCCACCCAAAAATACAAAAGCTAAAAGAATACAGGCTGCTTTTTTTGATATCGATATAAACTTATTAATACTTTGCCTTTTTCGGTCTCTTTTAAAAATTTCACTCATTTTTTCAAGATGCTCGTCAGAAAAATGTATTGTGTGTTCAGGCTCTTTGATTTTATTTGTTGCGGTTTCGTCTGCTATCCTTGCTGCATTTATTATAATATTATCAAGGTATTTATCATCGATATTCTTTTTCATAGTCTATACCCTCCTTTTTTAAAGCATTTTTAATTTGTTGCTTTGCCCTGTACAAGCGTTTTTTTACGGTTTCTTTATTTATATTAAGTATTTTTGATATTTCCTCTATGCTCATATTATGCACTATGTTAAGTATAAAAGTATCTCTTGTTTCAGGGCTTAATCGCTCTATTTCCTGTGCAATTTGTGCTAGGCTCTCGTTGGTAATTACAACATCAAGTGGGTTTTGCAGTTCTATATAAGCTTCGTCATGAGGTATTGTGGATGCATTGTTTCGCTTGTTATATATATCTTTAGCCACATTGCGGCATATTGTTACTAAAAAGCTTTTTGTTTTTTCAATGTTGTTTTCGTCAATTTTATGCTGGTTTTTTTCAATTCGCAAAAAGCTTTCGCTCAAAGCATCCTCCGCCAAATGGCTGTCCTGCAAAATATTATAAGCCTCGGTATACATTATATATCTATATTTGTAATACAGTCGTTCAAGCTTTGTGCTTTTATGTAAAAGTTTAAGTAAAGCCATATACATCTAACCTTTCAAAGTTGTCTGTAATAATTATATCAAATGCCATTTATTTTGTAAAGTAATCTGCAATATAAATAGCCTTCACTTTTTTATTTTTTTTACATAAAATATATATGGAATGATTTATATAATTCCGGAAGTGGAGGTAAAGTTTTGGACAATATTCTTGTTGTATTTGCGTCACTTACTACTGCAAACAGAATAAAAAGTCTGCTTGAAAAAAATCATTCTGTGCCGAGTCAGGTTATTCAAACCCCAAAGGCAATACCTTTAAAAAGCTGTAGCTATTGCTTGAGAATAAAAGAGCAATATTTATATGTATCATGGAATATGATTAAAAATATGGATGTACTCACAAAAGGCGTGTACAGAGAGAGCGATTATTCCAAAATATTGTAAGAGGCGGTAATGAAATGGTATATTTAGATAACAGCGCCACAAGCTGGCCAAAACCAAACAGAGTTTACAGGGCAGTTTACGAATTTATGAAAAAAAGCGCTGCCAATCCCGGCAGGGGCGGTCACAAAATGGCGGTTGAGGCATCAGAGGTTGTGTATTATTGTAGAGAGCTTATGTGCTCTATGTTTAATGCATCAAACCCGTCAAATGTTGTATTTACAAAAAACACCACCGAGGCACTTAATATGGCTATAAAGGGTGTTATTAAAAAAGGTGACCATATAATTGCAACATCTATGGAGCACAACTCTGTTTTAAGAGTGCTATATAAGCTGGCAAGCGAGGGCTTTATAACCTATGATATTGTTTATGCCGATAATAAGGGGTATGTAAAATGCAATGATATAGAGGCAAAAATAAAGCCTAATACCCGGCTTGTTGTTGTAAATCATATTTCAAATGTATGTGGCAGTATTCAACCAATTTATGAGATTGGGGCATTGTGTAAAAGGCATAAGCTGTATTTTTTGGTCGACGGCGCTCAAAGCGGTGGGATAGTACCCATTGATATGTATAAAAACAATATAAGCCTTTTGGCGCTGGCGGGGCATAAAGGGCTTATGGGGCCAATGGGAACTGGTGCACTTATTGTAGCCGACGGAATTGGTTTAAACACCATTTTCGAGGGCGGTACAGGTAGTTATTCAAAAGAACTTTTGCAACCCTTGGAGATGCCCGACCGACTTGAAGCAGGTACTTTAAATGCTCCGGGTATATGTGGTTTGCTTGAGGGACTTAAATATATAACGGTTGTTGGAATAAATAATATATACGAGCATGAGCTGGCTCTTACACGGCTTTTTTTAAAAGGATTGAATGATATTAAAAATATAAAGGTTTACGGTCCGACAGCAAACGATTTAAGATGTGGCGTAGTATCACTTAATATAGAGGGCAAGGATTGCGTAGAAACTGCCGAAATCCTTTCTAACAGGTATAACATTGCAGTAAGGGCGGGTTACCACTGTGCTTATACTGCACACGAAACAATAGGCAGTAGCGATACCGGAACTATAAGGTTTTCATTTGGCCCGTTTAATACGGCTGAGGATGTAAAAAAATCCTTGTTTGCACTAAAAAATATGTCCCTGTAAAATCTGAAATGTTGACTAAATCATCTGTAAATGGTATTATATTTACAGATGATTTTGTTTTATGGAGAGTGTATATATGAAAATCACAGTTTTGTGTGTGGGAAAAATAAAAGAAAAGTTTATGACAGATGCTATAGATGAGTATTTAAAAAGGCTTAAAAGATTTGCAGATGTAAATATTGTGCAGATTAATGACGAAAAAATACCCGACAACGCATCAGATGCACAAAAATTAAATGTACTAAAATGTGAGGGCGAAAAGCTTATATCACATATTTCAAAAGGCGATTATGTTATTTCGCTTTGTGTTGAGGGCACACAGCTTTCAAGTGAGGCTTTTGCGGACAAAATAAGTGAAATTACATTAAACGGCTCATCAAGTATTGTTTTTGTAATAGGAGGTTCATTAGGTCTTTATGATGAAATCAAGAAAATGAGCAAGCTCAAATTAAGCTTTTCTAAAATGACATTTCCGCATCAGCTTATGAGAGTTGTGTTGCTGGAGCAGGTTTACAGAGCATTTAAAATTAATAATAATGAGGAATATCATAAATAAATAGGTATATTGATATTGCATATATTGGTAATGTATGGTATAATAAGCAAAGAAAGTTCAAAAATCTTAATAATATGCTTTTATAATATATATCCGTATACGTTATTTGTTATTTATAGCATATAAAAACAGGGGAGTGATTAACATTTTTAGGTTAAAAAGATTTTTGTTGGTATTATTGTCGGTATTTGTGCTTTCCGGCTTAACAGCTTATGCTGATGTCAGGGTGTATGTAAACGGAAACCGAATAGTCCAAAAGGTTATTTTACAGGAGAATACAACTTTTGTACCAATACGGGCAGTAAGCGAAGCGCTTGGCGCCAGGGTTTTATGGGATGAGGCATCAAACAGCGCTTTTATTACTTTTACAGAGGATGATGCCATTGCAAAGATTGTATCAGATGTCAGCCAAAGTGTTGTAACAATTGTAGGAAATTATAATGATGAAAATTTATCGGTACAGTATAACAATCCCACAATGCATGGCACAGGCGTTATTTATAAATCAAATGGTTATATTGTAACAAATGCACATGTTGTAAAGGATATAAAAAATCTTACTGTTGTGCTTAACGACGGAACGATATGTCCTGGAAATGTTTTGTATTTTGATGAGGTTGCAGACCTTGCTATAGTTAAAATTGATAAAATAGGTCTTGTTCCAATTTCAATGGCAGACAAAAACAGCATAATATCGGGCAAAACTGCCATTGCAATAGGCACACCCATATCCTTGTCGATGAGGAATACCGTAACAAAAGGCATAATATGCGGAGTAGATGTATCTGTAGATAATTCGCATTACAAACTGATACAAACAGATGCTACAATTAATCCCGGTAATTCAGGCGGTCCGCTTCTTAATATTAAGGGTGAATTAATAGGAATCAATTCAAGTAAATATGCAGGCTTATCATTGGATAATGTGGGCTTTGCAATTCCTGTGGATACTGTAAAATATGCTATAGAACAGTTTGAAACATACGGAAGAATTGTAAGACCGAGTTTAAAATTCAGCCTTCAGCAAAGCTGGGAGGCAAAAATAGGATTACCCACATTAAAAGGTATAACAGTAAAAAATTCAACAGATGCAGTGATGCAAAATGGCGATGTTATTACTAAAGTTAACGATGTTGCTGTTCACAGTATTACAGATTGGAATGAAGCCGTAAAAAGTACATACAACGGCAAAAGTTTAAAAATAACTTATGTACGAAATGGTATAACATACGAAAATACAATAAATTAAAGGAGTCATTTTATGAAAAAAATATTTGCATTATTATCCATTGTTTTAACAATTACACTTGTATATACATCCGTTACTGTTTTTGCACAGGATGGCAAAGTAGGGATAAGCTTTTGCGTTGGCGATGATACACTTATAATAAACGGCGAGCCCGTAAAGGTTGAAAAGCCTTATGTAGTTGGCGATGGAGTTACTTTAGTTCCGCTTAGAGTTATAACAGAGGCTTTTGGAGCAAAGGTAGAATGGATAGATGAAACACAGACTGTAAATATTTCATATCCGCAGGTTGAAATAGTTTTGCAGATAGATAATATGATTGCCGATGTAAATAATAAGGCACAAACTCTTCTTGCAGCACCCGAACTTACCGAAAGCGGGTATACAATGGTGCCGCTTAGGTTTATTTCCGAAAACTTTGGAGCCGATGTATCGTACGATGATGCAACAGAAAGAATAACTGTTGTAAAAGATGTTTCAAACAGTGATAATAAAATAGTTGTAGGCGATGTAACCCAAAGCAAAATAGGTGACAGCTATTATGACTGGTCTATGGATAAACCGCATTCAATGACTATGACAGACAGAACTTTTGCGGGTACATATACAACTTTCGAGGCTGATGATTCAACATGGATAGATATTAATATTTATGCCATTAACGATGATTATAATTTTGAAAGAGATTTTATTGAAGCAAAAAACAGTTTTCAGGGATACACCTTGATAAAAGCCGATAAGAACACCTCTGATGCAAATAAAAAGGCAATGCATTTTCAGGTGAAGGATAAAGAATGCTTTATGGATGTATACCGTTATGTAAATAATAAATACATATATGATTTGTATGGTGAAGCTAAAGTTGATGATACAGAATCAATAAATGCTATTACAGGTCTTTTGGCAAGCTTCGATTGTGTATATTCCAAACAGGATGTATATGATTTGTCGGAAGTAGTTAATGGAACAAGAAAATATAAATCCGAAAAAATGAGATTTTCGCTTAATATTCCTCAAAACTTTTATCTTTCAACATATGATGAACTGGATAATGAGGTTACATTTTATATTGATGATGGCGACGATTATTATTCTAAAATTATTTTCTGCATTTATTCAAAAAACGAAGCCGGAACCGCAAAAGACCTTGCAATGAAAGATTATACAGGAAACAAAAGCCTTTTAAACGAGGATATAGCTGTATTTTCAAATGATGTTGAGAATAAAACATATAATGGTATTAATATGTATCAATACCATTATTCGGTTTTATGCGGCGATGAAGATGCAACTACCTGGGACAGCTTCTTTGAGTTGGGTGAATATGTGTACAACATAGGCATTTGTATGGCAAACGATATTGATAATAAGGATGAATTGATGCAAAATATTTTAAATAGTGTTGAAATATCGGAAATTGATTTCTCTGAAATTGGCGTTTTAATGAGAAATGTACCTGATGACGAGGGGACATTTGAAGTTGAGGGAAGCAACTGGACCATTCAGGTTCCTAACATATACGAGATAGAACAACCAAGTGAGAGCAGTGCTATTGCAATGAGTATGAGAAGCGGAGCAGTATTTACATTGGAAACAATGCCGTCAAACGGCGGAACGCTTAACGATGTTAAAAAAATGTTCCGCGAAAGCGAGGATAACCTCAAAAAACGAAATGGTGTAAAGCTTGTAAAATCTGCAACGGAAATAAATATAGGCAATTATAAATATTTAATGGATGTTCATGAGGTTGTAAATGAAAATGTAAAAACTTATATGTATCAGTATGGTGCAGTAAAAGGCGATTCTATTATTGTTTCGGTTATAACCATCCCCGAAAAAACACATTCAAAGTTTATACTTGATGAAACAAACAGTATATTAGAATCTCTTAAACTGAAATAAGCATAAAAACAGGCTGTGGCAGTATTTGTGTCACAGCTTGAATTTTAGGAAAGGATAGAATGTAAATGCACAGTATTTCAGTAACCGCAAGCCGGATGAAAGAAATCGAAGCCGAGGCGAACAGGAACGGCTTAAGCTATACTCAAATGATGGAAAATGCAGGTGTGTCGGCTTTTGAAGAGATAATTAAAGATGTAAAAAAAGACACAAAAACAGTTGTAGTAACCGGTAAAGGCAATAACGGCGGCGACGGATATGTAATTGCACGCCTTTTAAAAGAAAAAAGCGTAAATGTATACATTATACAGGCAGACGGCGAGCCAAAAACAGATGATGCAATTTTAAACTATAATAAATGCAAACAGCTTGGTATTGATTTTATTAATCCAAATAATGCAGAGGATGTATTAAATGATACCGGTATTATAGTTGATGCCATATACGGAACAGGCTTTAATGGCAAATTTAAACCTGAAATTTTAAAGCTTTGTAACCTTATAAATCAATCAAAAGCGCTTGTTTTTGCATTGGATATTCCAAGCGGTATAAATTCAGATACAGGTGAGGTTTGCGAGGGTGCAATAACGGCAAATAAAACTGTGGTGTTTCATCTGCCTAAAAAAGCACATACAAAAGATGATATTTGTAAATATTTCGGCAAAATAATGATAAAGGATATAGGTATAAGGATAAAATGAGTTTAATTTTAAGCATTTTGACAGTAGACTTTTTTGATAAAGTATGTTAATATATAATTGGAAATATGTTTTAAAGAGGGATAATTAAAATGACACATTTAAATGATGAACTTTATAATCAGGCTTTAGCTGTAATTAAAGAGGCAGTAGAAAAATGTAATGTTAAAAAAGGTGACATTTTTGTTATCGGTTGTTCCACAAGCGAAATAATGGGCAGTAAAATAGGCGGTAACTCCAATCCTGATACTGCAAATGTTGTGTTTGATGCAATACACAGTTATTTAAAAGAAAACGGCATTTACCTTGCCGCACAATGCTGTGAGCATTTAAACAGAGCTGTTATTACCGAAAGGTGTGCAGTGCCGTATAAAGATGAGGTTAATGTTGTACCTCAGCCAAAGGCAGGCGGCTCTTTTGCAACAGCGGCATACAATGCATTTGAAAATCCTGTTGCTGTAGAACAGATTGAGGCAAATGCAGGCATTGATATAGGCCTTACCTTAATAGGTATGCACCTTAAAAAGGTTGCTGTGCCCGTAAGGCTTGAAAACAATAAAATCGGTGAAGCACTTGTTGTTGCCGCAAGAACACGCCCGAAATTCATTGGCGGCGAAAGAGCGGTATATAACAAGGATAAAATGTAAAAAAATAAATTATATATATACGGAGGACGAAATGGAAAAAGCATTTGAACTTATTAACAAAGCAGATTCGGTACTTGCCGAAATGATGCAAAGAGAGCTTGACAGACAAAGGGAGAATATTGAGCTTATAGCAAGTGAAAATATCGTTAGCCCTACTGTTATGGCGGCTATGGGCAGTATGCTCACAAATAAATATGCCGAGGGCTATCCGGGCAAAAGATATTATGGCGGCTGCCAGTTTGTTGACGAAATAGAGCAGCTTGCAATAGACAGAGCTTGTGAGCTTTTTGGCGCAAAATATGCAAATGTTCAGGCACACAGCGGTGCACAGGCAAATACAGCAGTGTACTTTGCACTTTTAGAGCCGGGCGATACCGTAATGGGTATGGATTTATCACAGGGTGGACACTTAACTCACGGAAGCCCTGTAAATATAAGCGGTAAGTATTATAATTTTGTAAGCTATGGCGTTAATTCAAATGGCTTTATAGATTACGATGATCTTGCAAATAAAGTTGCCGAGGTTAAACCAAAGCTTATTGTTGCAGGCGCATCTGCATACCCAAGAGCAATTGCTTTTGATAAATTAAGAGATATAGCGCACGAAAACGGTGCAATTTTAATGGTTGATATGGCACACATTGCAGGTCTTGTTGCCGGCGGTCAGCACATGTCGCCAATTGAGTATGCCGATGTTGTAACAACCACAACTCACAAAACCCTTCGTGGACCAAGAGGCGGTCTTATCTTAACAAACGACGAGGAGCTTGCAAAAAAATTCAATAAAGCAATATTCCCCGGTATTCAGGGCGGTCCTCTTGAGCATGTTATTGCAGCAAAAGCTGTTTGCTTTGGCGAGGCATTGAAACCTGAATTTAAAGAATATGCAAAAAAAGTTGTGGAAAATGCAAAGGTGTTGGCAGATGAGCTTATAAAACACGGTGTTAACCTTGTTTCAGGCGGTACAGACAATCACCTTATGCTTATTGACCTTTCAAACGAGGAATGTACAGGTAAAGACCTTGAAAAACGCCTCGACGAAGTGCATATCACCGCAAACAAAAATACAGTTCCAAACGAAAAAAGAAGTCCGTTTATCACAAGCGGCTTAAGAATTGGTACACCTGCCGTTACCACAAGAGGTATGGGTGCTGATGAAATGAAGGTTATTGCAAAGTGCATTGCAGATTGTATTTTTGATTTTGATAACAAAAAAGATGAAATTGCGCAAACTGTAAAGGGTATAACAGCTAAATTTCCATTATACGAATAAAAAATATAAAAAAAACATTAAATACTATTGAAATCGGCTAGTATTTGTAGTATAATATTAAATGTCGTACAGCCGGGGCGGTAGCGGTGCCCTGTACTTGCAATCCGCTCTAGCAAGGGTGATATTCATTACGAGGGTAATGTATGTATGAATGTGCTCAATAAGTGGTGTTGAGAATTGGGCCTTGCGCAGCGTAGCTGCATGAACCTGGTCAGGTGAGGAATCAAGCAGCCATAAGTGTTAGTCTGCGGGTGCCGCGAGCCATCCCGGTTGGAGCTAACTGTTGGGTAACGCATATATATCATTATTCGACTTTTGAATGTACGACTTTTTTTATTAGTATGACAGGATTCGAACTAACATTGGTTTCACATACAAATTTCACCTGAAACTTCAGTAAATTTCTTGAAAACAGCTTTTAAATATTATTATAAAAAGAGGTTAAAAAAATGGCATATCAGGCATTATACAGAAAGTGGAGACCTAAAATTTTTGATGATGTTATAGGTCAGAGCCACATAATTAATACGCTGAAAAATGAAATATCCGAAAATAAAATTGCACATGCATATCTTTTTACAGGTACAAGGGGTACGGGCAAAACATCTACCGCCAAAATATTTGCAAGAGCGGTAAATTGTAAAAATCCGCATAACGGAAATCCATGTAATGAGTGTGATGTTTGCAACGGCATATTAAAAGAAAGTCTTTTAGATGTTATCGAGATTGATGCTGCATCAAATACAGGTGTAGATAATATAAGGGACATTATTGAACAATGCAGGTATGCATCCTCTGCGGCGAAGTATAAAATATATATTATAGACGAAGTTCACATGTTAAGCAAAAATGCGTTTAATGCCTTGCTTAAAACTTTAGAGGAACCGCCGGCACATATTATTTTTATACTTGCAACTACCGAAATACACGATGTACCTGCTACTATTCTTTCCCGTTGCCAGCGCTTTGATTTTAAAACAATAAGCGTTTTTGAAATTGTAGAGGCTATGAAAAAAATCCTTTTGGAGGAAAAAATAACTGTAGATGATGATGCCTTAGAATATATTGCCTTTCTGGGCGATGGCTCTATGAGGGATTCTTTGAGTATTCTTGACAGATGTATTGCCTATAAAACCGACGGAATAAATTATGATGATGTACTTGAGGTTGTAGGTGCACTTGACGATACGCATCTTTTCAAAATTATAGAAAATATATCTCTTGGTAATACAAAAAATGTTTTCGAAATGTACGAAAAATGTATTTCATGTGGGAAAAACCCTGATAATTTTGCGGTAATGTTTTTAAACTGCTATCGTGAAATATTAAAATATAAAACCTGCTCCGATATAGAAAATATCAGCAAAAAAAGGTTTAAGCTTGTAAAAGATGCCGCAGAAGTTTTAACAAGTGCAGAATGTGTAAGAGCCATTGATGTTATGACTAACCTTATACACGATTTGAAAACCGTAAGCAATACCAGTGTTTTGATTGAATGTACATTAATAAAGCTTTCGCAAAAGGAGCTTTACTGCGATATGGATAGCCTTGCGGCACGGATTGAGTCTATTGAGAACAAGCTTTTGGGTGCTGTTTCAATTAATACACAACCAACAATAAAAGCACCCGGGAAACAGGCTATACCGGAAGTTCAGAACGATGTTGATGATTTTGTATATCCTGAAGCACCGCCCGAAAATGATGATGCATATTTTCCTGTTGAGGAAAGTCGGGAAAATGCACCCCAAGCAGTTACAGAAAAAATAAATATTTCAGGCTTTTCAATAATTGCTGAAAAATGGGATTCTGTGTTGGATTATTTTAATCAAAACAGGATGATAGTTTTATATTGTGCTTTAATTGATGCACAGGTTCGCCCAAGTGCAAATGGTATAGATTTGGTATTTGCAGATTATGAGGCAAAAACCGATTTTGATACAAAGCAAAACCGTGAGGCACTAAAAAAAGCGATAGCGGAAGTTTTTACGATTAATGCTGATATAAAATGCTATGCAAAAGAGGAAACACAGTCAGAAAATAATGAGACATCACAAGTTGATATTTTCAGTAATTTACAAAAGCAGGCAGACAGCTTTCCTATGAATATAAAAATTGAATAAATATATTCACTATAAATTGACAATTAATTTATATAGTGCTATAATTTAAAATATATGTTATTTATAATAATTCACGAATGGGGGATACGGCAATGAAAG
>JAZSPJ010000137.1:0-56464 GCA_045537365.1 Clostridia bacterium
GTAGAAGCCGAAAAACATAGCCCTTTTGCAGAAAATAGCAAAGGGGCTTTATGATTTTATATAGCAAAGCAAACGCAACGAATCGGTGAGCGGACAAAAAGGCATACGGGTATGCCGTCCGCGATAAAGTGGCGAATGCGAACAAGACGATATTCAGAACAACTATTAAGCCAGGTAGTTGTTCTATTTTTATTTCAGGAAATATATACTGTGGATTTTAATTATTTTTACAAATGTAAAATTTAAAGAAAAAATCTATAATCGTAATTATGTAGTTATATGCTATTCTCAATGGTTTAAGGTGTTTTACCGCAATATCTGTACAATTTTTTATAAATATGTTATAATATAATAAAAAAACAAAGAAAGCTACTGTCCGTTAAATTGTACACATGTCATGATATAATGATAGTGTCAAGTGTTATAATTCGCTTAATTTGCATCAATAATTTATCCGGAAGATATAGATATGTCTCCTGAAAATGTAGATTGTATTATTATGTGTACAGATATAAAAGACAAAATATATGGGGTGATGCAGGCAAAAAAATATATATTTGATTTTAAAACAGCGAGTAAATACTGTCTGGAAAATCTGTGGGGAAATCACTTCGCGGAAAAACTAAATAAACTAAATATATTTTTATCAATCGTTGATAAAGAAAGAATTATTGATAGGAATACCTTTGAAAAAATAAAAAAATGAGGTGAAAGCATTGACCGGACAAAGAGCAGAACTCTATTTACATACAATTAAGAGTACTATAGACACAGCAAGCACCGTTACAGATTACATAAACACTGCAATACAAGAAAAAATGCTTTTCATAAAGAACTTTCAAACTCAAGTATAAATAGATAGCCAGATTACAACCAACCTTTGTATTAATAAAAGTAGCATTTTTATTGACTTTTTTTCTTGTTATGATAAAATATTATATATAGCAATTGAAAATTACAAGAATTATATACAGGAGCTGAATTAAAAATGGATATAAAAAAAGAAGCACTTAAAAAGCATGAACAGTGGCAGGGAAAAATAGAGGTTGTATCGAGGGTGAGAATTAACAGCAAAGAGGCGCTTTCTCTCGCTTATACCCCCGGTGTTGCCGAGCCTTGTCTTGAAATACAAAAGGATATAAATAAATCCTATGAGCTTACAAGACGAAATAATCTTGTTGCGGTAATTACAGACGGCTCTGCGGTGTTGGGGCTTGGTGATATAGGCCCTGAGGCAGGTATGCCGGTTATGGAGGGTAAATGTGCTTTGTTTAAAGAGTTTGCCGATGTGGATGCATTTCCCCTTTGTATTAAAACGCAGGATGTTGACGAGCTGGTTCGTACAATATACCTTATTTCAGGTAGCTTTGGCGGTATCAACCTTGAGGATATATCTGCTCCCAGATGCTTTGAAATAGAAAAAAGATTAAAAGAGATTTGCGATATACCTGTTTTTCACGACGACCAGCACGGCACTGCCATAGTTGTAGCGGCGGCACTTATAAATGCCCTGAGGGTTGTTAAAAAAGATATAAAAAATATACGGGTAGTTATAAACGGAGCAGGAAGTGCAGGCACTGCAATAGGTATGCATCTTATGAAAATGGGAGTTAAAAACCTTGTTATGGCAGACCGTTTTGGCATTATTTGCGAGGGTATGGACGGGCTTAATGATGCACACAAAGAGCTTTCCAAAATAACAAATCGTGAGCATATACAGGGTACACTTTCAGATGCAATGAAAGGAGCAGATGTGTTTATAGGGGTATCTGCACCCAATATAGTTACAAAAGAAATGGTGAGCACAATGGCAGACGGCTCAATAGTATTTGCTATGGCAAATCCCGTACCCGAAATTTTGCCGGATGAGGCAAAAGCAGGCGGTGCGATTGTTGTTGGAACAGGACGTTCTGATTATCCAAATCAGATAAACAATGTTGTTGCATTCCCCGGCATTTTCAGGGGGGCGCTTGATGTAAGAGCAAGCGATATAAATGATGAAATGAAAATGGCGGCATCCTACGCAATAGCAGGGCTTGTAGCGGACGATGAGCTTAAGTCTGATTATATTCTGCCAATGGCATTTGATGAGAGAATAGGAAGTACTGTTGCAAAAGCTGTTGCCGATGCCGCAATAAAAACAGGTGTTGCAAGGATATAATAATGAGGTGAAAAAATTGGCTAAAAACGATTTTAAAAATATGACATTCAGGAAAAAACTGGAGCATTTTTGGTTTTATTACAAATGGCATACAATAATAGGGCTTGTTGCTTTGATTATAGTGGTTTACAGTGTGTACGGCGCTCTGACACAAACAAAGTACGATTTTTATATTGATATGATTTGCAGTGATGTATCCTATGATATCGCAGAAAATATAGGCAAGACCTTAGAAAATACAGATATTATAAAAGACTTAAACGGCGACGGAGAAAAGCATGTGCTTACATCGCTTATAGCATTCTCAAGCGAGGGCGACAGCCAGCAGGATATTCAGCAGATGCAGGCGGTTCAGGTAAGGATGCTTGTTGGAGAATCTACCGTTATGCTGGTTGGAAGCACCTTTATTACAGGCTACAGCACACAGGGTGTATTTGCGGACATAACACATATAGCGGATAAATATAATATACCCGATGATGCCCGCTTTATAGACGAAAACGGTGCAACCATAGGTATAAAACTGCACAACAATAAATTTATGTACGACCATGGCACAGTTGCCGAGGATTCGTATATAGCAAAGCGAAATGTGCCTCATAACCATCAAAAGGACGAGCAGAAATTAAAGGAATATGAAATGTCGGATGCAGTTATTGAATATATTTTAAGCTACGAATAAAATATGGAATGTAAAAAAAGCCCGGAACAAAAAAGGCTGATTGGAAACAAAAAGTTTCTAATCAGCCTATTCGTTTATTATTCAGTTGTATAAGGAATTAAAGCAATGTGTCTTGCTCTCTTAACAGCCAATGTAAGCTGTCTCTGATGTTTAGCGCAGTTACCGCTTATTCTTCTTGGAAGAATCTTAGCTCTTTCAGATACGTATCTTTTGAGCTTTGCAACATCCTTATAATCTATTTCTGCAACCTTATCTACGCAAAATGCGCAAACTTTTCTTTTTGGTTTTCTGCGAAACTGTTTTTCTTCAGCCATTGTATTTACCTCCTGTTATAATTTTAAATTAGAAAGGAAGATCGTCATCGGTTGTATCAGGCATAGGCGAAAAGCCCATTGTCGGCGCTTCGTCTGCCATAGGAGCGGGATTGCTGTCAAAACCGACACCTGCACCCTGAGAAGCAGATTTGCTCTCAACAAAATGTACCTCATCAACAGAAACCTCGGTAACATAAACCTTCTGTCCGTCTTTGTTATCGTAGTTTCTTGTCTGAATACTACCAACTACACCTACCATTCTGCCTTTGGCAAAATATTTTCCCAAAAGCTCTGCACTCTGACGCCAAGCTACACAATTAATAAAGTCAGCGTCGTACTCGCCCTGAGCATTTCTAAAACGCCTGTTTACTGCTATTGTAAACGAGCAAACGCTAATGCCGTTTGCAGTTGTTTTAAGCTCCGGGTCTCTTGTTAAGCGTCCTACTAAAATAACTTTGTTCATTAGTAATCACCGATCCCTATTATTTTTTAATTACAATAGTTCTCAATAAACCATCGGTTATATTGTAAACTCTGTTAAGCTCTGTAATAAACTCAGCTTCGCTTGTAAAGTTTACCAATACATAATAGCCCTCTGATTTAAAGTTGATTTCGTAAGCCAACTTTCTCTTACCCCAAACATCAACAGAATCAATTGTTCCGTTAGCCTCGATAAGAGCTTTGAATTTTTCGGTAAGTGCGTTGATATCTTCTTCCGACAATGATGCGTCAATCACGAAGATAGTTTCGTACTTGTTCATAATTTTTTCCATTTCACTGTCACCTCCCTTTTGGACTAAGGCTTTGGAATAAATAAGTAAATTTTTTGAAGTGATTCCAAAGCAAGGAAAAATATGCCCATTCGCATACTCTAATATTATATAACAGTTTTTTTTGCTTGTCAACAATTTTTTTGCGAAAACAGGTGAAAGTGTCGAAAAACCCGCATAAATTTACAATTTATGTTGATATTTACTGCGTTTTTTGATACAATAAAAATATAAAAACACAGAAAAGCTTTTGGAAAGGACAACAGTATTAATGAAAAAACTGCTTTTATGCCTTGTTTTGATATTTGTTTGCGTAAGCCTTACGGCGTGCGGATTTTCAGCAAACCAAAATGTACTCGAAAATCCGTCTTTAAAAGTACATTTTATAGATGTTGGTCAGGGCGACTCAATTTTTATAGAACTTCCCGACTCAAAAACCATGCTTATAGACTGCGGTGAATACGAATATGCCGATTTTGTTACTAACTATATAAAAAGCCTTGGGTACGACAGGCTTGATTATGCCGTTGCAACACATCCGCATACCGACCACATGGGCGGTATGGCAACCCTGATAAAAAAATTTAAACCACAAAATTTTTATATGCCCGATGCGGTGCACGATACCCTTGCCTTTGATAAAATGCTTGAGGCTCTTGCAAATTCGGGTTGCAGTGCCGAATATGCTGTTGCAGGCAAGCTTATTTTTGATGTAAACGGCACAAGAGCCGAGTTTTTAGCACCGCACAAAAACAGCTTTGCCGATTTAAACAATCTTTCGGCGGTTATAAGGCTCACATATAAAAATTCATCATTTTTATTTACGGGCGATGCCGAAAAATATTCCGAAGCCCGTATGATTTCAAGCAAGGTCGATTTAAGTGCCGATGTTTTAAAGTGCGGTCATCACGGCAGCTCGTCATCTACAAGTGAGGCGTTTTTAAATAAGGTTAATCCAAAATATGCAGTTATATCTGCCGGCAAGGACAACAGCTACGGGCATCCTCATATTGAAACCATTGCCCTGCTTGACCGAAAGGGCGTTGAGTATTACCAAACAAGCGAGGTGGGAACTGTTGTAATTTCAACCGACGGCGAGGCTTATGCCGTGCAAACGATTGAAACTGCCGATAGTCGCAATATTGCCAATTACACTAATGTATATCGCACCAAAAAGGGCAAGCGCTATCACATAGAGGGGTGCGATGGTCTTAAATACACCAAAATACCAACAACCATAGAGGAGGCACAGCGCATGGGGCTTAAGCCCTGCAATGCGTGTATGCCATAGTATTTACAAAGGACAAGGGGGAGTTTTTTATGAGCGTTATTTTTATTGTTATTAATGTGTGCCTTGCAATTATGAGCGGTACGGCGCACATAAGCCGTTATTTGAGGGCTAATACGGATTACTATGCCCTCGGGCACAAAAAAAGCATTTTGCTTGATACCTTTTTTGATATTACATACCGTATAACCACCTTGCCTGTATGCTTTATATGCATAGGTTTATCCTTTGCCTGCGCCCTTTACGGTGTATACAAATATTTTGATGTATTTTTTGCAAAAAAGATGGATAAAAAGCCCTTAAAAAGCTTTGGCTGGATAGTGTTTATATTGCTTGGTGCATATAATGTGTGGGGAATTATAAACATACTTTTTATGCATGTGTAAGAGGGGAATGTAAAAAAGTCCATAGTGCATAAATTAGTTTTAAAGCTTAAAACACCACTTGCCGTTAAAAGCAGGTGGTGTTTTTTAAATTACACTCTTTGTTTTGGTTCAAATTTTATTTCGTACCCCAGAACATCCAAAATGCTGCACAGGGTTTTAAGTGTAGGGCTGTTTTCTTTATTTTCAATTCTTGATATAACTTGCTGTTTGTTTCCGCTTTTTTCTGCAAGTTCGGTTTGAGACAGGTTGGCTTCTTTTCTTATTTTTACAAGTTCTGCAAGCAATTTATACTCGTTTCTGCTTTCGTTCCATAATGTATCAAATTCAGCATCTTTTTTTCTTTTTTCGGTAATTTTTTCGTTTACATTTATTTGTTTAAACGGCATAACATTAGTCCTCCTTATATAAATGATTTATTTAGCAGTTTGCCAAGCTCTTTGGCTCTTGAAATAACAATAGTTTTATCTGTTGTTTCGGTTTTGTTCTTTTGCTTTCTGCAGGCATGCAGTAAGTAAAAATCCTCGTTTTCAATAGTAACATAAAAAATTCTATTATGCTTATAAAAATAAACCTCCCAAATTTTGCCCTGCCAGGGTTTTATGTTAAGCTCGTTAATCCGGTCTTCCTCAAAAGCTTGCAAAACCGAATATCCGTCAACCTGTTCTTCTTTGGATAGTTTATCTATATATTTTAGAATCAAATCTTTGCCACTTGAATTTTGATATGTGTGTACTCTCATATTATGCTCCAACATAAAATTTTTATACAACTATTTTGTTGTATTTTTATTATACAACTTTTTTGTTGTATTGTCAAGACTGTTTAAACATAATAAACTCAGAGAATGTTTATAAAAAACAGGCAAATCTAAGAGCGTTGCACTTACTTTGATTTGCCTGTTTAAGTTTTATTTACCTCTTATTAAACTCAACATATTCCTGCTTTTCTTTAACATTTATATAAGCAGGGCGTATTATTTTTCCGTTATTTTGTATCTCCTCTATTCTGTGGGCGCTCCAACCTGAAATTCTTGAAATCGCAAATATAGGCGTGTAAAGCTCGCAGGGCAGTTCAAGCATTTTGTATATAAGTCCCGAATAAAAGTCTACATTCGGGCTTACACCTTTATACATCTGCCGTTTTTCTGCAATGATTTCGGGCGCAAGGCGTGCAACGGTTTCATATAAAGCGTAATCGTCGTCATAACCTTTTGCAACGGATAAATCTTTTGCACAGCTTTTAAGCACATCGGCACGGGGATCGGATTTTGAATAAATTGCGTGCCCCATTCCGTATATAAGCCCTGCCTTATCAAATGCTTCTTTATTTAAAAGCTTTACAAGGTAATCTTTAATTTCACCCTCGCATTTGGTGTTTATATTTTCCTTCATATCGTCAAACATCTGCACGACCTTAATGTTTGCACCGCCGTGACGGGGTCCTTTAAGTGAGCCGAGAGCCGCCGCAATTGCCGAGTATGTATCAGTACCCGACGAGGTTACAACATGGGTTGTAAATGATGAGTTATTACCGCCGCCGTGTTCTGCGTGCAGTACTAAAGCAAGGTCAAGAATTTTTGCTTCAAGCTCTGTGTATTTACCCTCTCCCCTTAAAAGATGCAAAATGTTTTCGGCTGTGGAAAGCTCTGCCTTTGGCAGGTGTATATTTAAGCTTTGCTCGTTATAATAATGCTGAAACGACTGATAGCCGTATACCGCCAAAAGCGGAAATACAGATATTAAAAATATGCTTTGCCTTAATACATTTTCTACTGATATATCATCGGGGTTATAATCGTAAGCATAAAGCGCAAGCACACAGCGGGCAAGTATATTCATCATATTACTGCCGGGTGCTTTTAGTATCATATCTCTTACAAAGGACGATGGCAGGGTTCTGTATTCGGCTAAAGTGCTTTTGAATTTTTCAAGGCTGTTTTTATCGGGCAACTCGGAAAACAGTAATAGGTAGGATATTTCCTCAAAGCCAAAGCGGTTGTCTTTTATAAAGCCCGAAACCAGTTCTTTTATATTGTATCCCCTGTAATAAAGCTCGCCGTCGCAGGGTATCTTTTCGCCGTTTGCGCCAATATCCTTTGCTTTAATGTTGGATATTTCCGTAAGCCCTGTAACTACGCCATTACCGTTTAAATCACGCAGACCGCGTTTTACATTGTGCTGTTGATACATCTGGGGCTGAATGTGGTTGTTTGCACACGAAAGAGCCGAAAGCTCCTTTATGTACGGTGATATTTCAGAATATGGTTTTCCCATTAAACATCCTCCTTCAATACAGTATTCTGTAATTAAATTATATCAGTATTAAAAGCCTGTGTCAACAAAGGAAAACATTGCAGTTAAAAAATTAACAGTATGTTAATATATCAAATAATTTTTGAAAAACCTTGTATTAAAGGTTTACATTTTTAATGAAATGTGATACAATTATATAATAATGGATTAATATATACATTTTGATTTGGAGTTTGATTATGAGAAGCAGAAAAGAAGTGCTTGTGTCGCCTGAGGAGGCGAAAAAGCAAAAGGATATATCAGGAAAAATTAAAGATTTTTTAAGTGAAAAACAGCTCAGCTTGAAAGCATATATAGAAACCTACGGATGTCAGCAAAATGTTAATGATTCCGAAATTTTAGCAGGTATGCTCAGCTCTATGGGCTTTGAAATTACGGAAAATAAGGACGGGGCAGACCTTATTTTATACAACACCTGCGCGGTAAGAGAAAATGCAGAGCTTAAGGTTTTTGGAAACCTTGGGGCGCTTAAGCACATTAAAGCCAAAAAGCCCGATTTAATAATAGGCGTTTGCGGTTGTATGATGCAACAGGAAAGTATACAAAAGCAGATAAAGCAAAAGTACAAGCATGTAGATATTGTGTTCGGCACACATTCACTGTATAGCTTTCCGGAGCTTTTAAGCTATGTTATTGAGGACAGGCAGAGGGTTTTTGATATACAGGATATTGACGGCAGAATTGCCGAGGGTTTACCTGTTTTGCGTAAAGGCGGCGCGTGCGCGTGGGTATCGGTTATGTATGGGTGCAACAATTTTTGCACATACTGTATAGTGCCTTATGTAAGGGGCAGAGAGCGAAGCCGTGACAGTGCCGAGATTTTAAAAGAAATAACTTACCTTGCACAAGAGGGCTATAAAGAGGTAACCCTTTTAGGGCAGAATGTAAATTCCTACGGTAATGATTTTGAGCCTGACGAAAACGGTAACAAAACAGATTTTGCCGACCTTTTGAAAATGGTATGCAAAATTGACGGCATAGAGCGCGTGCGTTTTATGACAAGCCACCCAAAAGATATAAGCGATAAGCTTATAGACACAATGGCAGTCGAGCCTAAAATATGTAAGCAACTGCACCTTCCTGTACAGGCGGGCAGTAACAGTGTGCTCAAGGCCATGAACAGACGGTACACAAAAGAGGACTATCTTGCAAAGGTTAAAAAAATCCGTGAAAAGATGCCCGATATTGTGCTTACAACCGATATTATAGTAGGCTTTCCGGGTGAAACCGCCAAGGATTTTACGGAAACAATAGATGTGCTCGAAAAGGCACGGTATGACTCGGTATTTTCGTTTATATATTCAAAACGTCCCGGAACACCTGCATCAAAAATGGACGATTGTTTAACCGATGCCGAGAAAAAGAAAAACTTTAATAAACTGCTTGAGGTGCAGGACAGAATTTCAAAAGAGATTAACGATACCTACGAAGGTAAAATTTTAAAGGTGCTTGCCGAAGGACCGAGTAAAACCAATCCTGATGTTCTGGCAGGCAGAACAGAGGGCGGTAAAACAGTTAATTTTAAAGGCGATGAAAGCCATATAGGCAAAATGCTTGATGTTAAAATTACCGAGGCAAAAACCTGGTCGCTTATAGGCGAAATAGTTGAATGAGAGGATTAAAAAATGGATAAAAATACAATACTTGAAAAAGCAAAAGAGCTTGGTATGATGATTGCCGAGAGTGACGAGTTTAAACAGGCAAAAGAGGCAGAGCAAAAACAGTTAGACGACCCTGAGGCTCAGAAGCTTATGGCAGAATATATAAAAAGGCGCGAGGAGCTATCAGAGCGTGCATCTAATCCTGATCTTACAAAAGAGGAATACGAAAAAATCATGCTCGATGCACAGGCAGAATTTGCAAGACTGTGCATTAATGATAACATAAAAAATTACCTTGACAAAAACAAAGAGTTTTCCGATTTGGTGGAAAAGGTAAATGCCATAATAGTGCATTTTGTTAAGGGAGATGACCAGTCGGGTTGCTCAGGCAGTTGTTCGGGCTGTTCGGGATGCAGATAATTTACAAAAGTTAACGAAAAGAGGCGTATGAAGTGAGCAAAGATGTTACACCTATGATGAAGCAGTATATTGAAATTAAAAACGAATATGAGGATTGCATTTTGTTTTTCCGCCTTGGCGACTTTTACGAAATGTTTTTTGACGATGCAATAAAGGCATCCAAAATACTTGAAATAACATTAACGGGTAAGGATTGCGGTATGGAGGAAAGAGCACCTATGTGCGGTGTACCTTTTCACAGTGCCGAGGGTTATATAGCAAAGCTTGTAAAGGCAGGCTTAAAGGTTGCAATATGCGAGCAGGTTGAGGACCCTCAGACAGCAAAGGGCATAGTTAAAAGAGACGTTGTGCGTGTTGTAACACCCGGTACTGTTAATATGGATATTGCTTTTTCGGGCAGTGATAATAACTTTTTAGCATCCGTATATATTGGCGATGACGGCTATGGCGTAGCATTTGCCGATGTTTCAACAGGCGAGCTTGTTACATCTGACGGGGAGTTTGAAATAACCGAAAATCAGCTTTTAAATACAATTGCCTGCTTTAAACCCACCGAAATTATAATAAACAATAACGCATCAAGGTACTCAAAAATGTTTGGCGCTTTAAGACAGAGATTTGAGTTTTTTGACAGCTATTTAAGCGAGGATTTATACACTTGGGATTTTGCCGAAGGCAAGGTAAAGGAAAAATTTAAAGTATTTTCGCTTGACCGTATAGGCTTAGAGGGGAAACAAAACTGTGTAAAAGCCCTTGGCGCAATGTTAGATTACCTTGAACAAACCCAAAAAACCGACCTTTCGCACATAAGCGAGGTTAAATATTATAAGACGGGCGAATGCCTTGAAATAGATATAAATTCAAGACGAAACCTTGAGCTTTGCGAAACCCTGAGGGATAAAACCAAAAGAGGCTCTCTTTTCGGTATACTTGATAAAACCAAAACCGCAATGGGTACAAGGCGGTTAAAAAGCTGGATAGACAGACCGCTAATATCCTCAAAGCAGATAAACCGCCGTCTTGATGCGGTAGATGAGCTTGTATCAAGGCTCGATTTAAGAGAGGGGCTTACAAATGCCCTTAAAAATGTAAATGATATAGAGCGTATTATAAGTAAAATAGTATACGGCACCTGCAATGCAAGAGACCTTATTGCACTTAAAACAAGCTTTGAGGTGTTTCCGGAAATATACAGCTATTTATCATCCGCAAGGAGCGAGTTTTTAGCATCTGTATTTGCCGAGTTTGATGTTATGAGCGAATTAAGGGAGCTTATAGAATCGGCAATAGTTGACGACCCGCCGATTACAATCCGTGAGGGCGGTATGATAAAAAGGGGATTTGATGCGGAGCTTGATAAGCTTGTTGAAATTGTAACAAACGGTTCGGGATACCTTGCAAAGCTTGAAGCAGATGAAAGGGAAAAAACAGGTATTAAAAACCTTAAAATATCCTTCAATAAGGTTTTTGGTTACTATATTGAGGTTTCAAACTCACAAAAGGACAAAGTACCCGAAACCTATATAAGAAAGCAAACCCTTGTAAATGCCGAAAGGTTTATAACTCAGGAGCTTAAGGATATAGAAAATACAATACTCGGCTCAAGGGAGAGGGTAAACAACCTTGAATACGAGGACTTTATGTATGTAAGGGGTGTAATTTCCAAAGAAATTGAAAAGCTTAAAAAATGTGCAAAGCTTGTTTCGGTAACAGATGTTCTGTGTTCGCTTGCAACCGTAGCTGTTGCAAACGATTATCAGCGTCCAAGTATTACAGATACAGATGTTATAGATATTAAAGACGGCAGACACCCCATAGTTGAAAAACATTTAACAGATACATTTTTTGTGCCGAATGATACATATTTAGATACGGGCGACAGTATGGTATCCATAATAACCGGGCCCAATATGGCAGGTAAATCAACTTATATGAGGCAAACAGCTTTAATTGTGCTTATGGCGCAGATAGGAAGCTTTGTACCTGCGAAATCTGCAAGCATCGGCGTTGTGGATAAAATATTTACAAGAGTAGGTGCATCCGATGACCTTGCATCAGGTCAGAGTACCTTTATGGTAGAGATGAACGAGGTTGCCAATATACTTAAAAATGCAACCAATAAAAGCCTTATAATTCTTGACGAAATAGGCAGAGGTACAAGCACTTATGACGGACTTTCAATAGCATGGGCAGTTGCCGAATATATAGGCGACAGAGAGAAAATAGGTGCAAAAACACTTTTTGCAACACATTATCATGAGCTTATCCGACTTGAAAATAAAATGGACGGAATTAAAAACTACTCCATAGCAGTAAAAAAACGCGGTGACGATATTACCTTCCTCCGCAAAATTGTTAAAGGCGGAACTGACGACAGCTTTGGTATTCAGGTTGCGCTTTTAGCAGGAGTACCCGAAGCGGTTACCGACCGTGCAAAACAGATACTTGCATCAATCGAGGCGGACAACCCTAAAAAAGAGCTTGATATATCCCCTCTCGATAAAACGGAAACTTGCACACCCGTCTATACTGTGAGCGACGAAATTGCAGAGCAGATTTTAAATATTGATATATCAACCTTAACACCTATTGAAGCTATGAACGAATTGTATAAATTGCAGAAAAAGGTAAGTGAATTAAATGAAAATTAATGTATTGCCCCCGCATATAGCAAATATGATTGCGGCAGGCGAGGTGGTTGAAAGACCTGCCTCGGCTGTAAAGGAAATGATAGAAAATTCAATAGATGCAGGAGCCGGCAACATTACTGTTGAAATTAAAAAAGGCGGTATGACATATATCCGTGTTACCGATAACGGCTGCGGTATTGAGTATGACCAGGCAGAAACCGCTTTTTTAAGGCACGCAACAAGCAAAATAAAAACCCAGCAGGATTTGGAGGCTATATATACACTTGGCTTTCGCGGTGAGGCACTTGCAAGCATTGCAGCGGTATCGGTTATAGATGTATTTACCAAAACCCCCGATTCAAAGTTTGGAGCAGCTTTAAGCTTAGAGGGCGGAGTTGTTACGGAAAAATCCGAATCAGGATGCCCTGACGGCACAACCATTGTTATAAAAAACCTGTTTTATAACACCCCTGCCCGAATGAAATTTTTAAAAAACGATGCTACCGAAACAGCTTATGTAACCGATGTGGTAAATAAAATGATACTTGCCAATCCAAATGTTAAAATTAAGCTTATAAACAACGGTAAAACTGTAATACAGTCGCAGGGCTCAGGCAGTCTTGCAGATGCGGTTTTTGCGGTTTTCGGCAAAGAGTACAAAGATAATATGATGACCATTGACTATACAAGCGAAGGTATTCACGTAAGCGGTATGGTGGGCAATCAATCTCTTGCAAGGCGGGACAGACGGCATCAGGTATTTTTTGTGAACGGCAGAAGCATAATAAGCAAAACTGCATCTATGGCTTTATCCGAGGCATTTAAAAACAACCTTATGGTAGGAAAATTTCCTGTTGCGGTTTTAAATATTGATATAAATAATGCACTTGTTGATGTAAATGTGCATCCTGCAAAAACTGAGGTTCGTTTTTCTGACGATAAGGCTGTATATCAGGCGATTTACTGGGCTGTAAAAAATGCACTTACAGATACAAAGTATATACCTGAAATGAATATTAAGCCCGCTTTTGAAAGACCGATTGTTGAACAGGCAAAACCGATTGTGTCAAAAGAGGAATATGTACCTAAAAAGCCAGAAAGCATATCGGATATTGCACCTAAAAAGGCGGAGACATCAAAGCCTATTGAGCCTGCTTTAAAAAAGGCAGAGCCAAAGGCTGAAAACACAGCTAAAGAGGAAGCGTATGTTCCTCAAAGGAGCACAAACAGCTTTAACGCACCTAAAAAGGCTGATGTATCCATGCTTAAGGACGATTATATTGAATCGCCCAAAAAGGACGAGCCTTTAAAAGAGGTAAACACAGCTACACAAACAGAGCAATATGTGCCTCAAAGCGCACCTAAGACAGATGAAAAACAAACGGAACAGAGCCTTGTGTCAACCTCTGACGAAAAAATACCGTTTAAATATGCAGGGCAGGTGTTCGATACATATATAATAGCCGAAAGTATGGGCAAAATGCTGTTGGTTGACCAGCACGCAGGCCATGAAAGACTGTATTTTGAGGAGTTTTTAGAGGATTACAAAAACAAAAAGTTTCAGTCGCAGGTGCTTTTAATACCCGCTGTTGTAAAGCTTGATCCTGTTGCGTATCAGACGGCATCTGAAAGCCTTGAGTTTTTTAAGGAGCTTGGCTTTGAGCTTGACTTATTCGGCGACAGCGATATTGTGGTAAGAATGACGCCGTATATTATGGAGGAGCATATAATAAAAGACACCGTAACCGAAATTGTGAACTTGCTTATAAAAAACAGGGTTGATGTAAAAGGCGGGCTTTACGAGGAAGCACTTCATACAATGGCATGCAAACGGGCGGTAAAGGGCAATCACACTCTTTCGCAGAAAGAGGCAGAGAGCCTACTTGAGCGCATACTTGCCCTTAAGGATATTAACACCTGCCCGCACGGCAGACCTATTATGATAGAAATGACAAAGTATCAGCTTGAAAAGCAGTTTAAAAGAATAGTATAAAAGGGTGATAAAATGTTATCGGCAGTTGCAATTGTAGGCCCGACGGGAGTAGGAAAAACCGAAACCTCGGTGCTTGTTGCAAAAAAACTTAATACTTGCATTATATCCTGCGATTCTATGCAGGTGTATAAAGGTATGGATATTGGCACTGCAAAGGTTACTAAAGATGAAATGCAGGGTGTTAAGCATTATATGATAGATATTGCCGAGCCTACCCAAAGCTTTAGTGTAGGAGATTATGTTGAGCTTGCAAAGCCTATTATGGAAAAAATATGGGGTGACGGAAAAATACCCATAATTGCAGGGGGTACAGGCCTTTATGCCGACTCTCTTTTAAACGGAACGGAGTTCGGCGAGGGCGAAAAGGATTTAAAATACCGCACTGAGCTTGAAAGCCTTGCCGAAAAGCAGGGCGCACAGCATTTGCACAGTATGCTTGAAAATGTGGATTTTGAGAGTGCAAAAGCCATACACCCAAACAATATAAAGCGTGTTATAAGAGCGCTTGAATATTATCACATAACAGGTGAGCCAATAAGCGAGCATAATAAAAAAACACAAAAAATACCATCACCTTATAATGCCTGTTATATAGGGCTTACCAGAAACCGTGATGAGCTTTATGAGCGAATAGACCGCCGTGTGGATATTATGATGCAAAACGGACTGGTTGACGAGGTTAAGCGCATTGTGGCGCAGGGCGTCAACAAAAGCCATACGGCTATGCAGGCACTCGGTTACAAGGAAATATACGATTATATTCGGGGCTTTTCAACACTTGGCGAGGCGGTAAGACTTATTAAAAGGGATTCCCGTCATTATGCCAAAAGGCAAATGACATGGTTTAACAGAAACAAAAATATTCATTGGATAAACTTAAGTGAGGTAAGCAATTCCAAAGAGGCGTCCAAGCTTTGCACAGATATTATAAAAAGTGCGTTTAATGAAAGGATTGATTAAATGAAAAAACTGTTATTAAAAATACTAATTATCGTGCTTACGGTATTTATAACAGTAAATATAATAAAATGGGTATCTGCATCGGTAAAAACCGAAATTGCTATGAGCGGAACACTTGAAAAAGCCTATACCTACGAGGGCATTATAATAAGGGACGAGCATGCTGTAAGCGCAAAATCCAAAGGTGTGCTTGAAACCAAGGCAGGCGAGGGTGAGCTTGTAAAGAAAAACAAGCATATAGGCAGTGTTTATTACGGAGATATGGATAACGAAACACAAAAAAAGCTGGCATCTATAAATCAGCGTATAAACGAGATAACACAATCCCGCTCCGCAGGCGAAATATACTCTAACGATATTTATAAAATCGAGGCAGGCATAAACTCAAAGGTAAACGATATTATAAATGCAGGCTTAAGCCGTAATATGGAAATGACGGCTCTTTTAAAAAACGAGATAGATGCTCTTATCGATAAGAAAAAATCCATAAACGGCGAAACCGAAACAAAGGATAATATTTTAAACGATTTGTATAATCAAAAGGCAGAAATCGAGGGCAAGTACAATGCCACAAAAGAGGATTTGTTTTCACCCTCGGCTGGAATGTTCTCTACAAAGGTAGACGGCTTTGAAAATATACTAAATCCGTCAATTATAAAAAATATGACGGTTGAGGATTACCGTACACTTAAAAAGACCAAGCCCGAAAATGCTGAAAACGGCGAAAATTCAAGCGCAATATGTAAAATAGTAAACAGCTTTGAATGGTCGGTTTTAATACTTGCGAACTACGATTTAATGGACCATATAAAGCTTGGCAAACAGGTTTATATCCGTTTTGAAAATCAGCCCGATATACTTGCTTATGTTTCGTACATATCACCTCAGGACGGCGGTAAATATGTTGTTGGCATAACATCAAGCTATAGCAGTAATTTTGCTATGAACAGCCGTTTTGCAAAGCTTGAGCTTATAACCGAAAAATATACGGGTTTAAAAGTACCGCTTTCAGCCGTAAGAGTGCAAAAGGACGGCAAAAAGGGAGTTTATACAGTAAATAATTCGGCTATGAAATTTAAAAGCGCCGATGTTATATATAACGATGGCAAATATGCAATAATAGAGCAAAAGAATAATGAGGAAAACTACTTGCTTTTATATGATGAGGTAATAATATCCGACGGCAAGCACTACGACGGCAAACGGGTAGATTTACATTAGGAGGTAATATTGTGTCAGTAGAAAAAAACTATACTGAAATTAAACAAAGGGTATATGATGCCTGCAGACGTGTTGGCAGAAATCCGGACGAGGTTACAATTCTGGCGGTTACCAAAACCCAGCCCGCTGATAAAATCAATCAGGCGGTTGAACTTGGACTTAACCAAATCGGTGAAAACAGAGTACAGGAATTGCTATCAAAGTACGATAGCGTAAATGGCGGTGCCAAATGGCACTTAATAGGAAGCCTTCAGACCAACAAGGTTAAATATATTGCCGATAAGGTGTGTATGATACACTCGGTTGACAGCCTAAGGCTTGCAGAGGAAATAGACAGGCAGTGCAAAAAAATAAATAAGGTTATGGATATACTTATCGAGGTAAATGTGTCGGGTGAGGAAACCAAGCACGGCATATCTCCAAATGAAGTTGAGAGCTTTATAAAAGAGCTTTCGCACTTAAAAAACATAAGCATAAGCGGGTTTATGACAATGGCACCATTTGATGCACCTGAGGATGAAATAAGAGCAGTTTTTGCAAATTTGTATAAAATGTATGTTGACATATCGCAAAAAAAATATGATAATATTAATATGAGATATTTATCTATGGGAATGAGCAACGATTTTGAAATAGCAGTTGAGGAAGGCGCAAATATAGTAAGAATAGGTACAAGCCTTTTTAAAGATTAATTAAATGGAGGATATTCGTAATGAGTAAATTAATGGATTGGGTAATGAGTACAATGGGTGACGATGACGATTTGGATGAAATCCAGCCCGAAAAAACTGAAAGACGGGAAAAAAGAGAAAGGGATATAAGACACAGACCTGAAACTGGCGACTATAACGATAATTCCTTTGGTTATTCGTTAAGCCAGAGAGGCGACGACACACCAAGAAAGAGCAAGGTCGTAAATATACATACAACAGCACAGCTTAAGGTTGTTGTGGTACAACCGCAAACTTATGACGACAGCACAGAAATTGTAGACCATCTTAAATCCAAAAAGCCTGTTATAGTAAATCTTGAAAAGCTTGAAAAAGAGCTTGCACGCAAGGTTGTAGACTTTTTAAGCGGTGCAGTATATGCGCTTGACGGAAGTATGCAAAAGGTATCACACGGTATTATACTTATGGTACCGTACAATATGGGCATAATGGGCGATTTCAGCGACGAGCTTAAAACACAGGGCTTGTTTGATATTTTTTAATTTGGTATGATAAACAGACAAACGGCATTATTCGGTCTTACATCGCCAGAGGATAAAACTCTGGTTTCGTCAATGTGCGATAAGGCTGAAAAAAGCATTTTTTCGGGAACTGTAATGTTTACAAAATTTTTATCACCCCGTGAGGTCAATATGGCGACCTCAAGGCTTGGACTTTTTGTTAGGGTTGAAAGCTTTGGCGGATTTAAAGATGCCGAAAGATGTGTAGTATCTTTTTCGGACAGCGCTTATGACGGCGAAATACCGTCATATATGTACCCCGTGCAGGCAATTAAGATAAAAACAAAAAACAAAACAGTATATTCCCACCGTGATTACCTCGGCTCGCTTATGAACCTTGGTATATCGAGGGATTTACTTGGCGATATAGTTATAAATGACAACTCGGCAGTGCTGTTTTGTCTTGAGGAAATTGCCGATTATATCATGTATAACCTTACAAAGGTTTCAAATACGGGTGTTGTGCTTGAAATGTGTGAAATCATACAGCTTGATATGCCCGAAAAACAGTTTAAACAGCTTTCAAAAACAGTTGCGTCAGAGAGGCTTGACTGCATTGTAAGCACTTTAATCAACAAATCACGGTCATCGGCAAGCGAGCTTATAGACAGAGGACTTGTAACGGTGAACTATGAAATAGTAAAAAACCAATCCCATCAGGTAAAAGATTGTTCAACGCTTTCTGTAAGGGGCTTTGGTAAATTTTATATTGAATACGGCGAGGGATTAAGCAAAAAAGGTAAAATTAAATTGAATATAAAACAATATATTTAGTATGCAATTTGATACACAAAGGAAAGGTGATACAAATGATAACCCCATTGGATTTAGAAGCAAAAAAATTTGAAAGCGCAGCTTTCGGTTATAAAAAAAGCGATGTTGACGATTTTATGGAGTGCTTGGTACCCGATTATGAAGCTCTGTATAAGGAAAACATAAAGCTTGGCGAGAAAATAAGCGAGCTTGAACAGAGGCTTGAAACCTATAAAACTATGGAAGATACAATGAAAAACACCTTAATAGTTGCGCAAAACACAGCCGAGGATGTACAAAAAGCCGCAAACGAAAAAGCTGATATAATTATAGCCGAGGCAAAAGCCGAGGCAGGCAAAATAGCTTTGGAGGCTAATGAGGGTGTTAAACAGGCAAACGAAAAAATGGAGCAGATTAAAAGAGAGATGGATATATTTGTAAGCCACTCAATAGGTGCGCTTAAAGCGCAATTAGAATTATTTGAAAAATACAACAAATAAGGGATGTAAAAAAACTCCGGAACGCAAAAAGGCAAGTATAAAGAACGGCTTAAAAAAGAGCCGTCTGCAAAGTGGATTTAAGGATTGTCAATGGAGTTAATTTGAGGATTGTTTAGAAATTAAACCAGAGCTGTTTAAAAAGAATGTTTCGTAGTGTTCGACAGCCTCTCTTGTAATGCCCTCCTTGCCTAAAGGAGGGGGACCGCTTTAGCGGTGGGAGGATTCAGGAGGGGGACCAAGCTTTGCTTGGTGGAGATTCATCCTACGAACCGTAAAGCGGACTTTTTAAACAGCCACTTGTTTTTGTAGGAGTTGTTATGAGATTAGATAAATTTTTGTGCGACTGCGGTGTTGGAAGCCGTCGTGAAATAAAGCAAAAAGCCAAAACGGGGGTAATATGCGTAAACGGAAAAACCGTTTGCGATACATCGGTGCATATAAACGAAAATACCGATGAGGTTGTGTTTGACGGCAAAAAGCTCGTATATGCAAAATATGTGTACCTTATGCTCAATAAACCCGATGGCTACGTAAGTGCTACTTACGATAAAAAGCTCCCCGTAGTTTCCGACCTTGTGCCTGACGAGTTTGCTCATTTTGAGCCGTTTCCCGTCGGCAGGCTTGATATAGATACACACGGACTGCTTATTATGACAAACGATGGAGATATGTGCCATCGCCTGCTTGCACCCAAAAGCCATGTAGATAAAAAATATTATGTTGAAAGCGATATGCCCCTTACTGATGCTGACATACAAAAGCTTGAGGGCGGAGTGGAGCTTGACGACGGATATATAACAATGCCCTGCAGGGTTGAAAAGCTTGAGGATTGCTTTTCGTATATTACAATATGCGAGGGTAAGTTTCATCAGGTAAAACGGATGTACGAAACAGTGGGTAAAAAGGTTGTATATTTAAAACGAATATCAATGGGAGCGCTTTTGCTTGACGAAAGCCTGCCCGAGGGCAGTATGCGTCCGCTAACACAGGAAGAAATAGATTTACTTAACAATAACCGAAGGGAGAGCTGAAAAATGGATATAATTAAATGTCTTGCCGAGGAGCTTGGTATAACAACCAGTCAGGCGGAAAATACAGTAAAGCTTATAGACGAGGGCAATACCATACCCTTTATTGCCAGATACCGTAAAGAGGTAACAGGCTCATTAAACGATGAGGTGCTCCGTAAGCTTAACGACCGCCTTACATACTTAAGAGCCCTCGACCAGAGGCGCGAGGAAATAATAAGGCTTATAGACGAGCAGGGCAAGCTTGATGCCGAGCTTGAGGAAAAAATAAACAAAGCTACTGTACTACAGGAGCTTGAGGACCTTTACCGCCCTTACAGACCGAAAAGGAGAACAAGGGCAACCGTTGCAAAGGAAAAGGGATTAGAACCGCTTGCACTTTTAATGTTTGAAAGTTGTGATAAAACCGGCAGTGTAACTGACGAGGCTCAAAAATATATAAATGAGGAGCTTGGCGTTTTAACCGCAGAGGATGCAATAGAGGGTGCAAAGGATATTATTGCGGAAATTTTGTCCGACGATGCGGATTTAAGAAAGCATATAAGAAGCATTACCTTTAATCATGGTCTTATACGAAGTAAAAATTCGGGCGAGGAGGATTCTGTTTACTCGATGTACTACGATTTTTCACAGCCTGTTAAAGCTGTGGCGTCCCACAGAGTGCTTGCTATGGACAGGGGCGAAAAAGAGGAATTTTTAACCGTTTCAATAGTTACCGAGGACCAGGCTGTTTTAGAATATATGGAGCACGCCGTACTTAAAGGCTCAATTTATGACGATATATTAAAAGAGGCAATTGCCGACAGCTACAAAAGGCTTATTGGGCCGTCAATCGAGCGTGAAATACGAAACACACTTACCGAAAATGCAGGCGAGCAGGCAATAGGACTTTTCAGCAAAAACCTTTATCAGCTTTTAATGCAACCGCCATTTAAAAATGTTAATGTGCTGGGAGTAGACCCCGGCTATCGTACAGGCTGTAAGCTTGCGGTGGTAGACGAAACGGGCAAGGTATGTGCAACATCGGTAATTTACTGCACACTTGACCATCATGATAAAGAAAAAAGCGCCAAAATTGTAACTGATTTAATTAATAAATATAATGTAAACCTTGTTTCAATAGGTAACGGAACAGCATCAAAGGAAACTGAGATTTTTATTTGCGATGTACTTAAAAATCTTGACCGCAAGGTGTATTATTTAATGACAAACGAGGCAGGAGCATCGGTTTACTCGGCGTCAAAGCTTGCAACAGAGGAATTTCCCGATTTTACCGTTGAACAGAGAAGTGCCGCATCCATTGCGCGCAGAGTTCAGGACCCTCTTGCAGAGCTTGTTAAAATAGATCCAAAATCAATCGGCGTAGGTCAGTATCAGCACGATATGAACCAAAAACGCTTAAGCGAGGCGCTTTCGGGAGTGGTAGAAAACTGTGTTAACTCTGTTGGCGTTGACCTTAATACTGCATCTGCACCGCTTCTTGCTTATATTGCAGGCCTGTCATCGCAGGTTGCAAAAAATATCGTTAAATTCCGTGAGGAAAACGGCAAGTTTAAATCAAGAAAACAGCTTTTAAAGGTTGCAAAATTGGGCCCGAAGGCTTACGAGCAATGTGCAGGCTTTTTGCGTATAGCAGGGGGCGATGAAATACTTGACTCTACAAGTGTTCACCCCGAATCCTACGGTGCGGCTCTTGACCTGCTTTGCGAGGCAGGCTTTACAAGCGACGATGTTAAGGCACATAATATAAACAATCTGCGCGAAAAAACAAAGGTTATAGATATGAAAGCCTTTTGCGAAAAGCATTCCATCGGTATGCCAACCGTAAACGATATTATAGACGCACTCTTAAAACCGGGGCTTGATCCCCGTGACGAAATGCCAAAGCCTGTGCTTATGTCCGATATTTTAAGTATGGAGGATTTAAAGCCGGGTATGGTGCTTACAGGCACGGTGCGCAATGTAATAGACTTTGGCGCATTTGTAGATATTGGCGTGCATCAGGACGGACTTGTGCATATATCACAAATTTCCAATAAATATATAAAACATCCTACCGATGTACTCAGCGTAGGCGATGTTATAAAGGTAAAGGTGCTCGATGTAAATACCGGTAAAAAGAAAATATCGCTTTCAATTAAAGAGGTGTAAAAATCCCCGACTGCCGTACTATGCGGTAAGTCGGGGATTTTATGTTCAATCATATTTTTTTGATATAGCAGTAAGTATTCCAAGCATTATAAAGCTTGAAACCATACTTGAACCGCCATAGCTTACAAAGGGCAGGGTTATGCCCGTAAGGGGTATCATTTTTATTACACCGCCGACTATTATAAAGGTCTGGTAAGCAAAACTGCTTACAAGTGCAACAGTTAAGGCTTTGTTAAACTCGTTTTTTGTTTTAAGAGCAATTTTAAAGCCACGGTACGAAAATATAAAGTAAAGCATTATAATTGCAATGCCCGTAAACATACCCATTTCCTCGCATATTGCCGAGAATATAAAATCGGAGTGTACCTCGGGTATAAAGTAAGGATCACCGTTGCCTATGCCTGTGCCGAAATAACCTCCCGATGCAATGGCTGTAAGCGACTGCACTATCTGGTAGCCTTTGTTTGTGGCATCTGCCCAAGGGTCGAGCCATGTGCTTACTCTTGATTTTATATGCGATGTAAACATATATCCGCCCGTCATACCAAGCACGGCAAGGCAGGCATTTAGTATAATAAGTCTTATGTTGGAGTCGTACAGCAACAGCATTGTAAAGTATACCAGCATAAACAGTACCGCCGTACCCCACTCCCTTTGAATAACCAGAAAGCCAAGGCACATATACACATATAAAAACAAAATCCAGTCCTTGATTTTAACACCCAATTTTTTTTGATTCAATGCCTCAATTCTGCTTTCTTTTTTATAAAAAAAGCTTGCCATTGTAAAGGCATAAAGTATTTTTATAAACTCCGACGGCTGAATGGTGTTTTGCCCTATTTTAATCCAGTTGCGCGAGCCGTTTACGGTTATGCCGAATATTAAAGTGCCCGCAAACATTAAAAAGCTTAAAATAATGTAAAAATATGTAAGACTTGCCCATTTTTTAAACAAGCCGAAAATGGCATAGCTTACAAAAAATACTATAATACCTGCGCCAAACCATATTACCTGACTTGTGCCCTTAAAGGCATCTATGCGAAACAGCATAATACTGCCAATGCTTACAAGCATAGATACCATTAAAAACATATATACATCGCCAAGCTCAAAACGGCTCATAATAAAGTAAACCGCAATGTTTACGGCGCACAGCGAAAGCCCGCAGTACACCACATACATATTTTCGGTTTTATAAAAAAAGTACAAAAGCAAAAAGCCTATAATGTTTATAAGCATCATCATAAGCATCGGGCGTATTCTTGTTTTAGTCATAAAATCCCCCTACCTTACAGATGTACTGTCTACAAATATAAAGCTCACATCGCCAAAGGATATTTTATCGTTATCCTTTAATTTGACCGGATGTGCCGTTGTTATTTCCTGACCGTTTACAAAAGTACCGTTGGTACTGTTTAAATCCTCTATAAAAAACTTATCCCTGTCAAAAAATATTCGTGCATGTGTTTTTGATAAATACTTGTCGTTAATATAAATATCGCATTTTTTACTTCTGCCTATGGTAGCGTTTTCTCTTATGGAATAGCTTTCGTATATTTTAAAGTTTAAATCTTTTCTTAAGTTTATAAGCTTTAAATAACCGTAGCCGTCCTCGTCTGCCTTGCTCATCCGGCGTGCATCGGATATATCAAGATACACCAGCTTAACAACGCTGTATATAAACATATATATTACTACAACAAAAGCATATTTTAATATGTCGGATATAACAGTGTACACTTGTTTGCACCTCCAAATCGGATTATTTTTGTCTTTCGAATATCTGTTTTAAATACTTGCCTGTATAGGATTTTTCGCATCTTGCAACTTCCTCAGGTGTTCCTGTACATACAATATTTCCGCCGCCGTCACCGCCCTCAGGGCCTAAATCTATTATGTGGTCGGCAATTTTTATTACATCTAAATTATGTTCAATTACCACCACAGTATTGCCTGTGTCAGCAAGCTGACCTAATATTTCAACAAGCCTGTGTACATCGTAGGAGTGAAGCCCCGTTGTAGGCTCGTCAAGTACATAAAGAGTTCTGCCTGTGGAGCGTCTGGAAAGCTCTGTTGCAAGCTTTACTCTTTGCGCCTCACCGCCCGAAAGTGTTGTGGACGGCTGACCTATTTTTATATAGCCTAAGCCGACATCAAAAAGGGTTTGAAGCTTTCTTTTGATTTTTGGAATATTCTCAAAAAACTTAACGCCTTCCTCAACTGTCATTTCAAGCACTTCGTGTATGTTTTTACCTTTAAAGCGCACCTCTAAGGTTTCACGGTTGTATCGTTTGCCCTTGCACACCTCGCAGGGTACATATACATCGGATAAAAAGTGCATCTCTATTTTAATAATGCCGTCGCCTGAGCAGGCCTCGCATCTGCCGCCACTTACATTAAAGCTGAATCTGCCCGATTTGTAACCGCGCATTTTTGCCTCGTTCGTGCTTGCAAAAACATCCCTTATATCCGAAAATACACCTGTATATGTTGCAGGGTTTGAACGTGGTGTTCTGCCGATTGGCGACTGGTCTATTACTATTATTTTATCAAGGTTTTCTGCACCTTGTATTTCTTTGTGCTTACCGCCTTTGTTGCGTGCACGGTTTAAATCGTGGCTAAGCTGTTTTGAAAGTATTTCGTTTACAAGGCTTGATTTACCCGAACCCGATACTCCTGTAACACATATAAATTTACCAAGTGGGAATTTAACATCTATATTTTTAAGGTTGTTTTCCTCTGCACCCGTAACGGTAAGGGTTTCACCGTTACCTTTTCTGCGGTGCTTTGGTATATCTATTTTTTCAGCTCCGCTTAAATACTTCCCAGTAATACTTTCGGGGGTTTGCATTATCTCTTTAGCTGTACCCTGGGCTACCACATAACCGCCGTGTATACCTGCTCCCGGACCTATATCAATAATATGGTCTGCCGAAAGCATAGTATCCTCATCGTGTTCAACTACAATTAAGGTATTGCCTAAATCACGCAGTTTTTTAAGTGTTGAAAGAAGTTTGTCGTTATCCCTCTGATGCAGACCTATGCTTGGCTCGTCAAGGATATACAGTACACCCGTAAGCTTTGAACCTATTTGTGTTGCAAGGCGTATTCGCTGTGCCTCACCGCCCGAAAGTGTGCCTGCGCTTCTGGAAAGTGTAAGGTATTCAAGACCTACATCGCTTAAAAAGCTTAAACGGGAATTTATTTCCTTTAAAATTTGCTTTGCAATTATTTTTTCTTTTTCAGATAAGCTCAAATTTTCAAAAAAGCTTTTTGAGTTTGCTACCGCCATATCTGTTACCTCGGCAATATTCTTGCCCCCAACGGTTACTGCAAGCACTTCGGGCTTTAAGCGTGTACCCTTGCACTCGTGGCATACCTTGTGGCAAAAAAGCTGTTCTATTTCCGATTTTCCAAAGCTGAAATTATCGTGAAAACGGCGGTCGATAATTGTTATAATACCCTCAAAGGGTTCGTGCTTTACCGCATTTTTATATTTAAAATCTATAGGATAGTCAGTGCCGAACAGCAGTGATTTTTGTGCTTCCTCGCTTAAATCCTGCCAGGGGGTATCAAATGTAAAGCCGTATATACCGCTTAAGCTTTTAAGCCAGCCGTAATAATAGGAGGTTTTTTCCATAACATTAAACCAGCCGTGGGCATTTATAGCTCCCTGATTTATGGATTTTGTTTTATCGGGTATAACAAGGTCAACATCAACCTCTTCAAGCGAGCCTATACCGCTGCACACGGGACATGCGCCCAAGGGGTTATTGAACGAAAACATTCTTGGGCTTAATTCAAGCATATCAATACCGCAGTCACGGCAGGCATAATTCTGGCTGAATATAAGCTCCTCTAAATCGTTTATGGTTACTATTACAATACCGCCGCCAAGGTTAAGGGCTGTTTCCACCGAGTCGGCAATGCGGGCATCAATGCCATCTTTTATTTTAATACGGTCTATTATAATATCAATTGTGTGGCGGTGGTTTTTTTCCAGCTTAATGCTCTCATACAAGTCGTAAACCTTGCCGTCAATCCTTGCCCTTACATAGCCGTTTTTCTTTGCACTTTCCAAAACCTTGCTGTGCTCGCCCTTTTTATCTTTAACTACAGGTGCAAGAATTTGTATTTTTGTGCCCTCGGTATGGGCTTTTACTCTGTCTACAATTTCGTCAACGGTTTGCTGATTTATTTCTTTTCCGCATTTCGGGCAATGGGGTATACCTATTCTTGCAAAAAGAAGTCTTAAATAATCGTATATTTCGGTAACTGTTCCAACAGTTGAACGGGGATTTCTTGCAGTTGTTTTCTGGTCGATGCTTATTGCAGGTGAAAGCCCATCAATGTTATCAACATCGGGCTTGTCCATCTGACCTAAAAACATACGGGCATAAGATGAAAGCGACTCTACATACCTTCGCTGTCCTTCGGCATATATCGTATCAAAGGCAAGCGATGATTTACCCGAACCGCTTAAGCCTGTTATGACAACAAACTTATCCCTGGGTATATCAATATTTATATCTTTAAGATTATGCTCTCTTGCACCTCTTATTTTTATATATTCCTTCATCAATGTTATTCACCCTTTAATCGTATTATTTCGTCCCTGTAATGTGCGGCAATTTCAAATTCCATCTGCTGTGCCGCCTGTTTCATAAGACGGGTATATTCCTTAATGGTTTCCTCTTTGGTGAGCTTTTTGGTTTTTGTTGTTTGTGCCTCTTTGCTGTCGGCTGCAACAGTATTTAAAAGCTCTCTTATATCTTTTTTTACGCTCTTTGGCACAATACCGTGCTTTTTATTGTAATCGGACTGTATTTTTCTGCGTCGCTTTGTTTCGGTAATGGCGCGCTCCATAGAGCCTGTTATTGTATCGGCATACATAATTACCTTGCCGTCTATATTTCGTGCTGCTCTGCCTACTGTCTGCACAAGGCTTGTTTCGCTTCGCAAAAAGCCCTCTTTATCGGCATCGAGTATGGCAACGAGTGCCACTTCAGGTATATCCAGTCCCTCACGGAGAAGGTTTATGCCCACAAGCACATCAAACACGCCCATTCGCAAATCGCGCACTATTTCCATTCGCTCGGTGGTTTTTATATCACTGTGCAGATATTTAACCTTTATCTGTGCATCCCTTAAATAATCCGTAAGGCTTTCTGCCATTTTTTTGGTGAGTGTGGTTACAAGCACACGGTTTCCCTTGGCTGTGCATTGGTGTATTTCGTCTATAAGATCGTCAATTTGTCCTTTAACGGGTTTTATCTGTATTTCGGGGTCTATAAGTCCTGTGGGGCGTATAATCTGCTCAATAACACCCTGGGAATGTTCCCTTTCGTATTTTGCAGGGGTCGCACTTACAAATATAGCCTGATTTATACGGTTTTCAAATTCCTCAAAATTAAGGGGGCGGTTATCGTAAGCGCTTGGCAGTCTGAACCCGAATTCCACAAGGCTGTCCTTTCTTGAGCGGTCGCCTGCATACATTGCACCAACCTGCGGTATTGTTACATGGGATTCGTCAACAACAAGCAAAAAGTCTTTGGGAAAATAATCAAGCAATGTATACGGCGGACTACCAGGCTCTCTTGCACTTATGTGACGGCTGTAATTTTCTATTCCCTGACAAAACCCTATTTCCTGAAGCATTTCAAGGTCGTAATTTGTGCGCTGGGATATTCTTTGCATTTCTAGTATTTTATCCTGCTCTTTAAAATATGCCGTGCGCTCTGTAAGCTCGTCCTCGATGGTTTTAAGCGCTCTTTTCATTTTCTCGGCTGTGGTTGTATAGTGCGATGCAGGAAATATTACTATATGCTTTCTGTATGCCAGCACCTCGCCTGTTAAGGTGTCTATTTCGCAAATTCTGTCAACCTCATCACCAAAAAATTCTATTCTTACGGCTTTTTCGTTTGTGTTAACAGGAAAAATCTCAACAACATCGCCCCTTACCCTGAATGTACCTCGCTCGGCGCTTATATCGTTTCGGTTATACTGTATTTCAACAAGCTTTTTAAGCAAAAAATCACGCTCGTATTCCATACCTGTGCGAATACTCAGCATAAGGTTTTCGTAATCGTCGGGGTCGCCAAGACCGTATATGCACGATACACTGGCAACAATTATTACATCACGTCTTTCAAAAAGCGATGCTGTTGCGCTGTGTCTTAATTTATCTATTTCGTCATTTATGGAGGCATCCTTTTCAATGTAGGTATCTGTATGCGGTATATATGCCTCAGGCTGATAATAATCGTAATAGCTTACAAAATATTCAACTGCATTATAGGGAAAAAACTCCTTAAACTCACTGCAAAGCTGTGCCGCAAGGGTCTTATTGTGCGCAAGAACAAGGGTAGGTTTATTTACCCTTTCTATTGTTTTTGCTATTGTATATGTTTTTCCCGAACCGGTTACGCCCATAAGGGTTTGAAATCTTTTTCCGTTTATTATGCCTTCGGATAAGCGGTCAATCGCCTGTATCTGGTCGCCCATAGGCTCAAAAGGGGATACTACTTTAAAATCAGGCATTTTTTCCTCCAAAAAAATTATATATAATTCTACACAATACATTATACCAAATTAAATGTTACAATTCAAGTTTATTTTATTCCACAGTAACCGATTTTGCAAGATTTCTCGGTTTGTCGGGGTCAAGACCTTTATATATGGCAGTATGGTATGCTATAAGCTGAAAGGGTATTTGAGATACAAGGGGTGCAAAAAGCGGATTGCATGACGGAATATAAATACTTTCATCAAAAACTATATCCGAAATACCCTCGCTTAATATGCCTGTAACTCTGCCCTCTCTTGCCTTAACCTCTTTTACATTATTTTCGTTTTTTTCAATAAGGCTTATTTGAGTGCAAAGGCATAAAACGGGCACAGTATTATCTATAAGGGCAATTGAGCCGTGCTTTAATTCGCCCGATGCATGCGCAAAGGAATGTATATATGAAACCTCTCTTAATTTTAAAGCTCCCTCAAGTGCAGATGCATAATCAAGACCTCTGCCCATAAAAACAGCACTTTTATAATTTGCAAGGCTTTTGCTTATTCTTTGGGCGACCGTGTTACAGTTCAATGCCCTTTCTATTAAGGAAGGTATTTCAAGCAGGGTGTTTGTGTATTCCCTCATAAGCTTGGTTGTAAGTGTACCCTTTGTCTTTGCCAGAAAAAGTGCAAAATTATACATTGCTGTAAGCTGTGCAGTATATGCCTTGGTTGATGCAACGGCTATCTCGGCTCCTGCTTTTGTAAGGTAAACAAAATCTGCCTCTCTTGCAATGGTACTGTCCTTAACATTTGTAACGGCAAGCACCTTTGCTCCTATAAGCTTTGAAAGCCGAAGCCCTGCAATAGTATCGGCAGTTTCGCCCGACTGGCTTATAACAATAACAAGGGTGTTTTCATCAATTAAAGGGGAGCGATACCGAAACTCCGATGCTATATCTGCCTCCACAGGGATTTTTGTAAAATTTTCGATTATAGCTTTACCCGTAAGACCTGCGTGATATGCTGTACCGCAGGCAACAATATATATTTTTTTAACGGTATTTAAATAAGTTTCGCAAACACCGTCAAACAGTACGGGGATATTATGAGCTATCCGTCCGCTTAAGCAATTTTTAACTGCCTGTGGCTGTTCGTAAATCTCTTTAAGCATATAATGGCTGTAACCTTGCTTATCTATATCCAAAGCATCATCTGTATATGTTTTGAAATTTTTTGGTATTTCCTGCTTGTTTTTGTTATAAATTTTAATATCATTTTTGCGGATATAAGCAAATTCACCGTCGTTTAGTATTAAAAAGCGGTTTGTATAAGGCATAATCGCCTGCATATCAGATGCAATAAAGGTGTCGCCGTTTGAATTGCCTATTACAAGAGGGCTGTCGGATTTAACTGCTATCATTTCCCCGTTGTCCTGATTTAAAACGCTTATGGCATAGCTTCCTTTAAGCTTTTCGGTGGCTTTTATTACCGCATCTAAAAAATCCCCCTTATAGTAATAACTGATTAAATTAGGTATAACCTCTGTATCGGTCTGGGACGAAAAGAAAAATCCGTTTTGCATAAGGCTTGCGCTAATATCCTTATAATTTTCAATTATTCCGTTATGCACAACTGCAATTTTACCGTCACAGCTTAAATGAGGATGAGCATTTATAGTGTCGGGTACACCGTGAGTTGCCCATCTTGTATGGCCTATACCGCAATTGCTGTGAAAATCGCTTTTCGCAAGCTTTTGCTTTAAATTTTCAAGCTTGCCTGCGCTTTTTACAAGCTGTATTTTGCCTTGGCTTAAAAGGGCAACGCCTGATGAGTCGTAGCCTCTGTATTCAAGCCTTTCAAGCCCGCCGATTAAAAACGGCAGAGCATCACCTGTTCCCATATATCCGACTATTCCGCACATACATAAAACTCCTTTAAAATGAATATATATGTTATTTTATATTTTTTCGTCATTTTTATGTAGATTTTTATTTTCAAATATGTTATAATGAATTCAACAAAGTTGAATTCAGATAAATTCGCTATTGCGAGCTAAATGTGCTTTGGCACGCTAAATTACTTCGTAGCTAAATTGACCTTGCGGTCAGCTAAAAGCGAATTTAATTTAGCTGTTTCAAAGAAACAATTTAGCTATGCAACTTGTTGCAAAATTTAGCTAAAAAGAAATTGTCATGATGTGAGTACAAGTTAATAATAAATAATTGTTGGCAAATTCGCAGAATGTTAATTTCATCAATAAATACGGTTAAAGGAAAATCTTAATGATGAGTTGATTACTAAATCGTTCACTAATTCTATAATGCAAAATATAATAGATTTGTAAAGGAGGAACGTATATATGTCGCTTTCTAATATATATTCTGCAGGAATTTTTGGCATAAACGGCTATGTTGTAGAGGTTGAAACCGATATGTCTAACGGCATGCCGGGAGTTGATATTGTAGGCTTGCCGGACAATGCGGTTAAAGAGTCAAAAGAAAGGGTTAAATCTGCTATAAAAAACAGCGGTTTTGATTATCCGCAAAAGAAAATAGTAATAAATCTTGCGCCTGCAAATGTAAAAAAAGAGGGCGTATTTCTTGATTTGCCAATTGCATGTGCAATTTTGGTATCGTCAGGTCAGATAGTAAACGATAATATATCGGATTATATGATAATTGGAGAGCTTGCACTCGACGGCAGTGTCAGAAAGGCGGCAGGTGTGCTTTCTATGACAGTTGCCGCAAGAGATGAAGGCATAAAAAATGTGATAGTTCCCTTTGAAAATGCTTATGAGGCATCGGTAGTTGATGGTATTAATGTTTACGGAGCAACAAGCTTAAATGAGGTGGTAAGCCATTTAAGGGGCAGTAAGCTTATGGAGCCTGCAATAGCCGATATAGATAAAATGTTTTCCGAGAGTTCGTTTTACGATATTGATTTTGAAAATGTAAAAGGTCAGGAAAGTGCAAAAAGAGCATTGGAGGTTGCGGCGGCAGGAGGACATAACTGCCTTATGGTCGGCTCTCCCGGTTCAGGTAAAACAATGCTTGCAAAAAGACTTCCTACAATACTGCCCGACTTAACCTTTGAGGAAGCTCTTGAGGTAACAAAAATTTATTCAATAAGCGGTAAGCTCTCAAGCGATACGGCGCTTGTAACCAAACGTCCCTTCAGAAGTCCGCACCATACTGTATCTAACGTGGCATTAACAGGCGGAGGCAGTATGCCAAAGCCCGGCGAGGTAAGCCTTGCACACAGAGGTGTATTGTTTCTTGACGAACTGCCTGAATTCAGAAAGGATGCCATAGAAGCTATGCGCCAGCCTATTGAGGACGGACAATTTACCGTAGCAAGAGTGGCAGGCAATGCAACATTTCCAAGCTCGGTGATGCTTATTGCAAGTATGAACCCTTGTAAATGCGGATATTTTGGCGATGCATCAAGGGAGTGCATTTGTACCCCCATACAGATACAAAATTATTTAAGTAAAATATCAGGTCCTATGCTTGACAGATTTGACATACATATTCAGGTGCCGTCGGTAAAATATAATGAGCTTTCGTCGGACAAAAATGGCGAAAAATCAAAATATATTAAAGAGCGTGTTGAAAAAGCAAGGCAAATTCAGCTTGAGCGGTATAAGGATATGGGTATATTTACAAATTCACAGCTTGGGGCTTATGGTATAGAAAAGTTTTGCAGAATTGATGCACAATCGAGTGAGCTTTTAAATAATGTATTTGATAAGCTTGGCTTAAGTGCAAGAGCACACGCACGAATTTTAAAGGTTGCACGCACTATTGCAGATTTGGAGGCAAGCCCTGATATACAGTTTAATCATATAGCAGAGGCTATACAGTACAGAAGTCTTGATAAAAAATTCTGGTTTAAATAAAGAGAGGTAAGTAAATTATGAGTTCACCTATATTTAAAATTATAAAATTTTTAATACCTGTTATTGTAATATGGATAATGGCAACTGCCTTTGGATGGATTGGCGGTGTGGTTGGTTTTGTAGCTTGTGCCGTAGTTATAGCATACACCGGCAGAGCAACATTTATGTTTCTGGCAGGAAGCTTTAAGTTTAACGATAATAACGAGCTTGGCTTAAAGCTTATGGAAAAGGCGTATAAAACCGGTAAACTTTCACCTGAAAGAGCTCTTGCTTTTGCGTTTTTGGTGCTCCGTGACGGTCAGGTAGAAAGAGCTGAAAAGCTTATAAATAAAATAACCTATTTAAAGAAAAACGAAATTAAAAAAGATTACCTTATGCTTGCAAAGGTACACAATGCGCTTATTATGTGGAAGCAGGGCAATTTATCGGAGGCCATAAATTTACTTGAGGAGCTTTATGATAACGGTTACAAATCCACAACCTTTTATGGCACACTCGGTTATTTTTATATACTTGACGGTCAGCTTTCAAAGGCTTTGCAGTTTAATCTTGAGGCTTATGAATATAACAGCACAAACTTTATAATTCAGGACAACCTTGCAAGCAACTATCTGGCTTTGGCAGAGTATGACAAAGCACAGGAGCTTTACGACAAGCTTCTGGCTCAAGGTCCTAAATTTATAGAACCGTATTATAACTTTGCAAAGCTTATGGAAATAAGAGGCAACAAAAGCGATGCAATTGAATATTATAAAAAGGCTCTTGAATTTGAGGAAAAGTTTTTGTCTACCATAACGCACGACGATGTACAGTCGGCACTTGATGCGCTTTTAAATTCCAACGATACGGAGATGGAATAATTGAAAATATTGTATTTTGACTGCTTTGCAGGCTTTGACCTTGAAAAGCTTTTAGGTGCTTTTGCTGACCTTGGGGTAAACAGCACGCTTATAGAAAAAGAGCTTAAAGGTATAGATGCCGACTGCTCAGTTGATATAATTAATGTATCAAGAAAAGGCGTTGACGCAAAGCTTGCAGGAATAAATGCACCGCAAAAAACAATTGATTTTGACAGTATAGATGCTATACTTGAAAATATTTCAAACAACACATTAAAAAACCGTATTACAAGGGTTTTTAATATTGTATGGCAAAGTATGGGGAAGGCTTATACCTTTGAATACAGGGATGTGTTATACCTTATAGCGGTACTTACGGCAGAATTTTATCTGGACACAAAAAAATTAATAGTATCGCCTGTTGCGGCAGCTAATCAAAGCGATGCACATAAAATACTTAAAAATGCGAATATTGAGGCGTTTTGTGCAGATAATTCAGTCTGCACAGCCGATGTTTTTGGTTCGGCATATTTAAGTGCCTTTGCAAGTGAGGTTTGTGCATTTTGTGATTATGATATTATGAAAACGGGTTATGGAGCAGGTGCGTCAGATGCCGAAATATCAAATGTATTAAGAGTAGTATTGGCGGATGACGGAGAATTTGAAAGTACAGAGCTTTTTTTAAAAGAATTTATGACAATTTAGTATCACACTAAACATAAAGGATGTAAAATTAAATGAGAACAGTAATTGTAAACAGCAACGATGCAAATCAGCGAACGGATAAATTTTTAATTAAATATTTTAAAAATATGCCCCAAAGTATGATATACAAGGCTATACGCAAAAAGCGCATTAAGATTAATTCAAAAAAATGCGAAATAAACTATATGCTTAAAGAGGGCGACCGTATAGATATGTACATTAACGACGAGTTTTTTGAAAACCGTACTTATGAGGTTGATTTAAAAAATATTGATTATGAGCTTAATATAGTGTATGAGGATGAAAATATTATGCTTGTGGATAAAAAACCGGGTGTGATTGTGCACGATGATGAAAGCGAGAAAAACAAAACTCTTATAAATTATATTAAAGCATATTTATATAAAAAGGGTGAGTATAATCCTGATTTGGAAAACAGCTTTGCACCGTCTCTATGTAACAGAATAGACCGTAATACAGGCGGTATAGTTATAGCGGCAAAAAATGCCGAAGCCCTTAAAATAATTAACGAAAAAATTAAAAATCGAGAAATAAAAAAATTCTATTTATGTCTGGTAAGCGGTAAGCTTAAAGTAAAGCAGGATACCTTGAAAGGCTATCTTGTAAAAAATACCGGCCAGAACAGAGTGTATATACATAATACTCCGCAAAAGGACGGTAAAACCATTGAAACCAAGTACAGGGTGCTTAAAGAGGGGAATTTAACAAGCCTTGTTGAAGTGGAGCTTTTAACAGGGCGCACACATCAGATAAGGGCGCATTTTGCGTCTGTCGGGCATCCCCTTGCAGGCGACGGAAAGTACGGTACAAACGAGTTTAATAAAAAGGTGGGAATGAAAACACAGGCACTGTATTCATATAAGCTTACTTTTAATTTTAAGGATGAAAATATGCTTTCATATTTAAACGGGAAAACCTTTGAAGTAGATATAGTACCGTTTTCAGAAAATATAATATAAGGGGATGTAAAATAAAGCGCATACTGCTTATTCTGCATCTTATTTTCCTATCCCCAAGTGGGGTGTAAATTAATTCTGTGAAATAATTTACACCCCACTTATTAGTTATTCTTATTTTTTTAACAAATCTCTTATTTCCTCAAGAAGTGCTATATCGTCGGGCTTTTTAACTTCAACAGGTGGCTCTTCTTTAGGTCTTTTAAGTGAATTTACAACTTTTACCAAAACAAAAAGTGCGGCGGCTACTATAACAAAATCAACAATGTTTTGTATAAGCAGACCGTATTCAATTTTTGCATCGCCGATTGTAACACATAAGCTTGAAAAATCCTTACCGCCTATTATTATTCCCACAACAGGCATAATAATATTTGCAACAAGTGAGTCCACAATAGCTTTGAAAGCAGCACCTATAATAACACCTATTGCCAGGTCAAGGGCATTGCCTTTTATAGCAAACTCTTTAAATTCCTGTAAAAACTTTTTCATTTTATATACACTCCTTCTTTTGTAAAAATCCCCGAAGGCTAAATGCTTTCGGGGATTAATTTTGTATTAATTAGTTTAACAAAGCAAGCTCTGTTTCTTTATCAAAGAGGTGGATTTTATTAACATCAACACCGATTTTGATATCGTCGCCGGCAGCTGCTGTTGTTCTTGGGTTAACTCTTGCTGTGAAAGCATTGTCAGAAATCTTGAGGTAGAGATATGTTTCTGCGCCCATCATTTCTGTTAAGTCAACATGAGCTGTAACAGTTGCATCAGGATATGATGAAAGGAACTGCTCCTCATCGTGTAAATCCTCAGGTCTGATACCCATAATAACTTCTTTGCCGATAACACCTGCTTCTTTAACCTTTGAACCAACGCCGTCAGGTAATTTAATTGAGTTACCCGCAAAGTCAAGTGATACAACACCGTCTGTCTCATTTGCTACACAGCTTACAAAGTTCATCTGAGGGCTTCCGATAAAGCCTGCAACGAACATATTGCATGGGTTGTTGTAAAGGTTTACAGGTGAATCTATCTGCTGAACAAAACCGTCTTTCATAACAATGATTCTTGTACCCATTGTCATAGCTTCGGTCTGGTCGTGTGTAACATAGATAAATGTTGTCTGCAATCTCTGGTGGAGCTTACCGATTTCTGTTCTCATCTGAACTCTGAGCTTAGCATCAAGGTTAGAGAGAGGTTCGTCCATAAGGAATACCTTAGGTTCACGAACGATAGCACGGCCTAAAGCAACACGCTGTCTCTGACCGCCGGACAAAGCCTTTGGCTTTCTGTCGAGTAAATGTTCAATGTCAAGGATTTTAGCAGCCTCAACAACTCTTCTTTTAATTTCATCTTTTGGTGTTTTTCTAAGTTTAAGACCAAATGCCATATTTTCATATACGGTCATGTGTGGGTAAAGTGCATAGTTCTGGAAAACCATTGCAATATCTCTGTCCTTTGGTGCAACATCATTAACGAGCTGATCGCCGATGTAAAGCTCACCTTCAGAAATTTCCTCAAGGCCTGCAATCATACGAAGTGTGGTAGATTTACCACAGCCTGAAGGACCAACCAATACGATAAACTCTTTATCTTCAATATCAAGACAAAAATCTGATACAGCGGTTACGCCACCTGCGTATTTCTTATAAATGTGATCTAACTTTAAACTTGCCATTATATAACCTCCTGTTATGCGCTACCGACGCACATTAAACTTTATGATAATAGTTTAACACAAACTTACCAAAAGTGCCAATGTTTAAATAACCAAAATATTTTAAGTTTTGTTGTCTACATTGCATAAAAACCCACAACGCAGTTATTTCAACACTTTTAAGGTGTTTTTTTATTAGAGTTTATGCACAAAAACAAGCCTGATTTTTTCATATTCTTTTAGTTATAAAAGCCTTGAGGTATAATTTTGTTCGTCTTTTTTGTGTAATTTTTGTTTGTTTTTTACAATTTTCCTACTATCTTAATACTGCACCAAGCTTAAATTCAAGGTCTTTGAGTATTTTTTCGGTAAATTTGTCCATTTCCTTAGCAGATATTTCTTTTTGGTCAGGAGTAAATGTTACATTAAATGCCATACTCTTTTTATTTTCGCCTATTTGTTTGCCTCTGAATATATCAAAAAGCTTAACATCTGTAACAAATTTACATGATTTTTTAATACTTTCCTCAATTTCTCCGCAGGTTATGGCATCGTCGCATATCAATGCAAAGTCACGCTTTATAACAGAAAATGCCGGAATTGGTGTGTAACGGAAGCTTTTGTTGAATTTACTGCTTAATTTTTTATAATCAATTTCTGCTACAAATACAGGCTTTTGTATAACAAGCTCCTCGCATACTGTGTGCGAAAGTCTGCCCATATAGCCTATAACCTCGCCGCATGAAACAATGTTTGCCGAAACACCGGGGTGCAAAAACGGCTTTTCGCCTGCATCGGGCTTTTCGTATACAAATTCAAGGTTAAACTCGTCTGCAATACCCTCTATAATACCTTTTACGGTAAAGAAATCCTCGCCGTCGCCGTATACGCCTATGCCTACTGTTTTTACCTCATCGGGAAGCCGGGTGAGCGGAAGCTCTTTTGCTTTATATACATTTGCAACCTCGAAAAATCTTCCGCCCTCGTTACCGTTGCGGTAATTTTTAACTATTGTGTTTACCATATTTGGTATAAGGGTTGTAGCCATTATGGAGTAGTTTTCGCTTATTGGGTTTGCAATTCTTATAGCGTTTCTCTCAGGTGCATTTTCGGCATAGCCCAAAACATCCAAATCCTGATTTGAATAGAAACTGAATGTAATTGTTTCATAAGCACCCTGCATACGAAGTGCGTTTTTAAGCTTGAATTCAAGCTTTTGAGATTCATTCAAGCCACCGTTTGTAACCTTTGCGGTTTCAAGATATTTTGGCACGATTTTATCGTAGCCGTACATTCTTATAACCTCTTCGGAAAGGTCCTCAAAGCCGAATACATCCTCACGGTAAGGGGGTGCTGTAACTGTAAGATATGCACCGTTTTCCTCCACCTCAAATTCAAGGCGTTTTAATATATCGCATATTACAGCTTTATCTACATCTATACCAAGCACTTTGTTTATTTTTTCGGGGGTGGTTTTAATTACTGCGGGGTTGATTTTGCCGTTTACCCATCTGTCAAAGTGTGTTGCACTTACTGTACCAGAGCCAAGCTCCTCTATAAGGTGCAAAGCCCTTTCCATTGCCTTGCCTGTGGTATACTCGTCTACACCCTTACAGAATTTTGCCGATGAGTCGGAGCTTTGTCCGAGCGCTCTTGAAGTTTTTCTTACGCTGTCGCGGGCAAATTTTGCGCTTTCAAACACAACATCGGTTGTGTTTTCTTTAATTTCGCTGTTAAGTGCGCCCATAATACCTGCAAGGGCAACGGGCTTTTTACTGTCGCATATTACAAGGTTTGTTGTGTTAAGTGTAAATTCCTTTTCGTCAAGTGTGGTAATTTTTTCGCCGTCTTTTGCGCGCCTTACTGTAATTGCCTTACCCTCTAATGTTGAAAGGTCGAATGCGTGCATCGGCTGACCTAATTCAAGCAAAATAAAGTTTGTTATATCAACTATATTATTAATTGCATTTATACCGCAAAGTGCAAGGCGCTTTCTCATCCAGTCGGGTGACTGTTGTATTTTTACATCCTTTACATAGTGACCTACATAGCGTGGGCATAAATCGGTTGCCTCAACAGTAACGGATATATCGTTATCGTTTGCGCTTTCAACTGCCTTATAATCAAATGACGGCATTTTAAGCGGTTTGTTAAGCACAGCCGCAACCTCTCTTGCCATACCGAGTATGGACTGACAGTCGGGGCGGTTTGCTGTAATGCTTATATCGAAAATATAATCGTCAAGACCTACTGTTTTTTGAATTTCCTCGCCGATTGGAGTATCGTCTTTAAGTATAAGTATGCCGTAAACATCTGCACCCTCGTACCAGTTATCGTTAATACCAAGCTCCTCGCCCGAGCAAAGCATACCATTTGATTCTACGCCTCTTAATTTACCCTTTTTAATTTTAATGCCATTAGGCAGGGTTGAGCCGTCAAGCGCCGCAGGCACTATTGCACCCTCGAAAATATTGTCCGCACCTGTAACTATTTGAATATCGTTTCCGTATTTACCACAGTCTACCTTACAAATCTGAAGGTGGTCGCTATCGGCGTGTTTTTCTATTTTAGTGATTTTACCTGTTACTACATTTGAAATCTCTGCGCCGAGGTAAATAAGCTCCTCTACCTCAAAACCGCAGGAAAAAAGCTTTTGTTCAAGCTCCTCGGGTGTAATATCTATATCTACATAATCTTTTAACCAACTGAAAGGTACTTTCATTTTATTATCCTCCCTTTAATTACTTGCATTGCTGTTTAAACTGCTCTAATGTTCTTATGTCGTTATCAAACAGAATGTGTATGTTGTTTATGCCGTATTTAAGCATGGTTATTCTGTCTATACCAACACCAAAGGCAAGACCTGAATATACATCAGGGTCGATACCGCAGTTTTCAAGTACTTTTCGGTTTACTATACCGCCGCCAAGTACCTCTATCCAGCCTGTGCCCTTACAAAGCTTACAGCCTTTTCCTCCGCATTCGCAGCAGGTAACATCTATTTCAACGCTTGGCTCTGTAAACGGGAAATATGACGGTCTTAATCTTGTTTTTGTATCCTCATTAAAAAGTGCTTTTGCAAGCATTTCAAGCATACCGTGAAGGTCGCATAGAGATATACCTTTATCCACAACAAGCCCCTCCATCTGATGGAACATTGGGGTGTGTGTTGCATCGTCATCGCTGCGGAAAACTCTGCCCGGACTTAACACCTTAATTGGTGGTTTTTTAGCTTCCATAGTTCTTATCTGCCCCGGTGAGGTTTGTGTGCGGAGCAATATTTCATCTGTTATATAAAAAGTATCCTGCTCTGCTCTTGCAGGGTGGTCGGCAGGTACATTAAGGGCAGTAAAATTGTAGTAATCGGTTTCAATTTCAGGGCCTTCAAAAATATCAAAGCCCATACCTGCAAAAATATCTATAAGCTCCTGACGCACAAGTGTGGTTGGGTGAATTGAGCCTGTTTTGTTTATTTTAGCAGGCATTGTAATATCAACCGCCTCGCTCAAATTCTTTTTGGCAAGCTCTGCGCCTTTTAATACTTCCTCTACCTTATCAAACTCTGCCTCTGCCCAAACCTTAAATTCGTTTATAATTTTACCCATAAGGGGGCGCTCCTCGGGGCTGAAGTTTCTAAGCTCCTGCATAAGCTTTGGTATTTCGCCTGCTTTTTTACTTAAATACTTTTCTCTTAACGCTTTGTAAGCCTCACGGTCGATATTTACATTAAGCTCTGCCGAAAGTTGCTGTTTAAGCGTTTCAATTCTCTGTTTCATATTATCCAATCCTTCCTGTAATTTTAAAGGAGGGCAACAAAAAAAGCAACCCGCCCTTTATTAATTAATAAGGGACGAAATTGCTCGCGGTACCACCCTAATTCAAAGCAATAAAATGCTTTGCTCTCGTTTTTTCACTTTAATGCAGTGACTACATCCAGATTAACGGTTTTATGTTTAAAAAAACCTTTTCAATGGAAACTCCGGCGCTGAAATTCAGCCCTTTGCCATCATAAGGTTGCTTACAGCCTGTGGCAACCCTCTCTCTTTATGAATTATGCAAATGCTTACTTACACGCCTTCACAGTCTTAATTTTCATATTCTACATTATATATAAAAAATACATTTTTGTCAAGAGTGGATTTTTTAATGTGTTTTTTGTTTATATATTTTACAAGTATTTCAAAAGTAGTTGACAAAATGCAATTTGTTGAGTATAATAAACATAGAAAAAGGCAAGACCTCAAACGGTTATGCCAAAAGAATGTATTTATAAAAATAACGCTTCATTTGACGGTGGGCGTTATTTTTTTATGGAAATTACTAAAAGTAACAGAATTATCATAAATGTAATTATGTATTCATTATCCATAGCAACCACCTCCCTTTAAAAGAGATGATGGCATAACCGCCCAGCTTTTACACTGTTTTAAGTCTTACCTTTTATCGGATTTCTCCGACAGGAACATTATACAACATATTTTTTGTTATTTCAACCGCTTTTTATAAAATCTGCGAAAAATGTCGAAAGAAAATCCTTGTAAAATGTTATATTGTGTGATACAATATGTATTGAGCTAATAAATTTTAATATTATAATTGCGTGGAGATACACCTTTAGAAAAAGGTGTGTTCTCTCTATTTTCTATTCCACGCGATTAGATATTTATTAGCTCACTTGAGGGAATACACTTTTTCATGCGTTCCTTCGGGGGCGCATTTTTTATTTTAGGAGGAAAATTACTGTGGTAGATTACAAAAAACTGTATTGTAAAATGTTTTGTGATTTTCCTGCCACTTATAAAAAAGCCTTAACGCAACCCTAATACGACCGCTACACTTGTAATTATATTAACCTAATTACGAGCGAAAAATCAGCATAGCGAAATTTAAACAGTAAAAAACACTCTGCAAACCGCAAGGCTTACAAACAAACAGCAAAGGTCGGCAAGCAGGGCGCACTTTAAGGTGTACCTTGTGTTTATAACCTTTACTGCACCAAAATAAACGGCTATTGTATAAAAGGTGGTCTCGCTTGAGCCCATCATAACCGATACGGCTTTTGATGCAAAGCTGTCGGCACCTGTGTTTTTAAAAATATCCTGTGCCATAGCAAGTGACCCACTGCCCGAAACAGGGCGCATAACCGCAAAGGGTACAATATCGGCAGGAATTTTTAAAAAATTGCAAAGCGGTGCAAGGCACGAGGTTATAATATCCATTGCGCCCGATGCCCTGAAAGCATCTATGGCAGAAAATAAGCCAATGAGCGGAGCGAGAATTGAAAATGCTGTGCCAATACCGCTTTTAACACCTGAAGTAAAATCGGCATAAACATCGCATTTTTTAAACAAGCCGTAGGCAATTACAAAAAATATCATAGCAGGTATTGCAAAGTCGCCTATGTTCAATTAGTATCAGCCTCCCTACATTTTAAACGGCAAAGCCATACACAAAGTGCGCCAAAAACAAATACAAGGGCAGAGGTTATCCAAATAGGTAAAATTATTTCCGACGGGTTTTTAGCCCCCGCCTGCGACCTTAAGGCGATAAGAGTGGATGGTATAAGCTGAATACTTGCACTGTTAATTACCGCAAGCATACACATATCGTGGCTTGCGGTGTTTTTTTGCCCGTTTTCGGCATGCAGAGCTTTCATGGCTTCAATGCCCAGCGGTGTTGCAGCATTTGAAAGACCTAAAATGTTTGCTGTCATATTAAGTGAAATGGCGTTTTGTGTTTTTTTGTTTCGGGTGGTAAAAAGAAGGCTTATTAATGGCGAAAGTAATTTGGCAAATATTTTTGACATACCCGATTTTTCGCATACTGCCATAACACCTGACCAAAGCGCCATAACCGAGCCGACTTTAATTATAAATTCTACGGCATTTTTTGCACCGTCCATTAAAGCTGCTGCCGTCTGGCTTACTGTACCGCAGAAAAAAGAACATACTATTGATACTAGCATAATTGCGCACCAAATAAAATTAAGCATTTTAATCACCTGTAAACTATATGATTAAAATGCTTAATATATTATTATTTTAATTCTACAACGGTAACGCCTGCATCGCCCTCGCCAAACACACCCAATCGGTATGATTTAACATAAGGCAGTCGGCGCAGATAGTCGTGTATGCCTTTTCGGAGCATTCCTGTACCTTTGCCGTGGATAATGCGTACCTGACCTAATGATGAAAGCACCGCATCGTCCAAAAACTTATCTATTAAAACCACGGCGGAATCTACTGTTTCGCCCCTTACATCAAGCTCTGACGAAAGGCTCATTGTTTTTGTAACAGTTGCGCCCCCACTGTGGTTAGGTGTTTTTTTGGTGTTTGCCTTCGGTGTGCTGTCGCCTGTTAAGCGAAGGTCGGCAATATTGGCTTTTATTTTCATTATGCCTACTTTTACAAATAGCTCGCCGTTTTTATCGGGCAGGGTACAGACAGTACCTACCTGACCGAATTTAACAATTTCAACATCGTCGCCCAGCTTTACCTGCTTTGGCGCTTTATAAGCCTCTTTTACCTTAAACAGATTTTCGGCTATTTTTTCGCTGTTGCGTTTGTTTTTCTCGTTAAGCCTTTGTCTGGCTTTTTCGGCAAGACGGCTTGCTTCTTTGGCATCTTTAAGCTTTTGTGCATCACGGATTTCTTTTATGATTTCGTCGGCATCGTCCTTTGCGCCCTCAAGTATTTCTTTGGCTTCCATTCTTGCACGCTCTATTATGCGTTCGGTTTTCTCGCGGATAAGGCGGTTGGTATTGGCTGTATCGTTTTTAAGCTTTTCGGTTTCACGGCGGTACAGCTCGGCTTTTTGCTTTTCCTCTGCCATTTGCCGTCTGCTTGCCTCAAGCTCGGTGAGTACATCCTCAAATTTTAAGTTTTCCTCGTTTATATGAGCTTTTGCGTTCTCAATAATATCATCGCCCAGACCAAGCCTTGAGGATATTAAAAATGCATTACTTTTTCCCGGTACGCCTATAAGAAGCTTGTAGGTTGGCGAGAGTGTATTTACATCAAACTCACAGCTTGCGTTTTCTACGCCCTTTGTGCTTAAGGCATAGAGCTTCAGTTCACTGTAATGTGTGGTTGCAAGGGTTTTTGCACCAAGCGACCTTACCTTTTCGAGTATACTTACTGCAAGTGCCGCACCCTCTATCGGGTCTGTGCCTGCGCCAAGCTCGTCGAAAAGGCAAAGCGAATTTTTATTATTATTTAAGCTGTTTAGTATGTTTACAATATTAACCATGTGGGCAGAAAATGTTGATAAGCTCTGCTCTATACTCTGCTCGTCGCCAATATCGGCATAAATATCGTCAAATACGGCGATTTGCGAATTTTCCTGTGCAGTTATATGCAAGCCCGTCTGTGCCATAAGTGTTAAAAGACCTGCTGTTTTAAGCACAACGGTTTTACCGCCTGTATTTGGTCCTGTTACCACAAGGGTATCAAACTCTTTGCCTACGGTAATATCGGTTGGCACTACCTTTTTTTCGTCAAGCAGGGGATGCCTTGCTTTTTCAAGATTGATATACCCCATATCGTTGAGCACGGGGCGGTATGCATCGTATCTGAGTGAAAATTTTGCCCTTGCAAAAATTAAATCAAGCTCAATTATTGTGCCATAAGTCATATCAAGCAGCTTTGATATATCTGCGATTTTTTGGGAAAAAGACATTAATATTTTTTCTATTTCCTCTTTTTCCTTTATGCGAAGCTCTCTTATTTCGTTATTTGCTTCAACTGCTTCAACAGGCTCTATAAACAGGGTTGCCCCCGTTGCCGAGGTATCGTGTACAATACCTTTTACTTCACCGCGGAACTCTGCTTTTACGGGTACAACACTTCTGTCGCCTCTTACGGTTATAATTTGCTCCTGCAGGTATTTGGATTTCGGACCCGTAATAAAGGACTGCAGTACATCACGCACTTTATTTGCGCAGCCTTTTAATTTACGGCGCACCTCTAAAAGACCGTCGGATGCATCGTCCGATACAGAGTTTTCGTCAGGAAAGCACCTGAAAATATCGTTTTCCAAAGCCTTATCGATATAAAGAGCTTCAAAATGCTCGTAAAGTGTTTCGGCGTGAATTTCCTCAGGATATGCTTTAAATGTCCTTGCAGTTTTTAAAAGCTTAGATACAAGTAAAAGCTCGCCAATTGATAGAACACCGCCTATTTCGGCACGCTTAAGGGGCGCTTTAACATCGCCCGAAAAGTATATGGGCGGTTGCCCCTTTTTGGTTATAAGCATAAGTGCCTGTGCAGTTTCGTCCTGCATTATATTTACTTTTTTTATGTTGTTTGAGGGTACAAGCTTTGTTATGTTTTCTTTTGTTAAATCGCATACTGCATACGCTTTAAGCCTGTCCAGTATTTTATCGAATTCAAGGGTTTTTAATGTTTTTTTATTCATAGGCGGTTGGTTTCACTCCCCTTTTTACAAACATTATTTTAAAAGAAGGTTATCTGGTCGCTTTCGGGCAAATCCTTAAACATACCCTGACCTCTCATAATCTCTACAATTGTTTTGGTTACCTTTGCACGGTTTCTGAAATCGTCAACCGAGGCAAAAATCTGTTCATCTCTTGCCTCAACAATACTCTTTGCCGCATTTGTACCAAGACCTGCTATGGCATTAAGCGGCGGCAATATACCGTTTTCTGTTGGTATGAACTTATACGCATCGGATTTATAAAGGTCTATCGGTAAAAATTTAAGACCTCTTGCATACATTTCATTTACTACCTCAAATACGGTTATCATACCTTTTTCCTTTTCGCTTGCCTGCTTTTCGCGCTCTTTTTCTATAAGCATTTTTGTAATCTGCAGTGCGTGGTCCCTTCCCTGTGCCATAAGCTCGGCATCGAAATCGTCTGCCCTTACGGTAAAGTAGGTGCAGTAAAATGCCATCGGGCAATATACCTTATAATAGGCTATTCTGTAAGCCATTGTAACGTATGCAACGGCATGGGCTTTAGGGAACATATATTTTATTTTTTTGCATGAGCCTATATACCATTCGGGTACATCATGGGCGCGCATTTCTTCCTCGTCCTCCGGCTTTAAGCCTTTACCTTTTCGAACGCTTTCCATTATTTTAAATGAGTGCGATTTATCCATACCGTGATGTATTAAGTACATCATAATATCGTCACGGGTACAAATTGCCTCGGAAAGGGTTGTTTTGCCCTCCTGAATAAGGGTTTGTGCGTTGTTAAGCCACACATCTGTACCGTGCGAAAGACCTGATATACGCACAAGCTCCGAAAATGTTGTAGGCTTTGTATCCACAAGCATCTGGCGTACAAACTTTGTGCCGAATTCGGGTATTGCATAAGTGCCGACAGGTGAGTTTATATCCTCAGGTGTAACGCCGAGTGCATCGGTATTTAAAAATATACTCATTGTTTTTTGGTCACCAAAAGGTATATCATGTGCCTTTATGCCCGTTAAATCCTCAAGCATACGGATAACGGTGGGATCGTCGTGTCCAAGTATGTCAAGCTTTAACAGGTTTTTATCTATTTTATGGTAATCATAATGCAGGGTTATTATGTCCGACTGTGTATCGTCGGCAGGGTGCTGAATTGGCGAAAACTCGTGTACATCCCGGTTTTTGGGCACAACAATTATACCGCCGGGGTGCTGGCCTGTTGTACGCCTTACACCTGTTACGCCCTTAAGTAGTTTTTCCGCCTGTGCGTTGGATATACTCATATTGTGCTGTTCAAAGTATTTCATAACATATCCGTAGGCGGTTTTCTCCGCAACGGTTGCAATTGTACCCGCTCTGAAAACATGGCCTGTACCAAAAAGCTCCTCAATATACTTATGGGCAACAGGCTGATAATCACCCGAAAAGTTAAGGTCAATATCGGGCTCTTTATCGCCCTTAAAGCCCAAGAATGTCTGGAATGGGATTTCGTGGCCGTCCTTATCCATAAGAGCTCCGCAGTTGGGACAGTTTTTATCGGGCATATCCCATCCGCAACCCACCGAGCCGTCGGTTATAAATTCATTATGCTTACAGTTTGGGCAAACATAATGGGGCGGTAGAGAGTTTACCTCGGTTATACCGCTCATATATGCAACGAGCGACGAGCCGACCGAGCCTCGGCTTCCTACAAGATAACCGTCGCTGTTTGATTTAAAAACAAGCTTTTGTGCTATAATATAAAGCACCGAATATCCGTTGCTTATAATTGAGTTAAGCTCAATATCTATTCTTTCTTTTACAATTTCGGGCAAATTTTCGCCGTAAATGCTTTGTGCTTTTTCGTAGGTGAGCTGTCGCAAAAGCTCATCAGAGCCGGGTATTTCAGGCGGAGCCTTTTCATCGGGCACGGGTTTTACATTGTCTATCATATCCGCAATTTTATTGGGGTTTTCTATAACAACCTCGTGTGCAAGCTCCTCGCCAAGATATTCAAATTCCTTAAGCATTTCCTCGGTGGTGCGCAAATAAAGCGGTGGTTGAGTGTCTGCATCGTCATAGCCCTGACCTGCCTGAAGTATTCGGCGGTAAATTTCGTCCTCGGGATTTAAAAAATGAACATCGCAGGTTGCAACAGTCATTTTATTATTGCGTTTTCCAAGCTCTATTATCTGCTTGTTTATATATTTTAAATCCTCCTCGCTTTCAACAAGACCGTCCCTTATTAAAAAGCGGTTGTTGCCAAGAGGCTGAATTTCAAGGTAATCGTAAAAGCTGATTATTTCGTTTAATTTTGAATAATCAAGATTATATGGATTATCAAGAATTGCCCTGTAAAGCTCTCCCGCCTCGCAGGCAGAGCCTACAATAAGACCATTTCGGTATTGCCCAATAAGGCTTTTGGGCACTCTTGGCCGTTTGTAAAAATAATCAAGATGCGATTTTGAAATAATGTTATAAAGGTTTTGCATACCCTTTTGATTTTTAACAAGCAAAATTGCGTGGTAGGTTTTAAGAGTACGAAAATCAACATCGCCTGCAAGCGATGTGTTAATATCCATAACATTTAAAATATTTCTTTCCTTTAAAATTTCGCAAAGCTTTAAAAATACATTTGCTGTTGCAAGTGCATCATCGCAAGCTCTGTGGTGGTTTTCAAGCTTTACTTTAAAATGCTTTGTGAGGGTATCGAGCTTATGGTTTTTTACATCCTTAACGGTTGCGCGGGCAAGGGTGAGGGTATCAAGCACGCAGAAATTGTATTCCATACCCAAATCAAGAGCCGCCTGTTTTATAAAGGATGTATCAAAGGACGCATTATGTGCTACAAGTACGCTGTTGCCCACAAATTCGTAAAATTTGGGAAGGATTTCGGCAATTGTAGGTGCATCCTTAACCATATCATCTGTAATGCCTGTAAGCTGTTGAATATTGTATGGTATTTCCTTTTCGGGATTTACAAACACATTAAAGCTATCGCACACTTTACCGTTTGAAATTTTAACGGCGCCGATTTCGGTTATTTTTTCTCTGGCAGGCGAAAGACCTGTTGTTTCAAGGTCGAACACAACAAAATCGCCTTTCAATGAGCTGGTTGTTGAGCCTGAAACAATATTTACGGTATCGTTTACAAGATAACACTCAACGCCGTAAAGCACCTTTATATCCTCGCCGCCATTTGATGCACTGTATGCATCGCAAAATGCCTGTACAACGCCATGGTCGGTAACGGCAACTGCCTTATGCCCCCATTTTGCGGCGGTTTTAACAAGCGATTTTACATCGGTCATAGCATCAAGGTTTGACATTGAGGTATGCATGTGCAATTCTACACGCTTTTGCTCGGAGTTATCCATTCTGCCTTTTGGTTTTGAACCTTTTGATATATCGTTTACCATAAGGGCATTTTCCTTTGCGTAGCTGTCGTACTGCATTCTGCCCTTTACTACTATATAGTTTCCGCATTTAAGGTCGCCTTTTATTTCAGCATATTTTTCGGGTGCTACAAAAGCCTTACAGGAGTATGCATCGGTTGCATCTGCAATATAAAATGCTATAAGAATTTTGCCGTTTTTAAGCTCCCTTGAATCGGATTTTATTATTTCTCCGCCTGTTACAACAAAGGTTGTACCTTCCTCAAGCTCGCTTATGGGCACAGGTTCCTCTTTTATTTTTTTGCCTAAAATAACAGGGCTGTCCTCTCCGTCCTCCAAAACCTCTACCTTTGGCTTTGGCGGAGCCTTTTCAACAATCTCAATTTTTGGCAGGCTGTTTAAAATTTCCTGCTGTGCTTTCTCGATTTCCTCAGCGCAACTGTCGTCTTGAAATTCAACATCTATATTTTCGCCTGTTTGTGCCAAAATAAGCTTTTTAATAATTTCATTGCATTTAAGCTGATTGAGCATATCAATGCCGTACCTGCAATGTATGGTAAGTACAGTATCGTTAAGCTCAGCTCTGCTGTCTATAAAAAGGTGGCGCACACCGTGTACAATTTCGTTTACATAAAAAACAAGGTTAGAGTAATACTCGTCAACACCCAAAAGGCTTATGGTTGTATCGGTATATTTTACCTTAAGCAAAAATTCGTTTAAATTGTATTTAGTTTTAATGTAGCTTTTAAAATCCTCTATAACCTTATAATTTATAAGGGTTTCGGAGGAAACTGTAACTACCATTTTCCTGTCGCTTGCCGATGCTTTCGTATCAAAAAGCAATGCGTCCTTTAATTCTTCCGGCACGCTTGCATCGGGAAACACATTTTCAAGTTTAAGGTTTGTAGGTGACATTTTTTATTTAACCTTCCATTTTTTCTATTTCTTGTTTAAGTACATCAAAAAGCATATCCTCGGGCACTTTTTTGTATGGCTCACCTTTTTTAAATATAAGACCCTCACCGTTGCCGCCTGCAATGCCGATATCTGCCTCTCTTGCCTCGCCCGGGCCGTTTACCACACAGCCCATAACTGCAACGGTAATGTTTTTATCTATGCCCGACAAATAATTTTCTACCTTGGTTGCAAGGGGTATAAGGTTTATGTTTGTTCTTGCGCAGGTGGGGCAGGATATAAACTTTGGCCCGCCGTCTCTTAAATCAAGGCTTTTTAAAATCTCTTTTGCAACAATTACTTCTTTTACGGGTTCATCGGTAAGCGATACTCTGATTGTGTCGCCTATACCGTCTGATAGCAGTGCACCAAGCCCTACTGCAGATTTTACAGTACCGCCTAAAAATGTTCCTGCCTCGGTTACTCCCAAATGCAGGGGATAATTGTAGGTTTTGCTCATTAATCTGTATGCGTCGATTGTAAGCCTTACATCCGATGCTTTTAATGATATTACAATATCGTCAAAGTCATATTTATTTAGCATATCTATATGCTTTTTTGCACTTTCAACCATACCCTCGGCACAGGGCTTTTTGTATTTTTCCAGTATTGATTTTTCAATAGAACCGCTGTTTACACCGATTCGTATGGGTATATGATTCTTTTTTGCCATTTCGGCAACAAGGCGTACCCCCTCCTCGCTTCCTATGTTACCTGGGTTAATTCTTACCTTATCAACGCCGTTTTCCATACTCATTAGAGCAAGGCGGTAGTCAAAATGTATATCCGCAACAAGAGGTATATGTATTCTTTTTTTAATTTCCTTTATCGCAAGAGCGCTTTCCTCATCGGGCACGGCAACTCTTATTATATCACAGCCTGCGTTTTCAAGCTCTGTAATCTGACGCACGGTGTCCTCGGTATTTTTTGTGCGTGTGTTGCACATAGACTGTATAAGCACGGGGTTATTACCGCCTATTTTTTTGCCTCCTATGGTTACACATTTTGTCATTTTATAAATCTCCTTATTATCCGAATGTAAGCTCGTTAAAAGACGGCATTATCTGTATATAGGTATTGCCGGGGTTTAATAAAAGCTCGTCGCCGTTTTCAAGTGTATAAACGGTTTTTGCATTTCTTGACGGCTTTGACCAGTTTATTTTTACAGCCTTTGAATTTGTAAAATACCAGCCCTCTCCGCTTCCGATGTTTTTAATATCCTGCCTGCCTTTGTTTTCGCCGTCATTTAATGTGTAGTTTGATACCTTATATACTATAATATTTTTTGCATTTAAAACCTCGCCTGTTTGAGATGTGTGTGCTTCACCGTTTATACTGCGCTCGTACAAGCCAAGCTCCTCGTTATATGTGTATGTAACCCTGTAACCCTGCGAGTATGTTATATTAATTTGGGTTGCATTTGTTTCGCTTTTAGGTGTTTCGTCCTGCTTAAGGTATTTTAAAACCTTATTGTTTTCACTTTCAAAGCTGTATTTTTTTGTTTCCTTTGCAAAATCTGTTACCTTTTTAAGTGATGTATACAGGTTGTGCCAGGTTTTATCGTAGGTGTAATCTCTCCAGAACACGGAGCCATCGCCACCGGTTACGCCATTTATATTATTAATACCGAAATTTCTTAAATCTCTTGCCGCCTGCGGGCTATATCCGCAATGCACGTAAATGGCATCGTTTTCCATAGCATAGTCAATAAAATAATGCCTTGACGAGCGCACAGGCCCTAATTTTTCTATGTTGTAATCGTCAAAAAGTGCCATAAATCGGGTTGCTCCGCCCTCAACTATTATTTCATATACCAGGTAGGCGCTCTCAAGCCCAAGCTGCGGCCTTGCCCGTTTATCGTCGTTATCTATCATAAGGGCAATAGGTCTTGTTTTAAAATTTTCCATTCGTGTGTAAAAAGGGTGGTCCTTTAGTGTCTGCTCCTCTTGTTTAACGGGTTCGTGTGTAGTGTTATCCTGTGGTGCTTGCTTTTTCGGTGAGCAGGCTGAAAATAAAAATGCTGCTGCAAGTATTACTGCCCATAATTTTATAAGCTTCATAGTTGCATCCCCCTTTAAATTAAATTTCAAAATTTTCTTTAGTGTAGTTACCTGTTTTTAATTTTGCTTTGGGCTTTATAACCCTTTTAAATACATCGTACTCAAAGCGTTTGCAAACATAGTCGTTTGGCTTTTTACCGCCGAATTCACACTTGATGTTTCTTGAGCCGTCTATAAACTCTGCGTGCTTGCAGAGATTACATTTTGGATTTTCACATTTTCTGTAAATCATAAACTTTTTTCCTCCCGTATGAGCATAAAACACCATTGTTTATTTTATACTATTTTATCACAAGCTCAACACAAAATCAATAAAATTATGATAAATTAAACGAAAACAGTTGTAATTTTATAAAATTAATTATATAATATAAGTTGGATGTAAGTATACAGCGCTAATTTTAAGTAACAGGAGTTGATTACTTTGAAACTTTATAACAGTATGACAAGACAAAAAGAGGAATTTATACCGCTTGAGGAAAACAAGGTAAAAATGTATTCCTGCGGACCTACGGTATATAATTACTTTCATATAGGAAATGCCCGTCCGTTTATAATTTTCGACACATTGAGAAGGTATCTGGAGTATATAGGCTACGAGGTAACCTTTGTGCAGAATTTTACGGATATAGATGATAAAATGATAAAACGCGCCAATGAGGAAAACATTACCGTAAAAGAGCTTGCGGACAGGTTCATCGGTGAGTACTATACCGATGCCGAGGGCCTTGGTATAGAAAAGGCGACCGTGCACCCAAAGGCAACCGAGAATATAGATGCAATAATTGAGCTTATATCGGAGCTTGAGAAAAAAGGCTTTGCTTATAATGTTGACGGCGATGTTTATTTCAGCGTAAAAAAATTTAAAGAGTACGGCAAGCTTTCGCATCAGCCTCTTGAAAATTTAGAGCTTGGTGCAAGGATAGCTGTTGGCGACAAGAAAAAAGAGCCTATGGATTTTGCTGTGTGGAAAGCACAAAAGCCCGGTGAGCCTGCATGGGAAAGCCCATGGGGAATGGGACGTCCAGGCTGGCATATAGAGTGCTCGGCAATGGCAAATAAGTATTTGGGTAAAACAATAGATATACATTCGGGCGGTAAGGATCTTATATTCCCTCACCACGAAAACGAGATTGCACAGAGCGAGTGCGCAAACGGCTGTGAGTTTGCAAGATACTGGCTACATAACGGCTACATAAATGTTGACGGGCAGAAAATGAGTAAATCCTTAAACAATTTCTTTACTGTAAGGGATGTTTCAAAGGAATTTAAATATAAAGTAATAAGATTTTTTATGCTTTCGGCACATTACAGAAACCCCATAAACTTCAGCGATGAGCTTTTAACACAGGCACAGGCGGGACTTGAGCGAATAAACACCTGTATAAAAAATCTTGAATTTTTAAAGGGCAATGCACCCGATGCCGAAAAGGATGTACAATTATCCGAACAAACCCTTGCATTTAAACAGAATTTTAAAGATGCAATGGACGACGATATAAACACAGCCGATGCAATAAGTGCAATATTTGATTTGGTTAAATTTTTAAATACAAATTATAGCGAAAATACAGCTCTTTTAAATGTGAGCGAGGCACATGAGCTTATTTGTGAGCTTTGCAATGTGCTTGGCATTTTAGATGCCGCAGAGGCAGAGTTTTTAGATGATGAAATAGAGGCACTTATAGAGGAGAGAAACAACGCAAGAAAAGAAAAGAACTTTGCCCGTGCCGATGAAATAAGGGATATGCTTAAAGAAAACGGCATTATACTTGAGGATACACGAGGCGGAGTAAAGTGGAAAAGAGTGTAAAAGAATGCTTGATTTTGAGTTTAATGTAAACTTAAGGGAGGTATCGCCTTTAGTGCTTGCGTATATAGGCGATGCAGTTTATGAGCTTTATGTGCGCACTTATCTGGTGCGTGATAACAATATGCCTGTTGCAAAGATTCATAAAAAGGCAACAGCATTTGTAAAGGCAGGTGCACAAAGCAAAATTATAGGCGGTATAGAAAAAAACCTTACCGACGAGGAGATTACTGTATTTAAAAGGGGCAGAAATGCTCATTCATATACAAGTGCAAAAAATGCAGATATTGTAGATTACAGACGGGCTACGGGCTTTGAGGCACTTATAGGCTATACTTATTTAAAAAAAGACGAAAAGCGGCTTAAGGAATTGCTTGATATGAGCATCTGCTATAAATGCGAAAGCGAGGCAGAATAGTTTTATAAATTACGGGCATATTTTTAAAAGGTGATAAAATATGCAAATAATTGGTAATTTAAAAGAAAAAGCTGCTTTTAAAACAATAAAAAGCTATACCCAGTTAACTCTAGGTGCGCTTTCAACCGCACTTGCGCTTAACTGGTTTTTGACACAGAACAATCTTGCGCCGGGAGGTGCAAGCGGTTTGGGTACAGTGCTTTTTAAAAGCATTGGTATACCGGTTTCGGTAACCGTGCTTGCGGTAAATATTGTGCTTTTGATAGCAGGCTTTAAGCTTATGGGAAAAGCGGTTTTATTTAAAACTGTAATTGCAACGGTGCTTATGTCGGCTTTTATACAGATGTTTTCTCATATAAGTACATTAAGTGACGATTTAATACTTTCTGCCGTGGTAGGCGGTGCTCTTTTAGGGCTTGGCACAGGGCTTACGGTTGCAGCAGGCGGTTCAACAGGCGGAACAGACCTTGCGGCAATACTGCTTTCAAAGGTTTTTGGCGGTGTTTCCATAGCCAAGCTTATTTTGATTGTGGATTCATTTGTAATTCTTTTGTCAGGACTGGTATTCGGCGATTACGAAATTATGCTTTATTCGGCACTTTCGCTTTTTATAGCTACCAAGGTTGCCGATAATATAATAGAAGGCGTAAATTTTGCGGTAATGCTTTATATTATCAGCAATAAGGGCAGTGAGATTGCAAAAGAGATTATAGTTAATATGCGTCACGGAGTAACCTCAATAAAGGGTACGGGTGAATATACGGGTAATTCTTATCCCGTTTTAATGTGCGCTATCAGAAAAAACGAGTTTGTTCACCTGAAAAAAATAGTAAAATCAATAGACGAAAATGCTTTTATAATCCTTACCGATGCAAGAAGCGTGTACGGAAAAGGATTTAATTAATATTAATTTTTTAACACAAAAACAAGGAGGAAAAAGTATTATGTTAAGCAATACCCAGTTAGAGCTTACTGCATACAAAATAAGAAAGAATGCAGTTACAGCTGTGTACAGTGCATCATCGGGACATCCGGGAGGCTCGCTTTCTGTTGCGGATATTCTTTCGGTACTGTATTTTGATTCGATGAATGTAGACCCGAAAAACCCTCAAAATCCGGACCGTGACAGGTTTGTGCTTTCAAAAGGACACTGTGCTCCTGCGCTTTACGCAACTTTGGCAGAGAAAGGATTTTTCCCTACAGAGGATATAAAAACTTTTAGAAAATACGGAAGCTACCTTCAGGGGCATCCTGATATGAAAGGTGTTCCGGGTGTTGATATGTCAACAGGCTCACTTGGTCAGGGAATATGCGCCGCAAACGGTATGGCACTTGCCGCAAAGCTTGACGGTAAGGATTACAGAGTATATACAGTTCTTGGCGATGGAGAGCTTGAAGAGGGCCAGGTTTGGGAGGCAGCTATGTTTGCTGCACATTATAAGCTTGATAATTTAACTGCATTTGTTGATTTTAACGGCTTGCAGATAGATGGCGATATTACAAAGGTTATGAACCCAACACCAATCGACAAAAAGTTTGAAGCTTTTGGCTGGAATGTAATTGTTATTGATGCTCATAATATAGAGGAAATAAAAAATGCTGTTGCAAAGGCTAAAGAAACAAAAGGCAAACCAACTGTAATAGTTGCAAAAAGCATAAAAGGCAAGGGCGTATCGTATATGGAAAACAACGCCGCTTGGCACGGAAGCGCTCCTAATGAGGAGCAGTATAATCAGGCAGTTTTAGAGCTTGATGCAAAAATAAAAGAACTGGAGGCGGCAATATAATGGCAGAAAAGAAAATAGCTACAAGAGAGGCATACGGCAGTGCCCTTGCAGAGTTTGGCTGCAATGAAAATGTTGTTGTAATGGATGCCGACCTTTCAAAATCAACTAAAACCGATAGCTTTAAAAAGGTTTATCCCGAAAGATTTATAAACACAGGCATAGCCGAGGCTAATATGATTACAACCGCTGCAGGCCTTGCAACTTGCGGAAAAACAGTATTTGCAAGTTCCTTTGCAATGTTTGCTGCAGGCAGAGCCTTTGAGCAGATAAGAAACTCGGTTTGCTACCCAAAACTCAATGTAAAAATAGGCGCAACACACGCAGGTATATCTGTTGGTGAGGACGGCGCAACACACCAGTGCCTTGAGGACATCGCGCTTATGCGCACTATTCCGAAGATGACCATTCTCAACCCCGCGGACGCAGTTGAAGCAAGAGCCTGCGTTGAAGCGGCACTGAATATCGACGGTCCCGTTTATATGCGATTCGGCAGACTTGCGGTTCCGGTAATATTCGGCGACGACTACAAGTTCGAGGTTGGCCGTGGCGTTGATCTCGTCAAGGGTAATGACGTAACGATCATCGCGACCGGATTTATGGTAGGCCCCGCACTTGACGCCGCAAAGCTTCTCGCAAACGAG
>JAZSPJ010000100.1:0-11709 GCA_045537365.1 Clostridia bacterium
GTGTTTTCGCCAAAAGAGGTAATTTTCATTACGGGAATATCAAGAGCATTTATAATCATAACTGCTACATCATTTCGGATGGCTGGGGTATTCATTTTAAGCTTTAAGCTGTTTGTAATGCCAATCTGTGATGCAACAGCCGTATATCCTGCAGGGTATCCGCCTCGCATTTCTGCCATTTCGCCGTAGCCTAAAACGCATACAAGCATTTTTACAATTTCCTCATTGGTTATGTTACTTTCGGGATTAAAATTACCGTTTTCATCGACGTCTGTAATGCCATAAGCTTTAGCACGCATTATGTAATTATATGCCCAATGGTTAGTATCTGCATCATTAAATATGGCTTCGCTTGTATCTTGTTGCATAGTGATGCTTCCTGCAACACAAATCATTTTTATTGCCTCAGCTCTTGTAATATTATCGTTTAATCTTAAATCGCCGTTTTCGTCGCCTGTCATAATTTTAAAGTTGTATAAATCGTTTTTTGCGGTTTCTGTTAACTGATTTGTATCAGCAGATACTGTTATATACAAAATATTAGCCAATATCATTATTAAACAAATTATTTTTTTCATATTTTTTTAGCTCCTTTAATTAATATACAATGTAATTTATATCATTTTTTATATGTCGCCGATGTTTGATTTATTTGTGTAAATAATTATTCCTCATCTACAAGTGAAAAACTGCCTTTAATAAAATTTAAATCCTTTATCATATCCTCAAAATCTTTGGCAAGCTCTGCATCTTCTTCGTCTCTGTCCTGCCAATTTGGATATTGAACATCTGATGCAACAGACCATACTATGGCATATTTTTCTCCTGAATATAAATATTCATACGGCGCACCGCTTTCTTTTAAAGTTTTTTCGGAAGGTTGCTTTACCTTTGTAATCCTGAATAAGTTTCCTGAGCCCTTTCCGTATTTAAGGAAAATATCTTTGTGAAAAAAAGCTACTTGGTTATCAAATTGAATAATTTCGTATTTGCTTTTCCATTTTTCCGGTACTTTAATTATAAAGCCTAAAGAATCGTTTGTGTAAGTAATTGCTGAAATCAAGTTTTTACCATCGTTTGTTGAGTTGAATACATCTAAAAGCGGTTTTGATTCAACATAGTTGATATGAAATACAAAATATCCGTTTAAAACGGTATTTTTACCGCGAATGTTTTTAATTAAAATATTGTTTCTGTTAATGCTTTTCAAATTATTAAAATCTTTTTTTAAGTCATTTAACTGATAATTGGTTTTTATATTTTTTGTTGCAATATTGTAAAGCTCAGCAAGATTTCCGATTTTGTTTTCTATAATTGCATGATTTAAAAATTCCTTAATAACAGATTGCCATGTCATTACCCGCAGTTCATCGCCGTTGGGGTGACGGCGGTCTCTGAACCTTAACAGATGCACAAGCTGTTTGCCATTGAGTAATTGCGTTCCTTCTTTTAAATTGATATGTAAATCCTGTGCAGGATCGTCATAAACCATATCGTAAGGAACATTAAACTCTATACCGCCTGCATAATCTGCAATATCAGCAATTGCATCCATTTTCACCTTTGCATAATAGTGTACGGGTATTCCTAAAGTTTCTTTTATTGAATTAATTACCTTTTGGTCGCCGTTTTCCTCAGCCAATAAAGCGGATAGACTTTTTGTGCCGTTATCTATGGGAACATCTTCACTTATTGATAAGCAAACATTTCTTGGTATGTTCATACAAGTTAAAATATTGCCGTCAAAATTAAAAACAAATATTGTATCGGCTTTGTTGTTATTATCGACACCTATGGTAAGAAAATTAAATTCATTACCATGTCTTTCATCAGTGCGGACATTCAAAAGCATACTATCCGTTGTATTAAATCTGCCGTTTATTATTCCGCTTACGAAAATTGCACCGATACATAATATTACTGCTAAAATAACAGAAATAATTTTTGCCTTTTTACTGATATTGATTTTGTTTTTAATCATATAAAATCTTTTTTTAAGGTTTTTTTTATTGCCCGTCATTCCTGTTGTAAGGGGGACCGCTCTTAAACTGCTGTGTGATAAAAGCGAAAGTATCGTTTCGGCATAGCCTTTTTTTGCCTGCTCGTTCATATTTTTTACTACCGATAAATCGCAGGATATTTCACAGTCTGTATTAATTTGCCTGCTTATAAAATAAATTGCAGGATTAAACCAATGAATACACTTAACTATGCTCAAAAACCACTTGTACAGTATATCGTATCTTTTTAAATGCGTTGTTTCGTGAGATAAAATATTTTTTAGATGTTCAGGCATTATATTTATATCAGGCAGTAACAAAGTGGGTTTTATTATGCCAACCATAAGGGGAGAGCATATTGTATTGCTTACTCTTACATTTATTTTTCTGTTTGTAAATTCTTTGAGTTGTGTACAAGATGCAATTTTAGAATGTTTTTGCATTTTAATAATGAATATTAAATAACCTGTTATTTTTATAAGGAACAGGATAATTGCAACTGCTAACCAGATATAAGCCATGTTTTTTAAAATATCATTTATTTCTAATATATCAGAACTATTATTATGTTGTTTAGCCTCTTTATTTACAATCAAATTTGGCTGTGTATCTATAAATTCAGTTATATCGTTGATGTTAGCTTGATTATCCGTTAATGTTATATTCGGGGAAACCGGCATTTCTGTTTTAGATTGTACAGGTATATTAATTCTTATGGGGAATATCATTATAAAAAGCACAATCAGCCACATATAGTAATGCCAGTTTGCCGAAAATATTTTTCTTGTTAAAGGCTTTAATAAAGTAAGCAAAAGGGCAAGTGCTGAGCCTACTGCCGATGTAAGAATAATTGATGTAAATATTTGTGTCATAATTTATCCCTCCCTCAATAAATAATATATTTGCCTTCAATAACCCAACTGTTTTTTGTTTTGCTTACAACCTCAACATTATAGCTTTTTTTCTGTTCAAAGCCTATAAATGTGTAGGCATTTTCATTATTTGCAAGTACATTGTAGCCTGCAACATTTTCGCCTGTTTGAGCATCATAAAAATTTACATCAAATAAATTATCGCTTTCCGACAAAAAGTATATGGTAATATTTCCGTTTTCGTCAGCCTTAACCAAAGTGTTTTCTGTATTGTAATCTTTTACAACATAGTTTTTCGCTAAATCTACTGCCGAATTTTTTGTTTTGTTAATTCCTTTTTTATTAAGTTCTTGTTCAAGCTTGTTTATAGTTGCGTTTTTTAGTGTCAGGTGCTCAAAGCCGGCATAAAGCTCGTTGCTTTTTTCGGTTGATTTAATTCTCAAACTGTCGGGTTTAATATTTTCGCTAGCTTTATATTCCTTAAAAATTTCTAAAGGATCGCAATACGCTCCGTTGATTTTTATTTCAAAATGTAAAAAGCTTCCTGTTGCTGTACCTGTTTTGCCTGCTTTTCCTACTATTGATTTTTGTTTTACATAATCGCCTTTGTTTACATCAATATCGGATAAATGACCGTAATAAACACTTATGGTATCATTTTCAATAAGCACAAAGTTTCCGTATTCGGTATCATAGCCGGTATCTTTAACGGTTCCGCTTATTGATGAAAATACAACTGTTCCCTCGGTAGCTTTTATATCTATGCCGGTGTGTACCTTTTTTTCACCTGTTATGGGGTGCACTCTTGTTTCAAAACCTCTTACTATTTGTGTGCTTTCGGTTGGCCATATAAGACCGTTATTTTGATTTTCAGTATATGATTTAACAATCCAGATGCCGTTTGGGGATTTGTCTATGGGCTTGAATAATTCTATTACCATATTGCCATCTGTGTATTTTAGTTTGTCTCCAGAATATTCGGGCACTCTTATATTTTTTACATCCATACCTTTGCCCGATAAAAATGCCATTATAACCTGTTTTGGGTCTAACCGCCAGGGGAAATGCCCGCTGTCTACAGATATTTGCAATGACCTTATATCCTCCAAAGTCATATTTTCGGCATTTTTTATACTGTTTTTTGAAACACTGTCGGTATTATTTTGAAATGTGATTTCATTGTTTTGTGTAAAGCTGTTTATCATATAGTCAACATATTCGTAGGGGATATATGTAACATCATTTTTTAATACAGGTGCATACTGCATTTTAACCTTTTTATTTAAATGCTCTTTATATAGGGGGTTGTTAGATGTATGCATAGGTGAGCCTTCGGGATTTATTATAAATTCGGCTTTCCCTATTTCTATTTCATAGCAATAATTCAGTACAGCAGGTTCATTGCCTGTTATATTTGTATTACTGTCATATTGCGGTATGTTATCGCCCTCTGCAATATAAATTGTAATTTTGCCGTTGTTCCATTCAAGCCTGCAATTGTTGTGCGAAAGCAAACCTGTTTTTTCAAGAAGTTCCTTTAATGGCAAATACAAAATATCGTCTTTATAAAAAGGCTTATTTGTCAGTTTAACAAGATGGTTGTTATGCAAAACTTCAATATTTAAGTAATTTTCATTATTTTTGGCATTAAAAATATCGTTTGCCAATACTCCGCCCGAAAAAACTGTAGCTGATAAAAATAATACAGATAGTATTATGGAAATTATATGTGCAAATTTATTTGTAATTTGTTTTTCTTTTATCATAATAAACCGTTTTTTAAGAAGGGTTTTATCACCCGTCATACCGGTTGTTAAGGGCACAGCCTTTGAGTTGTTGTGCGATAAAAGTGATAGTATTGTTTCGGCATATTTCTTTTTATTATTAATATCCATATTTTTTACTACCGATAAATCACAGGATATTTCACAATCACTGTTAATTTGCCTGCTTATAAAATAAATTGCAGGATTAAACCAATGAACACATTTTACGATACTTACAAACCATTTATACAAAATATCATTTCTTTTAAGATGTGTAATTTCGTGAGCTAAAATATTATTTAATTGTTCACGGGTAATATCGGTTTTGGGTAATAGCAAGGTTGGTCTGAATATTCCGATTACAAGAGGGGAGTTTATAGTTGAGCTTGCTCTTGTTGTAATATTTTTACTTGTATATGCATTTATATCCACACATAATACAGGCTCTGAATGTTCTTTCATTATATTTAAAAATATAATATAGCGTATAATTTTTACAATAAATAAAACTACGGAAACTAACAGCCATATATAAGATATTAACAGAGCATTATCACACATAAAACTTTTTATGGGGGTGATTACATCAGATACATCTTTTTGTATTAGTTGCTTTTTGGGTATTTGAATTTGAGTTTGAACAGTTTGTGTAATTTGGGTATTTTGTACCTCATCGCTTTCAATTGCAATAGTTTGTGTACCAACGTGTGACGGTATAAATTTTTCGGGTAAATTCAGCCTTACAGGTAAAATCATTACAACGAGTACCGCAAGCCATATATAATAATGCCAACCTGCTGAAAACACTTTTCTTGTTAGCGGGCGCAGTATAGCTATTATAAGTGCAAAGGCTGTGCCGAGAGCTGATGTTAATAAAAATGCGTAAAACACTTGTGTCATAATTTATTCCGTCCTTTCTTCAAATATTGACCTTAACTCCTCTATATCCTTATCCGATAATTTTTGCTCCTCAAATAATGCTACAGCAAAGTCTTTTACCGAGCCGTTGTATAATGATTTTATAAGGTTTTTTGTTTGCGATTTTCTGTACTCCTTTTCTGTTATTAGAGGGGAGTAGTAATAAAGCTTTCCATTTTTTTCAGCACAAAGTGCTCCCTTTTCGGTAAGTCTTGATAAAAATGTGGCAATGGTGGTCTTTTTCCAACCTTTATCCTCAACCTCTTTTGCAATATCAAGTGATGTAATTGGTTCGTTTGCATTCCATATAACCTTCATAATTTCAAGTTCTGCATCGCCAATAGAAATATTTTTCATAATATGTACCTCCAAACGTTATATTCTACACTTGTAGTTTATTTCATTCTACCACAGTAGAATGAAATTGTCAATAGGGAATAAAAATTTTTAATATGCTTTTGTTTTTAAAAGTATATGTTAATTGTTTTTGCACTTTTTACACAATTTTTCCAAAAAGCACTTAATCTTATATTAATAAACCAAAAGTTTAACAAAATTAAGAAAATGTATTGACATATTTAATTATTAGTTATATAATTATAATCGTTCAAGTTTAGTTTTGCTAAACAAAAAACTTACTATTAAAGACAGGTGTTTTATGTGGAAATAGGAAATAAACTAAAACGGTTAAGAGTGCAGAATAATTTAACGCAGGAGGAGCTTGCCGACAGATGCGAACTGAGCAAGGGCTTTATATCCTTAATTGAAAGGGATTTGGCTTCGCCATCCATATCGACATTATCCGACCTTTTGCAGTGCCTTGGAACTGATTTAAAGAGCTTTTTTAATGATGCGGCGGATAATGATGTTGTATTTACGGGTGACGATGTTTTTGTTAAAGAAAACATAGAGGACGGCAATATTATTAACTGGATAGTTCCAAACTCACAAAAGAACGATATGGAGCCTATTATAATAGAGCTTATGGCAGGCGGAAAATCCTATGCGGATGTACCTCATTCAGGTGAGGAGTTTGGTTATGTGCTTTCGGGCACTATAGTGCTTGTTTTGGGTAATAAGCAGTACAAGGTGCACAAGGGCGAGAGCTTTTACTATCAGGCAGATAAAGAGCATTATATAATAAACAAAGGAAAAACGACGGCGAAGGTGCTGTGGGTATCTACACCGCCTAATTTTTAATGTAAGGAGCAGTACGGAAAAATGAGTCATTTAATTGAATTAAAAGGCGTTTCAAAAAGCTTTGGCGATAATGAAGTGCTTAATAATATCGATTTATATATAGATGAAAACGAGTTTTTAACATTACTCGGTCCAAGCGGATGCGGAAAAACCACATTACTCAGAATTTTAGCAGGTTTTGAAAATCCCACAGAGGGAAGTGTGTTTTTTGACGGCGAGGATTTAACAAAAATACCGCCTTTTAAAAGGAAGGTAAATACAGTATTTCAAAAGTATGCATTGTTTCCTAATATGAATGTATACGACAATATAGCATTTGGTCTTAAAATTAATAAGGTAGGCTCAAAAGAGATAGATGAGCGTGTAAAAAGCGTGCTTGAAATGGTTAATTTAAAGGGCTTTGAAAAAAGAGAGGTAAGCTCACTATCGGGCGGTCAGCAACAGCGTATTGCAATTGCAAGAGCTATTGTAAACAGACCTAAAGTATTACTTCTTGATGAGCCTTTGGCAGCGCTTGATTTAAAATTGCGTAAGGGTATGCAGATTGAGCTTAAAAATATGCAAAGAGAGCTTGGTATTACCTTTATATTTGTAACACACGACCAGGAGGAGGCTCTTACAATGAGCGATACCATAGTGGTTATGAATGAGGGTAAAATACAGCAGGTGGGCAAACCCGATGATATATATAACGAGCCTAAAAATGCCTTTGTGGCAGATTTTATAGGTGAAAGCAATATTCTTGACGGCATTATGCATGAGGATTGTCTTGTATCCTTTGCAGGCGCAGAGTTTGAGTGTGTAGATAAAGGCTTTGAAAAGGACGAAAGTGTAGATGTTGTAATACGTCCTGAGGATATATATCTTTTAGAGCCTGATGTATGTAAGGTTACGGGTGTTGTAGAGTCGGTGCTGTTTAAAGGCGTGCATTATGAAATGACTGTAAACTGTGGCGATTATAAATGGCTTGTACACGACACACAGATGTTTGAGGTTGGAAAACAGGTCGGTGTGTTTGTAAAACCGTTTGATATTCACATTATGAAAAAATTCAGGTAAGAAAGAGGGTAGTAGGGTGTTCAAAAAATCTGCAGCATATCCGCATCTTTTGTGGATGACACTTTTTGTTGTAGTACCTATAATACTTGTGCTTGTGTACAGTTTTACGGTAGTATCGATTGAGGACGGCACATCGCGTTTTGGTATAGACAATTACCTTAACTTTTTTAATATAACCTATATGAAAATATTTGCCAATTCTATATGGATAGCCTTTGTAAGCACAGTATTGTGTATACTTCTTGGCTACCCTGCCGCATATATTCTTGCCAAGCGTGACAGGGAAAGGGTTTTGCAGGGTAAAAAGAAAACAGGTATGCTTATGCTTTTTGTAATGCCTATGTGGATGAATATGATGCTTAAAACATATTCGTGGCTTACAATACTTGAAAAAAACGGCCTTTTAAATATGCTTGCAAGGTCATTGGGATTGCCTGAAATTAATCTTTTGTATACATCAAATGCGGTAATTTTGGGTATGGTATACGATTTTATTCCTTTTATGATACTGCCTATATATTCTGTTTTAATTAAGATAGATGAAAGCCTTTTAGAGGCTGCGCAGGATTTAGGTGCAAATCAGTCAAAGGTGTTCCGGAAATTAATTTTACCGCTTTCCGTACCAGGTATAATAAGCGGTATTACAATGGTATTTTTACCGTCGGTTACAACATTTTATATATCCAACATATTCAGCGGCGGCAGAATAATGCTTATAGGTAATGTTATAGAACAGAGGTTTTTAACAGGCGGCGACTGGAACTTCGGCTCGGCAATATCAATAGTTATGATGATACTTATTTTCCTTTCAATGAGGATTATGAATTTATTTGATAAGGATAAAGCCAGCGGTTCATCGCTATAAACATAAAAAGGGGGAGGCTTTTACATTGAAAACTAAAATTAAACACGCTTTTGAAAATGTATATATGTTTTTAATGTTCCTTTTTTTGTATGCACCTGTTGTAATACTTATGGTTTTCAGCTTTAACAAGTCGAAATCACGAGGCAACTGGGGCGGTTTTTCATTAAAATGGTATGTAGAAATGCTTTCTGATGCACAGCTTATGGGCGCACTTAAAACAACTCTTATAGTTGGCGTGTTATCATCACTTATTGCAGTTGTAATAGGTACAGCCGCCGTAATCGGTATAGAGGCATTTAAGAACAAAGGAATAAAAAACGCAGTCTTAACAGTTACAAATATACCTATTGTAAGCAGTGAGCTTGTAACGGGTGTATCGCTTATGATACTTTTTATTGCGGTAAATATTCCGCGAGGTATGCTTACAATGCTTCTTGCACATATAACATTTAATATTCCTTATGTTATGCTGTCGGTAATGCCGAAAATGAAACAGCTTGACAAATCAATGTACGAAGCGGCACTGGATTTAGGCGCAAAGCCGATGTATGCTTTTCGCCACGTAGTTATGCCGGAGCTTATGCCGGGTATAATAAACGGACTTTTAATTTCGTTTACGCTTTCAATAGACGATTTTGTTATAAGCTACTTTACAACGGGCAACGGTGTGACTAATTTATCTATATATGTATATACAATGGCAAAAAGGTTAAATCCGAAAATTAATGCGCTTTCAACAGTAATGTTTGCTGTTGTAATGCTTATGCTTTTAATTATTAATAAGCGCTCATCCAAGGATAAGGATGCAAATATACTAACACAGTAAAGGAGAAAGAAAATGAAAAAAACACTTATATTTTTAGCATTAATGATTGTATGTATTGCTTTTGCAGGTTGCGGAGGCGAAAAACAGGTAATTAATGTTTATAATGTAGGCGACTATATAGACGAGGATGTTCTTGATATTTTTGAGGATGAAAACCCCGGTGTAAAGGTTAATTACGAAACATTTTACACCAATGAGGAAATGTATATAAAGGTATCAAACAACAGCTCTGCTTATGATGTTGTAGTGCCGTCAGATTATATGGTTGAGCGTATGATAAGCGAGGATTTATTGCTTGAAATCAACTATAATAATATTCCTGAATTTAAAAATATAGGGGGGGTGTATTTAAATCACAGCTATGACCCCGCTAACAAATATTCCGTACCTTATATGTGGGGCACAATGGGCGTGCTGTATAATAAGGAAATGGTTAAAGAGGAAGTAGATTCCTGGGATATAATGTGGGATGAAAAGTATAAAGGAAAAATATTTATGCTTGATTCGGAGCGTGACAGCGTGGGCATAGCACTTAAATACCTTGGTTATTCTATGAACACCGATAACGATGCCGAGCTTGCCGAGGCAAGAGATGCACTTGTTAAGCAAAAAGAGCTTGTGCTTGCATACTGCGGTGATGAGGTTAAGGATAAAATGATAGCAGGAGAGGGAGCTATGACAATTGCCTGGTCCGGTGATGCATTTTTCTGTATAGAGGAAAATCCTGACCTTGCTTATGCAGTACCAAAAGAGGGTTCGAACCTTTGGTTTGACTCTATGGTAATACCAAAAACAAGCCAGAATAAAGAACTTGCCGAAAAGTTTATAAACTTTATGTGCAGACCTGATATTGCAAAAATGAATGCAGAGTATATAGGCTATTCAACAGCCAACAAGGGTGCACAGGAGCTTTTGGGTGATGGAATTAAAAATGATGTATTAAGATACCCCGACCTTTCAACACTTAATAATATGGAAGTATTTAAGTATGATAAGGCATTGAGCAAGAAAATATCCGATATATGGTTGGATGTAAAAATTAAATAATTAAAATAAAATGATAAAAAGCTGTTGCGATTATTCTCGCAACAGCTTTTTTTAAAATCCCATATCAAATATTTCAAGGCTTCTTTTTAAAATTCCGTTCATATACGCAATTAATGTACCGTAATTTGTATAATTAATATTATTGTCCTCTGCCCATTTCTGACGGTATATCATTTCACGCTCATTAAGCATACACCCTCCGCAATGAACAACAAGACTGTATTTTAACAAGTTTTCCGGAAACTCACCGCCCGATGTAAATTCAAAGTTTAAATTCTTTCCTGTGTAATTTGTTATCCAGCCCGGCATTTTTTGAGTTCCTATATCGTTGCATTGCCTGTGGTGGGTGCAACCCTCGGAAATCAGAACAGTATCGCCGTCTTTTAAGCTTTCAAGGCTTTTTGCCCCTTTAACTGCTGTATTCAATACACCTTTATAGCCTGCAAATAATATCGAAAAAGATGTAAGGTATACATCCTCTGGTACAATGCTTTTTACTACGCCAAATACCTGACTGTCACATATAACAAGTCTGGGCGGATTTTTTAATGCTTCAAGCACAATTCTAAGCTCGTCCGTTTGAGCTGTTATGCATATTGCATGCTTGTCCAGAATATCTCTTATAGTCTGCACCTGCGGTAATATAAGCCTGCCCTTTGGTGCAGCTTCGTCAATAGGGGTTACAAGCACAACTATATCACCTTTGTTTAATCTGTGCGATATTATTGTTTTTGTATCGCTTTTTGGTATAGCTTTTGCAATTAATTCTTTAAGCTCGTTTATATTTGTACCTTTAACTGCCGAAACACATATTTCATTCGGGTTATCAGTTTTAATCTCCTTTAAATCGCATTTGTTATGTACAATAATGTAGGGGATATTCTTTTGAATTAAAATATCAATTAACTCGTTATCCTCACTTGTTTTGCCGATGCCTGCATCTATTACAAGCACAGCTATATCTGTTTTATTTAAAATTTGTTTTGTTTTTTTGACACGCAACTCTCCCAAAGCACCTGTATCGTCATAGCCGGGGGTGTCGCATATAACAACAGGGCCGACAGGCAACAGCTCCATTGCCTTTGTAACCGGATCGGTTGTAGTGCCGAGTGTATCTGAAACAATAGACATATTTTGCCCTGTTACAGCATTAACA
>JAZSPJ010000178.1:0-3293 GCA_045537365.1 Clostridia bacterium
ATGGTAGATGTAAATACCATTATAGGCGATGTGGTAACCACATCTGACGGTACAACCATTATACCCGTATCAAGAGTTGCGTTTGGCTTTGGCGCAGGCGGAAGTGAGTTTGGCGCTGATGCATCGGATGCAAATAAAAAATTCGGCGGAGGAAGCGGTGCAGGTGTTTCAATTAACCCTGTTGCATTTTTAATTGTAAATAAGGACCAGATTAAATTGCTTCCTGTTGATACAGCAATGACAACTGTTGACCGTATAGTAGATGCTGTACCGGATGTTATTACAAAGCTTAATAGGTTTATAACAGAGAGAGCAGAGAAAAAACAGGAAAAATCCGCAAATTATTCTCAGGTACCAAGCGACGAAAATTAATAAAGGAGTAGTTTTATGCAATATGTAGCAGGCAACATTCACGGAAATTTTGAGGCATATTTAAGCCTTTTGGACGAAATTTCCTTTAAGGATACCGATATTTTATATGTACTTGGCGATGCTTTGGATTACGGTGGCGGCTCAATCGAAATATTGCAGGATATGATGCTGAGACCTAACATTATACCAATTCTGGGCGAACACGAATATATGGCATATCAGGTTTTTAAAGCACTTATAAAATCACCTGAGGACGCAATGAAAAATCCCAGAACTTTGAAAATGGCAGAAGCATGGATGAAAAAAGGGGGAGAGAAAACCCTTTCGGCATTTATGGCTTTAAATGATGAACAAAAAGACGATATTTTAGATTTTTTAGAGGAATTTACCGTTTGGGAAGAGGTTGAGGCATCTGGAAAAACATTTTTGCTCCTGCACGGCGGTTTTAAAGAATTTCAAAAGGATAAATCTTTAGACGATTACAAAATCAGCGAGATTTTAACAGGTAGTATTGAGCCGGATAAAACTTATTTTGAGGATAAATATATAGTATGTTCCCACATTCCTGCGCACCTTGTATCAGGAACAGGGGAAAATAAAATTTTTGTATCCGGCAATAATATTTTTATCGACTGTGACTGCCGTTCAAGCGGAACACTCGGAGCTTATTGTTTAACTAACGGCAAAGAGTTTTATGTTAATGTAAATGAATAAATTTAATGGGGCTGTAATTCCTATGTTTTACAACCCCATTTTTTTATAAATCTTTAATAATCTTAACAGCCCTGCCAATAATTTTAAGCTTACTGTTTTTAGATATAATTAACGGCTCGCAATCGGCACATTCATTTAAAAGAATTGTTTGTCTGTCTTTTATATAATACCTTTTTATCATAAAAATTCCGTTAAAAATAATTGCTCCTATATCACCGTTTTTCAATGTGCTTTGTATATGAAATAATATATGATCGCCTTTTTGTATATTTGAGTTTATCATATTGTCATATTGCATTTTGTAATAAAAATAATTTCCTTTTAAATCAAATATATTATTAAATTCACCTTTGGTATAAATATCCTCAGTTTTTTTTATTTTCTCCGCATTTTTAATAAGCGGAGTTTTTTTATCGTTATTTTCCGAAGAACCTTTCAAATAATAATCTATACTCATACCGGTAATTTCGGATATAGCCACAAGTACCTCAATATTTGGATTTTGCTTACCGCATTCCCAGTTGCTTAACATATTTCGGCTGATGTTCATACTGAATTTGTTATTTATGGCATCGGTAAATTCTTTTTGCGTCATTTTCAATTTACTTTTTCTAATGTATGTAATTCTATCGCCTAAATCTGACATTATAATACACTCCTTTTTCGACAGCTTTCTACATTAATTTTTATTATAACACAAAAATGTATCGAAATCAATACATAATTTCATTTGACCTCTTAAAATGTGTTGACTGCGACACAAAACTATGTGATAATTATTTTAACGGTACTGTTGCGTTCTACATAATAATGTAGACATATTTTGTTTCAAAATTCAAAATTTTATGTACGGCGCAGATAAAATATATTGCAATATACAATTAACGAAAAGTTATTAAATCACATTGAGAGGAGTAAGCACGAAAGTGCATGTATATTATGGAAAAAACTTTAGAGTGTTTATATTGTTCAAAAAAATTTAAGCCAACAGCCAATGCAAGTAAATATTGCTCACCAAAATGCAGAAGGCTTGCAAACCAACCGCCAAAGGTGTATATGAGGCATCTTACCTGTACATACTGCGGTCAAAAATTCGACAGTCCCCGCCGTAAGCAGTACTGCTCCGAGGAATGCCGTATGATAGCAAATGGCAGATGCTCGCAAAAGCGCGCAAAAAAACATTCATCGCCGCACATATCATTAGACGAGATTGCAAAGCTTGCAAGCGAGTCGGGTATGTCTTACGGCAAATATGTTTTTACACATAATTTGTAAGGAGGTAACATAAAATGCCTCTTTATGCAATATGTCCTTTTTTTAAGTACGAAAAGCTTAAAAAAATAGGGTGCGAGCTTAAGACGATAAATTTTTCAACTGCGGATGACAGACGCCTTTGGATGCTGAACCATTGTTGCAGTTGGGATTACGAGTGTTGCGGTAATGCAATTAAGCTCCTTAAACAGTACGAAAACGAATATAAAACCCAAAAACAGCAAAAATAATACACAAAACTTTTAACAATCACTTGAATTAATATTAAAATCTGTTATAATTATATTTGTAAATTATATTGAGAGGAAAATAAACTTTGAAATTTTTAATTATTGGTGATATATTCGGCAGTTGCGGGCTTGATTACTTAAAGCTTGTGTATAGAGAAATTAAAGAGAGCGAAAATATAGATTTTACAATTGCGAACGCAGAAAACACATCGGGCGGAAACGGCTTGTCGCAGAGGGATTTTGATACCCTTTGCGACCTTGGTATTGATGCATTGACTATGGGTAATCACACCTTTGGCAGGACTGATATAGTAAATATAATGCGCGATTTTTCAAATGTAGTGCGCCCTGTAAATTATCCCGAAGGCACTGCAGGCAGGGGATACACTGTTTTAAAATGCAAGGACAAAAAAATAGCCGTAATTAATGCTATGGGCAGAGTAAATTTGCTTAATATAGATTGCCCTTTCAGAAGTGTTGATAAAGCTTTAAGTGAGATAGGCGATAGTGCAGATTATATTTTTGTGGATTTTCATGCCGAGGCAACAAGCGAAAAAATAGCTATGGGCTACTATCTTGACGGCAGAGCTACATGCGTTTTTGGCACACATACCCATGTACAGACCGCTGATGAAACTATTTTGCCTAAAGGTACTGCATATATTACAGACATCGGTATGACAGGTGCAATTCATTCGGTGCTTG
>JAZSPJ010000081.1:0-3486 GCA_045537365.1 Clostridia bacterium
TTTCATTATAAAATATATATATCAAATAATAAGGAATGATGAAAAATGATATTTAACACAGCAAAAATGCTTATACCAAGCTTTAATAAAACCGATAAAATGCAAAACTGGAGCGTAGTTGCATGTGACCAGTATACATCACAGCCCGATTACTGGAACCGGGTTAAAAACAGGGTAGATGGTTATAAATCAACCTATAATCTTGTATTACCCGAGGTATATCTTGAGGATGCTGATTTTGAACAGAGAATTAAAAAGATAAACAGCGAGATACAAAATTATATAACCGACGGTGTGTTTTTTGAAACACAGCCTTGCTATATTTATGTTGAACGCACGCTGTCTGACGGCAGTATAAGGCACGGTCTTATGGGTGCGGTTGACCTTGAGGAGTATAATTTTAACAAAGGCTCAAAAAGCAAGGTGAGGGCAACCGAGGGCACAGTAATAGAGCGTATACCGCCAAGGCTTAAGGTAAGGGAAAATGCCCTTGCAGAGTTCAGCCACATTATGATGCTTATAGACGATGCAAAAAAAGAAATTATCGAGCCTCTTGCAAATAAAAAGCAAAGCTTTGAAAAGCTTTACGGTTTTGAGCTTATGGAAAACGGCGGTAAAATAGAGGGTTATATTCTTGATGCTGAAACAGAGGAATTTGTAAAGAGCAAATTAAAAGCTCTTGACGATATAGTTGAATTTAATAAAAAATACGGTGTATGCGAGGAAAACGCACTTGTGTATGCAGTAGGCGACGGAAACCATTCGCTTGCAACTGCTAAAACCAATTACGAAAATTATAAAAAGCAGGTGGGGGATGAGGTTGCCAAAGCCAGCCCTGCAAGATATGCTCTTGCAGAGCTTGTAAACCTGCACGATGATTCGCTTGTGTTTGAGGCAATACACAGGGTGGTTTTTGAAGTTGACGAAAATAATTTTATAACTGAGCTTAAAAAGTATTATAATATTGGCGATACGCCCGATAATTCCGATGCACAAAAAATTGTATTATTAACCGAAGGTAAAGAGCAGACTATATATATACAAAATCCGTCATATAACCTTGCAGTTGGAAGCATACAGGCATTTATAGATGAATATTTATTGAAAATCGGCGGCAGAGTGGATTATATTCACGGTGCAGATACAGTCCGTGAGCTTACCGTTAAGGGCTGTGTTGGTATAATACTTGATGCAATGGGAAAATCAAGCCTTTATAAAACAGTAATAGTAGATGGCTCACTTCCGAGAAAGACATTTTCTATGGGTGAGGCGTACGATAAACGCTATTATTTAGAGGGCAGAAAGATTAAATAATAAAAAAAGTAAAAAAAGGCAAAATTTTTTTAAAAAAGTGTTGACAAAACAATTGTTTTTGTGTATAATAGTTTTTGTTGCTGAACAACAAAAACTAAATACGGCGGAATAGCTCAGTTGGCTAGAGCATGCGGTTCATACCCGCAGTGTCGATGGTTCAAATCCGTCTTCCGCTACCAGAAAAAAGCGTACTGAAAAATCAGTACGCTTTTTTCAGCTAAATTCGCTTATGCGAGCTAAATTGAACAAGTTCAGCTAAATTGCCTACGGCAGCTAAATGTGCTTCGCACGCTATAAGCGAATTTAATTTAGCTGTTTTTAAAAAACAATTTAGCTATTGCAAAGCAATAATTTCGCTTTGCACAATGTGCAAAATTCAGCTTAATACATAACATAGGATTAAAATAAAAACTTATATTATCTTTTCTTGAATTCCTCACCATTTATAAGGTAATCTATTGAAACATTAAAATATTTGGACAACTTATTCAAAATATCAATGCTTGGTTCCCTTTTTCCGTTTTCGTAATGAGAAAGAGCTTCACGAGAAATATTTAAATCCATAGCAACTTTTAATTGATTTAGATTGCGTTCTTTTCTGATTTGTTTTAATCCTTTCATGAAATCCCTCCTTGACATTATTGTAACATAATATTATGCAAAATCAAGCCACGCATATAAAAAAACGACAAGATTTTAATCTTGTCGTTTTTGCTTACCGACTATTCTACTCCATTATTCCGTTTACCCTAAGCATTACCACAAGGCACCATATTCTGTCATCGGTAAGTCTTAGTCTGCCTTGTTCGTCACCTTTTACATATCCGTTTTCGATTGCTTTTTGTACATAAGGTTTTGACCAATCGGGACAAATGTCCAATGTGTCATAATATTGCATAGTTTTTATACCCCTCTTTTTTAATGTTTTCATTTCTTCAAGCGGAAAGTATCGCCCAGGGCATGCCGTTGCCATAAATTCGCAGTGTCCGCCTATCTTCTTTATATTCGGCACATTTTCCAAAACGTATTGGATTATATCAATCCCCGCATTGTACTGTGCATCAGGCATTGTCCGTTCTTTTGAATGATAATCCCCCTGAAAGCCTATGGATATAATATGGTCGTTTTGGTTCTCTACCCCTGCGCCCACATTAAACCCTCTTCCCTCGTAAACCGTACCGTCAAAGCCTACAAAGAAGTTATATCCTATTGCTCTCCAACCCTGATTTATATGTATACTCTCAATTGCCTTTATGCCTGCGTCCGTCGCCATATGATGCAGTGCAATAGAATCTACCCTTTTTAGATTAAGCGGTTTTAGCGGTTCTTTTATTATCTGGTTTGGTATTTTTAGTATTTTCATGCTTCGTCTCCAAAAAATTTTACAAAAAGCTCTTTTAGTTCTCCATACAAATTGTCGTACCCGAACATTGCGCAATATGCTACAACAAATCCCGTTACAACGGAGCCGAATATAGTGTGCCAAAGAACAGGTATAGCATAAATTTCGCATACGGCAAAGAACGTGCACACGCTAAGCACAACCGAACAAAGAAGCACAAACACGCGTGTTGGTATCTCGCTTTTTGATGCAAAGCTTTTAAAAATCTGTGTAAGGATATTTACCAAAACCACCAGTATAGCAAATACTGTTGTAAAAACACCGATAATGTTCATATTACACTCCTCCCTTTATTTTTTCTATATTCTCTGCCTTTGCCTTGTTGCTGTAAAAGCCTATTGCAACCGCAACAGGCGCACCGACAAAGGTAAATAGTCCGCAAAGAGCGGTTGGTATGTATGCCACGTCTCCTGCCTTAATTATTTGCAAAATAATATACATACCAAATAAAAGTCCCACAAAATACGAAAATATTACAAGTGCCAGTATGAGTTTTGAAAATTCTACTCCTCTTTTATCGTGCATAACACATATCCTCCTTATTTGGGTTCATTAGGCAAAAGACGGATATCCTCCACAAGCTTTGTGACAGTCCCGTTCCCCCCAAGCGAATGATATGCGTCGTACATCTTGTTTATGTTATCAAGTGCGTATACGGCTATCCACTCTTTTTCCATATACTTTTCGTGGTGCTTTATAATCTCGCTTCGCAAAAGAGAGCAAAGGCCCCTGTTTAGTGTTTCGTGCTCCTTGAACTTTTTGCTCACCCA
>JAZSPJ010000166.1:0-9629 GCA_045537365.1 Clostridia bacterium
CATTTTCGTCTACTTTTTTAAAATTTTTTAATATATTTTTAAAATTATTTTTCAAATATAAAATTTCCATTGAAAAGTCTTATTAAATTTGATATAATTAAACCCTGAAATAATATAATATTAGTAGAAAAAACGAGGAGATTTTTATGACTGTACATAGTATAGATAAAATAAATACAAAAAGAATAACAGCCCTGATAACTGCACTATGCCTTGTATGTACAACTGCTCTTGCATCAGTTTACGGAAACGAGGAACTGTCATACTCTGTATATAATGTGGCAGATGGTACAAAGTACATACAAAATCAGTTTATGAGCAATCAAAATGGTGTGGGCAAGCAAACCGAAAACTATTATGTTTACACTCCAAATTCAAGAATAGTTCCAAAAATTGTGGATAATTATTATCTTTACAGTAAAATTTCGGCATCTGATATTACAGACAGAATTATCGAGTGGGGATATTATCCTCTTATGGTTATGAACGGCGACTTTTTCTCCCTTCAGACAGGCGTGCCTATGGGGCATCAGATAATAGACGGCGAGATTATTACAAAGGATTCATCCACGCAGGATGCTATTGGTTTTTTAGAGGATTCAACAGCCTTTATTTCTCCTCTTTGGATAGAAACAACAGTAACCGTTAATGAGCAAACCTTTGTGGTTGAAAATATAAATAAATACCGTCAGCCATATTCTTTATATATGCTTACAGATAAATTCGGTACAGAAACCCACACCAACACATCGGGAGTTAACATAGTTATAGGCGGGCTTTCGGGAAAACTTAAATTAAACGAAAAGGTAACAGGTGTTGTAGAGGATATTATTACAACCGACCAGTCCATAGAAATACCGGAGGGCAAAATAATAATTACTGCTGATGACCAGACTCCGCCTGAAAAGCTTGATCATTTATCAAAATTCAATATAGGTGATGAGGTTACAATATATAACCATTCAACAGGCGACGACAGGTGGTACGATTGTGTATCTGCACAGGCAAGTGTAGGCGGAACTATATTAAAGGACGGTGTTGTTCAGGATAAGGACGAGGCTGCTGCACCAAGAACTGCAATAGGTATTACAAAGGACGATAAAATAATATTTTATACAGTTGACGGCAGACAAAACGGTCACAGCTATGGCGTAAGGCTTAAAACTCTTGCCGAACGATTAAAAGAGCTTGGCTGTGTTGATGCTATAAATATGGATGGCGGAGGCTCTACAACACTAATAGGCAAATATCCCGGAAAAACACAAACCGAACTTCTAAACAAGCCATCGGACGGTAAGGAAAGAAAGGTTGCTACTTTTTTTGCACTTTATAATATATCCGAGCCTACGGGCGAAATGAAAAATTTACACATATATCCGCAGGGTGGAAATTATTTGTCAGGTACAAAAGAGCAGTTTACAACACTTGCAACAGATACTAACGACCATCCCGTTGATATTAAAACCGATATTGAATATTCTGCTGACGGCGGAAGTATTGTAGGTGATAATGGAAGTATTACAATTAATGGCAGCGGAAAAATTAAAATTACTGCGAAATCGGGCGATGTACAGGGCGAGATAACTGTGAGCAGTTTTGCAAATCCTGATGATATTATGGTATATGAAGGCTCAAAGCAAATAAAGGAGCTTGTAATTGAGGCAAATAAAAGCATTGATTTATGGGCAAGAGCATGGGCAGGTAATAAAATATTAAAGGCTGATGCATCGTGCTTTAGCTGGTCAGTTAAAAGTGACAAGGTTAATATAGGCACAATTGATAACAACGGTGTATTTACCGCAAACGATATATCGGCAAAAGGAAGTATTGAGGTAACTGCAGGCAACAAAACTGTAAGTATTCCTGTAAGAGTTTCGGGCGACATTAAAAAAGAATACACAAGGGGTAAGTTTGTTGAGGATGATGCTGCTTTAATACTTGAATTTGATAATTACAAGGGCATCGAAGTAGGTAAGGAAGGCATATTTGTGTATATTGACGGCGAGGCATACAATTTTGAATACAGCGACAATAAAGTGACAATTGATTTGCCTGATGATGGCATGATGCATAAAATAAGGGTTGAGGTTACAAACAGCTTTGAACGGACATCGATGTTTAACTATACTTATGGCAATGCAGGCGAAGGCGATGTTTTTAAGGATGTAAAAAATCATTGGGCATACGATTACATCACATATATGAATAACAAAAAAATTGTGAACGGCGTAAAAAATGATGATGGCACATATAGCTTTAATCCTGCCAATAATATGACAAGAGCGGAATTTGCAGTTATGACGGCAAATTATATAGGCTTGGATGAGGGCGATTTTGAGGATGTGCAAACAGGCTTTGCGGATGAGGAGCAAATTCCCGACTGGGCCAAAGGCAAAATAAAAGCACTTTTTGCCAAAGGAATAATGAACGGCAAAACCTACGGCGATGAAGTAAAATTTAACAGCTACGACACCATAACAAGAGCCGAGGCTGTAACCGTACTGTGGAGGCTTAAAAAATTAAATGCCGATTTAAGTGTTATGAGCTTTGCCGATATTTCGGATGTTCCTGAATATTCAATGGATGCATTTAAAACAATGCACAGCTTTGGCATTATAAATGGCTACGAGGATAATACCTTAAAGCCAAACAATAATATAACAAGAGCCGAGGCAGTAAAAATGCTGTACGGCATATATTAATACTTTACATTTATTTACTTTTATGTTATAATCGAAAGTAATTGTAAGGGTACTAAATGAGGCGGTATCGTTACCGCCTTTTTTAGTACTTAAATTTTATTTACTTGGGGGATAATTAAATGAAAAAGCTTTTGCTGACATTGACGGTTACATTTTGCCTTCTGATGTGCTTATGTGTTATTTCGGTAAACGCCGAAACTTATGAAGGCATTTGCGGCGATAATGCAACCTATGTGTATGATGACGAAACACGCACACTTACTATTTCGGGTACAGGAGCTATATACGATTATACAAATAATTCGTATAATGAATATGCACCCTGGCGTATTAATGGTTATAGCTATTTCGACAAATTAGTAATTAACGACGGTATAACAAGAATAGGCACTTGTGCTTTTACTAATTGTACAAGGCTTAATGAGGTTGATATTGCTGACAGTGTTATAAGCATTGGAGAATATGCCTTTGATAATACAAAAATACTTAATGATTCAGGAACCTATGTTGGCAATTATCTTATAGATGTAGGTTATTATTATAATAAAACCTATCAGGTTGCCGAGGGTACTATAGCGATAGCGGACAGGGCATTTGAAAACGATTATTATATTGAAACAGTAGAGCTTCCAGGCTCCCTTAAGGGTATAGGTGCTTATGCCTTCAATATGAGCAGAGTTAAGGCTGTTAATTTGCCCGATAATCTGGAATATATTGGCGAGCGTGCATTTCAGAGTACCGCTATAACAGAGGTTATAATGCCTGATACTGTTACATATCTGGGCGAATATGCTTTTTATCTTTGCAGTGGTATTAATAATCTTAAAATAAGCAGTTCATTAAAAACTATCAGTGATAGTGCTTTTGAAAACTGCAGCAGAATTGAGAATATACAAATACCCGATACTGTTGAAAGTATAGGTTCTCGTGCGTTTTATGGATGTAAAGCTGCAACAAGCATAAAAATAAGCAATAATGCATCATTTATTGGCGAAGAGGCTTTTGCCTCTTGCGAAAAGGTTGAAACAATAACAATACCCGACAGTGTAAAAACAATTAAAAAATCTGCTTTTGCAGGCTGTAAGGCATTAAGTGAGGTAAAAATCAGCGCAAATGTAACAAGCCTTGGCGAGCTTGCTTTCAGCAGTTGTACAAGCCTTGCAAATATAAATATCGGTACAAAAATCACTTCAATCGGTGCAAATGCTTTTCAAAACACAGCATATTATAACGATACAAATAACTGGAAAAATAATTTGCTCTATGTTGGCAAATATCTTGTGAATTCAAACAGCAGTTTAACAGGAAAGGCCAATATAGATGCAGGCACACTTGTTATTGCCGACAGAGCATTCAGCGAGCGCAGAAAAATAACAGAGATTTCTATACCCGATAGTGTAATTGCAATAGGCAACTGGGCTTTTTATTACTGTGACGGTCTTACAGAACTTAAAATACCGTCAAATGTTAAAACAATAGGCGAGCACGCATTTTCGTTCTGTAAAAATATAAAAAGCTTTACTGTACCGCAAAGTGTTGAAACTATAGGCGATTTTGCTTTTGGAAGCTGTACATCTGCCACATCAATAACACTTACCGATTCCGTTAAACACTTGGGCATAGGCATATTTAAGCAATGTACAGCACTTAAAACGGTATCTCTTCCAAAGGATATAACAGAATTGGGCGAGGAAATGTTCCGCCTCTGTTCATCTCTTGAAAGTGTAACAATTCCCCAAAATGTAACCGAAATCGGCGATTATGCATTTTCGGAATGTACATCGCTTAAAAGTATTGTTATTCCCGATAAAGTAGAAAGCCTTGGCAGGGATGCGTTTTCTGTTTGTACATCTCTATCAACTGTTACAACAGGCAAAGGGCTTAAAACTTTAGGTGATTATGCATTTGCAAAATGTTCGGCAATTAAAAATATTACATTCTTAAATGGCTTGAAAACAATAGGCAAATATGCATTTTATCAATGCACAGGTCTTGAAACTGCTACTTTGCCAGATTCGGTTGAGCTTATAGACGATTATGGATTTTCAGGCTGTTCAAAGCTTTTAAAATTTAAAACACCAAAGAGTATGGTTAATATTAATATGTGCTCATTTGAAAAATGCAAAGGTTTAACTGAACTCGAACTTCACGAAGGTATTGAAATAATATATTCCTCTGCTTTTTATGAATGTTACGCTCTTAAAGAGGTTATAATTCCGTCAACAGTTAAAACAATTGATTCTTATGCTTTTTATGATTGTATAAACCTTACAAATGCTGAATATCTTGGTTATGCTGAGGATTTGTATATCGGCGGAAACAATGTAGCACTTACCAATGTTTTAAAATTGAAAAAGGGTCATTGTGGAGATAATATGGTATGGACTCTTGATTACGATAAGGGCGAGCTTGTTTTAAGCGGTACAGGATATATGGAGGATTATACCGATAAAAGGGATATACCTTGGTATTACAGCTTAACAAAAATTAACAAGGTTGTTGCAACCGATGGCGTTAAAGGCATCGGCAGTATGGCTTTCAGCGGATGCACAGAGTTATCTGATATTGAACTGGCTTCATCTGTTTTGTATATAGGTAGCAGTGCTTTTTATAACACAGCATATTATAATAATAAAAACAACTGGAAAGACGGCGCACTTTATATAGGCAACCATCTTATTAAAGTAGATACCGTATCGGGTGATACATATACTGTTAAAGACGGTACTGTTTCAATCGGTTCGGGTGCATTTTCGGGTAAAAGCTCGCTTAAAACAGTCAACTTCCCGAATACTATAAAAGGTATAGGAAGCAGTGCATTCAGCGGTTGTAAATTACTTGAAACATCACCGCTTAACGATAATGTTGAAAGAATTGGCGAAAGCGCATTTTATAACTGTTCGGCTATGAAGGATTTAATTATTCCTGCATCGCTCAATAAAATAGGCAAAAAAGCTTTTTACGGATGCACAAGCCTTAAAACAGTTAAAATACCATTCGGTGTTAAAGAGATAGGCGAGCAAACCTTCTACAACTGTACAGGCATTGAAAAGGTTGTTATAGCAGAAAGTGTTGATTCAATAGAGGATGAAGCATTTTTCGGTTGTTCTGCTTTAAAAGAGCTTGCACTCAATAATAACATATTCTATTATCCAAGCTTTGTATTTTACGGATGCGGTTCTATAACCGATATATATTTTAGCAGTAATATTGATGATTGGGACTACATTCAAAAACCGGGCGCACCATTTTCTAAAGCAACAATACACTTTAATTCAAGCATATTAAACGACGGTGGTATTGTACTTTTCGATACCGAAAAAACCGATTCCGGCATTACTGTTACTGCAACAGTTACAGATACCCCATCGGATTGTGTGTTTATAGCATCAACCAACATAAACGGTGTAGTAAATGACACTGTAAAAGAGTCTGATGCAGACGGCAAAGTAAGCTTTGATGTATCAAGCGATGCATATAATGTAAAAATAATTATTATAGAATCATTTAAAACACTTAAACCGCTCACTGTTCCTAAAACAATATCAACTTACATATATTAAAAAAGATGGGATTTTTAATCCCATCTTTTTTTGCGGTTATCAGTAATAATATTTGTCGTTTTGTCTTTCGATTTCTGCCTGACGCTGTTTTAATCTTTTAAGCTTTCTGCGTTTTCTCTTTAAATGGTTTACCCACAAGGTAAAGCTTACATATAAAATAATTATTGTAAGTACAATCACCTTAAACGGGGTTGATGTAAATATTCCCAAAAAGCTCATAAATGCGCCCTTAAGGGGTGCTTTTTTTAAGCTTTCGCTTGCAATTAAATGGCTTTTTGCATAAAGCTCACCGTCATAAAATACCGAAACCACGCCGTATGCATCACCCTTTGATATGGGGGCTTTAACGGTTTTTTCGCTTTCGCATTTTGTTTCAAGCAATTCCTCGTCATAATCTTCAGGCAGGTTTGCGTAAACATCCTCTGCCGCTACAAGCAGTAGTCTGTTTGTGCCTTTTGCGTTTTTAACAGGTATTTCGTCAATAATCTCTTCTTTTGAAATTACCTTAACTGTTTTATAGTAGGTTTTTGCATACTCAATAAGCTTTTTTGCATCCTCATAGGAGTAGTTGTATATGCCGTCATAAGGCGAACCGGAGGATAAAAACATAAACTCAATGCCGTTTATGTTGTAGCAAGTAATAAGACCGCAATCGCTATCGCTATTATATGATGTTTTTACTCCGCTTGCATTTTCATCGTAATAATCCTTTGAAACATAAGGGCAAACAAACTTATTTGTGTTGTTAAGATGTCTTGATGATGTATACTTGTTTGTTGGTGCAATTTCTATATTGGCAGTTGAGGTTATTTCACGAAATGTATCATTTTGCATTGCATACTGTGCTATAAGTGCCATATCCTCAAGGGTTGAGTATTGCTTGTCGTCAGGGTAACCGCCTGCATTTGTAAAGCTCGATTTTGTACAGCCAAGCTCTTTTGCTTTATTGTTCATAGCCTCTATAAAGCTTTCGTAATTGCCAAATGTGTATGTAGCAAGCACTTGGGCTGCCTCTGCCGCATCGTAAAGCAACATTCCGTACAACAGGTTTTTAACACTCATTTGCTCATTTGCAAGCAAGCCCATATTTCCGTACGAAAAATCACACGATGCTATTGTGTTTGCATCTGCAGTAACTATTGAGTTTATATCGCTGATGTTCTCTAACACAATTACTGCAGTAAGTATTTTTGTAAATCCGCCGGGTGCTATTTTGTCGGTACTGTTTTTTGAATATATCGCTCTCGACGATGATGTGTCAATCATTAAAATGCTTGAACTTTTTAATCCTTTCGGGGCATCAGCCAAAACGGTTGGCACAAATAATGCCGTAATAAGTATAAACACAGTTATTAATGATACAATTTTTTTCATAAGTATAACCTCGTAAATTATATTCTTAAAAAAATTATATCATACTTTTTATAAAATATCAATTATTTTATTATTTAACGGTGATTTATTTAAAATCCAACTCTAATTCTGGAAATTTTACATTTGAAGCAGCCCTTTGTTTTACAACACCGCTGTCTGCAAGCTTATCAATCAGGCGAGTTCCCTCGGCATCCATTACATTTAATGCCATATAAGACACATAAACCATTTTGTTGCGGGTAAAATCACCACTGAAGAGCTCTTTTAAAGTAACACTGCTTGCAAGAGAAAACTCTGCCGCAGCAATATCGGCATTTTCGGGGTTTACATTTGAATAGCCCAATGAACGCAGTATAAGTGTAACATATTCTTCACCTGTCATTTGCACTTCGGGTGAAAACTCCGTTTTGCTTGTGCCCTTTGTAATTCCGTTATTATAGCAATAGGATACATAAGGCAACGACCAATGTTGCTTAACATCCTCAAAAACAGTTGATGGATTAATGGCACTTAATGCCTCATCCTCTTTACCCAAAAGGCGAACAATCATTGTTGCGCCCTCGCTTCGGGTAAAGGTTTTATCAAGCTCATATCCGTTTTCTGTGCCTTTAAACAAACCAATGTCGTTTAAAGTATTGGCATATTCTGTGTAAAGCTCTTGTGCGCTTGCAAATGTAAATAAAAATATAAAAGTAAGTATTATTGATATTATTTTTTTCATGGCATTATCCCCAACTTTTTGCATAATTCTGTGTAAATTTTTTCGTCAGGATACATCATATATAAAAATGTACCCAAAAAATTTCCTGTATAATCAACATTTTCAATCGGCACGGTTACACGGTAGCCGTCATAGCTTACAGTAATTGAATTCATTACGGTTTTTGATGAATCGTTAAAGTTGTAGTACAAGGTCATACTTTCCGATTCTGCATTATCGCCTATATCATTTATGGTATAAGTGCCATCAAAATAGTCAATTTCTTCAAATGCACTTATTATACTTTCTTCATCACCCAAAATGCCATCCGAGCTGTAAAATGCACCTTCAAAAGGTCTTACAGCTAATGTATATTGCGAAAACCATTTTTGTTTTAAATCACCTTTTATACATAATACAAAATTTGACATTAAGCTTTTTTCGTTTACTATAGGTTGTTTTTGATAAATTTGTATTTCTACCTCATCGGTTGACGACAAATCATTATCCGGCATTTTTACTTTAAAGGAGGCTTTTGTATGAATTTTATAATCGTAATACTTATTTCTGAATTCACCACGCAATTTGTTAATTGCATATAGTCTGCCATCCTCGCCTATATATCGTCCATAATGCAATATACTCATGTTGCTGTCTAAATAGCGCGTTGAATAAGATTCGCCGGCAGCTTTTAAAAATTCCCTTGCTTCTGCTTCGGAAATTTTGCCGATAGGTTTATAGTTTTTTGGTATATCGTTATTATCTGTTACAGTTGTTTTATCTGTTTTTTTATCATCATTTGTTGAAGCATCGTCTTTATTTGTTTGTTCTGTATTTATTTCTGTTTTACTGTCTGCTTCGATATTATCTGTATTATCAGAGTTTTCAGGTTTTTCAACGACCTCTGTATTTTCAGTATTTTCACTTTTTTCTGTGTTATCGTTGATGTCAGTACCGGCGATGTTTTCGTCGTTTTCAACATTTTCGATATTTTCTTTATTATCGCTGTTTTCTGCATCATCTGCCTTTTCTGTGCTATCGGTCAAATCGGAGGATTCGTTATTTGTGTTAACATTTTCATTTTTTGTGTTACCATTTTCTTTTTCAGATTCATTTTCCAATTTTATGTCTTTTTCTGGTATGTTATTTTCGGAATTGGATGAATTGCCTGTTTCATCACTATTGGTTAACTGTTGCTCTGTTATTACATTTTCGTCCGTTTTAACCGGAATTATATCATCATTTGCATAGGCAATAAATAAACCGGTTATCATAGTGAGAACAAGGAAT
>JAZSPJ010000177.1:0-8434 GCA_045537365.1 Clostridia bacterium
CTCATTTATGTATACTCCTTTAATAATGATTGTCCTATAACTTAAGTTTATTTATATCATACAAACAGTATAACACATATTTTCAAAAAATAAAATATTTATTTTTAAAATTGCATAAAATTTTACAAATAATGTAAGGCGGTGCATCTTGAATAAGTTTGATTTTTTAAAAAACATAGGCATTATGACACTTTCAATGCTTGCTTTAAGAGTATTGTCGATGTGCTTTAATGTTTACATATCAGCTTTGCTTGGGGCGGAGCTAATTGGTTTGTATCATTTAATTTTTTCGGCTTTTACCTTTGCCATAACCTTTTCGGTTTCGGGCACATCCTTTGCTGCTACAAGGCTGGTTTCAGAAAGCAAGAATGCAGGCAATGAAAATGAGGTTGTGTATCAATGTATACTGGTAAGCCTGGTTACTTCAACTCTGGCTGTACTTTTTATAAATATGTTTTCTGGCTTTATATCACTTAATGTTTTAGGCGATATAAGGTGCGCTCTGCCGCTTAAAATAATGTCGGCAGGGTTACCTGTTATTGCAATATCGTCGGTTATACGGGGCTATATGATTGCAAGGGGGCATATAGGCTGTTTGGTTATCAGCGAAATTCTGGAGGAATGTGTTTCAATTGCCGTAAGTATTGGGCTGATTACGGTTTTTAAGGATAGCGACATACACTATGTTTTTGTTATAATAGGTCTTGTTGCATCGCAGTATGCGGCATTTTTTACAGATATCGTAATTTATAATATGAAAAAGCAAAAAAAGGTAAAAGGGCAAAGGGTAAGGTATAAAAGCATTTTGTCCATAAGTGTGCCGCTTGCATTAGGCTCGTACTTAAGGTCGGGGCTGTCTGCAACCGAAAATATCCTTATACCGCAAAGATTAAGAGCTTTCGGCGTATCTGATGCTCTTGCAAAATACGGCATAGTTAAGGGCATGAGTATGCCCGTTATGCTTTTTCCTGCGGTTTTAATATCATCTGCCGCATCGCTTTTAATGCCGGAACTTGCACGCAAAAATTCTCTTGGTATGAAAAACGGGATAAGGTATATTTCAACAAAGGCATTCGAATATGTTTTAATATTTTCGGTAGGAGTGGCTTTTTGTATTTTTTATTTCAGCGACAGGCTTGCAATTTCTCTTTATAAAAATTATGAGGCAGGAACATATTTGTGCCTGCTTGCCTTTTTAACTGTACCGATGTATATTGATACAATTTGCGACAGTATGTTAAAAGGGCTTAATAAGCAGGTGGCAAGTCTTAAAATAAACATTGTGGATTCCATACTGCGTGTTATTATGATTTTCTATATTTTACCTGTTTATGGAGTAAAAGGATATATAAGTGTTTTGTACATAAGCGAGCTTTTTAACCTTACCTTAAGTCTCTGGTGCTTGTCCGACAGCGTACATATAGAAATCAAGCTTTTTAAATGCACAGTGCTTCCCATAATTTTTGCAATTGTTTCGGGTTATATTGCCGACATGTATATAGATAATCTTGTATTTGCAATATCCGTTTTCGCATTAATGTATACATCAATGGTATATCTTGGCGAAAAAGTTGCAAAAAATATTGAAAACAAAAGTAAAATATAGTATAATAAAATGTATGCAATTTTTACAAAGGGGATAAAAACAATGCTTAAAAGAATGAAAGGCAATATAATGCTTATAGTAGCAGCTCTTATATGGGGATTTGCGTTTGTGGCACAGAGTATAGGTGTAGATAAAATAGCGCCCTGCACATTTAACGGGCTTCGGATTATGGTGGGCTGTATATCACTTTTACCTGTTATATATTTTTCGGACAAAGCAAAAAAGAAAAACGGTACATATATAAAAACAGATTTTAAGGTATTAATTCTTGGCGGTGTTGTGTGCGGTGTTTTTCTTGCTCTTGCAAGCACACTTCAAACTTATGGTCTTATGTATACTATGGCAGGTAAAGCCGGCTTTATAACAGCTCTTTATATGATTTTTGTGCCATTGGTATCGGTATTTATGGGTAAAAAAATAGGCATAAAAACAGTTGTAAGCGTAGTAGTTGCATTGCTTGGAATGTACTTTTTATGCGTTAAAGACGGCGAAAGCGGCATAAACAAGGGTGATATAATGGTTTTAATATGTGCTGTTTTATTTACAGGACATATTATGGCTATTGATTATTTTTCGCCTAAATGCGACGGCGTCAAATTAAGCTGTATGCAGTTTTTAGTAGCGGGTATTTTAAATTGTATTGTAATGCTTGCAATAGACAAGCCTGACTGGAGTTTGGTGATTTTATGCTGGCTTCCTATATTATATGCAGGTGCAATGTCCTGCGGTATAGCATATACACTTCAGATTATAGGTCAGAAATATACAGAGCCTACTGTTGCATCGCTCCTTATGAGCCTTGAATCGGTGTTTGCGGCGCTTGCGGGCTGGCTTGTTTTAAATGAGGTGCTGTCACCTAAGGAGGCTGTTGGCTGTGTGCTTGCATTTGTTGCCATAATTCTTGTACAGCTACCCGATGGCTTATGTTTCAAAAAAATTAAAAATTAGTTAAAACACTTGACGGCACACAAAAGGCTGTTTTATGCTATATATGTGTATAAATACAGAAAGGATGTTTTTGCTGTGAAAAAAAATAAAGGTATAATAACCGCAGTTCTAATTACTTTTATAGTTGCAAATTGCGGTATTTTGGCAAAAGCAGACAGCCCTGTTTCAAGAGATATTCTTAAAGTAGGGTTGTTTTATGCATCAACGGGAAAACAGCAGGTTACCTTGCATGCCGATAGCGGTCTTGTAGTAGGATATGAGGACAATTATATATTTTACGAGGAATATGAGGCAGATAAAAATGAGATAGTATTTACCCTCAACGATAACGGAGAAATACTTGAATACGGCAGTGAAACTGCCTTTGATGCCAATAAAAGGCTTGCCGTATATCCGAAGGACGGGGTTATTAAGGTGGACTCAAAGCCGTATCGGGGCGGTATAGAGCTTTTATGCGGCGGTGACAGTATTACGGTTATAAACTTAGTTAGTACCGACGATTATGTTAAAGGTGTAATTGCAAGGGAAATGCCGTCACACTGGGCGATAGAGGCATTAAAGGCTCAGGCGGTATGTGCGAGAAATTATGCTGTAACATCTCTTAACAAACATTCATCATACGGTTTTGACCTTTGTGATAATACAAACTGTCAGGTGTATGGCGGTGTTAATGCAGAAACCGAGTCAACCGTAAGAGCAGCGGAGGAAACAAGGGGTGTATACCTTATGTATGACGGCGGATTAGCCGAAACACTTTTTTATTCGTGCAACGGCGGTTATACAAGCGAGTCGAAGTATGTATGGGGAAGCCATATACCGTATCTGATTGCTAAAGAGGATATTTATGAAAATGAGGACGAATGTTCAAAATATAACTGGCATCTTACATTTACTGCCGACGAAATAAAAGAAAAGCTTTCAGCAACCGGGGTAGAGATTGGCGATATAGTAGATATTGAGATAACCGATACGACGGAATCCAATCAGGTTTACGGTCTTAAAATAACGGGAACAGACGGCGAAAAAACCTATGTAAACGACAAGACAAGGGGAGCGCTTGGCTCTGGTGTTTTGTTGAGCCAGAGATATACCGTTGATAAAGAGGTTGAAAGCAATGTAGAATATGTTGCACTTACCGCAGACGGAAAAGCAGTACCTTGCAAGCTCTCTTATGCTTATGGAGCGGATAAAAGCAGTGCAAAAATCAATTCAACCCCGTCTGTTATAAGCGCAAACGGTACAAGCACAATGAGTACTATTAAAAAGGTGTATACCTTTAACGGTCACGGCTGGGGACATGGGCTTGGTATGAGTCAGTACGGAGCTAAAGGTATGGCAGATAAAGGCTATACTTATAATGAAATACTTGAATTTTACTATACAGGTACATATTTAGAAGGAGAAAGTTTAATTGAAAACCAGTGATTTTTTTTATGTTCTTCCTCAAAGGCTGATAGCACAAACTCCGCTTGAGGACAGAACATCATCAAAGCTTTTAAAAGTTAATAAAAAAACAGGTGAGCTTGAACATAAGCATTTTTATAATATTGTGGACAGCTTAAATGAAGGCGACTGCCTTGTGCTTAACGATACAAGGGTACTCCCTGCACGCCTTTATGGTGAAAAAGAGGGTACGGGCGGTAAAATAGAATTTTTGCTTTTAAACCGCAAGGAAACCGATATATGGGAGGTAATATTAAAGCCGGGTAAAAAGGCAAAACCTGGTGCAGTATTTGTGTTTGGCGGCGGTAAGCTTAAGGCAGAAATAATAGACAATATAAACGACGGCAACCGCCTTGTTAAGTTTTATTATGACGGCTTGTTTGAAAATGTTTTGGACGAGCTTGGCGAAATGCCGCTTCCGCCTTATATAACAGAGCATTTAGAGGACAGGGAGCGCTATCAGACAGTATATTCAAAGTACGACGGCAGTGCGGCAGCGCCTACTGCAGGCTTGCACTTTACAAATGAATTGCTTGAAAAAATACAAAATAAAGGTGTTAAAATTGCCTATGTTACACTTCATGTAGGGCTTGGTACATTCCGCCCCGTAAAATGTGACGATGTTGAAAATCACAAAATGCATTCTGAATTTTACATTATAAATAAAGAAACAGCAGATGTTATAAACGAAACACGCAAAAACGGCGGACGGATAATTTCGGTAGGCACAACATCAACAAGGGTGCTTGAAACCGTATCTGATGAAAACGGCAATTTAACCGAGCAAAGCGGATGGACAGATATATTTATATATCCTCCCTATAGATTTAAATGCGTAGACGGGCTTATAACTAATTTCCATCTGCCGGAATCCACCTTGCTTATGCTTGTAAGTGCGTTCAGCAGTAAGGAAATAATAATGAATGCGTACAAAACGGCTGTTGAAAATGAGTATCGCTTTTTCAGCTTTGGCGACGCTATGTTTATTGTTTAACTGATGAAATACAATCCCTCAGTCAGCTTCGCTGACAGCCTACGGCCCAGGTTGCAAGTATAACTTGCTCCCCGCTTCGGCTAAAAATATGCCACCGGCATATTTTCTTAACGCGTCGCGCCCATTACACAAGGGAGCCCCAAACAGCCCTCCTTGTGTAAAGGAGGGTGGCACACGAAGTGTGACGGGAGGATTGTTAGATGGATTGCTGATAAACCATAAACTTTGATTTTGTGTGTTTTATCACATAAACCGTAAACTTCGATGACGCGATGTTCATTCAATGATTGTATCATTGAATGAACAAATGGAAAATTGATAATTCAAAAATTTTGAATAATAATGAAAGGTTTGCAAAAAATATGTTTAAACTTTTAAAAAAGGACGGCGAGGCACGCAGAGGTGAATTTACAACCGTACACGGCACAGTACAGACACCTGTATTTATGAATGTTGGTACACTTGGTGCAATTAAAGGTGCCGTATCTACCCTCGATTTAAAAGAGGTTGGCTGTCAGGTTGAGCTTTCAAACACATATCATCTCCATGTAAGACCGGGCGATGAGGTAGTAAGGGATTTGGGCGGTATACACAAGTTTATAAACTGGGACAGACCCATCCTTACCGATAGCGGTGGTTTTCAGGTTTTTTCGCTTGCAAAACTGCGAAAAATCAAAGAAGAAGGGGTTTATTTTAACTCTCATGTTGACGGACGCAAAATCTTTATGGGTCCCGAACAGAGTATGCAAATACAGTCAAACTTAGCATCTACAATTGCAATGGCATTTGATGAGTGTGTGGGCTTGCCTGCACCGTACGAATACGCCAAAGCATCAAGCGAGCGCACTATTCGCTGGCTTGAAAGATGCAAAGACGAAATGAACCGTTTAAATTCATTGGAAGGTACAATAAATAAAAACCAGATGCTGTTCGGCATAAATCAGGGCGCAACATATAAGGATTTAAGAATAGACAATATGAAGCGAATTGCAAAATATGATTTACCCGGATATGCAATAGGAGGACTGGCCGTTGGCGAAACCCATAAAGAGATGTACGAAACTTTAGACGCGGTATTACCACACGCACCTGAGAACAAACCACGCTATTTAATGGGTGTGGGTACTCCTGAAAATATTTTAGAGGCAGTTGACAGGGGTGTTGACTTTTTCGATTGTGTAATAGCAAGCCGAAATGCACGCCATTGCAATTTGTTTACCGAAAAAGGGTATATGAATTTAAAAAATGAAAAATATATAAGAGATACACGGCCTATAGATGAGGATTGCAATTGTCCTGCCTGCAGAAATTATTCAAGGGCATATATAAGACATTTGTTTAAAGCCGGAGAAATGCTTGCAATGAGGCTTTGCGTACTTCATAACCTGTATTTTTATAATAATATGATGGCTCAAATCCGTGAGGCTATAGAGGATGGCAGGTATAAACGCTTTAAAGAGGAAAAGATAGAGGCATATACAAGAAGGATATAAATTTTTTAAGAGGTCAGGGTTTTTCGTTGGAATAAACGGCGAAAAGCCTTGATACAAGGCGTTTTTTCGGCAATTTGGATAAAAACTGAAAAAAATCAAAAAACTTGAAAAAAAGTATTGACAATTGGTATTAGTTGTGATATAATTCTAAAAGTCGGTTGTTGGTGTGGACGAAAGGCAGCATGGTGTGCGGGTGTAGTTCAATGGCTAGAATCTCAGCCTTCCAAGCTGATTGTGTGGGTTCGATTCCCATCACCCGCTCCAAAATTTTATATCATGCGCCTGTAGCTCAGCTGGATAGAGCAACTGCCTTCTAAGCAGTGGGTCGGGAGTTCGAGTCTCTCCAGGCGCGCCAGTATGGTTTGGTGGGTATAGTTCAGTTGGCTAGAGCGCTAGATTGTGGTTCTAGAGGTCGTCGGTTCGAGCCCGACTACCCACCCCATTAAAACACTGGGCTGTAGCCAAGTCGGTAAGGCACCAGATTTTGATTCTGGCATCTCGTAGGTTCGAGTCCTGCCAGCCCAACCACTTTTTTAAAAATTAATAAAATTACCCTGTATGGGCCATTAGCTCAGTCGGCAGAGCACTTGACTTTTAATCAAGGTGTCCGGAGTTCGAATCTCCGATGGCTCACCAAGAAAAAGCATTTTTTAAAAAAATGCTTTTTCTTAACCTTTTTTTAAAAATTAAATATTGGGCTATCGCCAAGTTGGTAAGGCACCGGATTCTGATTCCGGCATTTCGGAGGTTCGAGTCCTTCTAGCCCAACCAAACAAAAAGAGAACACGAAAGTGTACTTTTTTTGTTTGGTCATAGAGATAAAAAGGACTCGAACCTTGAGAAGGCTGTGAGCGTAAAGTTAATATGCCGGTGGCATATTAATAGCGAGCAGATGCGAGACGGGTACCGAAATGCGAAGCATTTGGGTCGGCGAAGCAGTGCAGATTGCGAAGCAATAATTCCGCTTTGCACGAATGTGCAAAATTCAGCTAAAAGAAAAGTGCATCTATACTGTTCTCTTTTGCTCTTACACAAATTTATTATTTTCCCCATTTCCAAAATCCTTTTAAAACACTTTTCAGCTTTTAGTTTGCCTTCTTTGCATCCTTTTCCAGTTATAAAACCCATAAATATCATTTATTAAAAATACAATAAAGCATATAACAACCGATATATACGATGTATCTTTAAGCGATGCCAGTACCCATAAAATTATCAGCACTATATCGTTAAAGGCATAAGCAAGTGCATAGTAGGGGCTACGCCTGAAGGTAAGGTAAACCGCTATAAAACTTGTTGTTACAGAAAAAGTGCTTGGTAGTAGATTTGATGTGTTAAAGTATTTTAAAATGAAATAAAACGCAATTGTAACAATGGCGGTTAGTGTTAACATAAACACAGCTTCCTTCGTCGTTATTGTGTTTATTTCAACCTCTGATTTTTTACCTTTATATGGGTTTTTAAGCCATGATATAAGCGCAAGCACAGACATTGGTGCTGACATACCAAGGTATGTAATCATTTCGCCGTAATATTTAAAAGAATATGATATTGCACCGTATTGAAGGCTGAAAATTATCATAAGCACCTGACCGAAAGGGTTGCCCTTTGCACAGAAAATAAGAGAGGTAATTCCTATAAGTGTTGCCATAAGCTTAATATAATCACTTTTAACAAATATAATGTGCGATGCTAAAACCGTTGTAACCGAAATCAGCCATAATAAAATTTCGGCTTTGGTAAAATAATTTTTAATAAGGTTTATACTTTTCATTTTTCCTCCGCAAAAAAATAAACATTCCGTAACACAACTTCTAGGACCTAACGCTGTGTATTGGAATGCTTTAAGCATTTTTTACTACCCGGTGGCAGTAATTTTTGAAATCAACAACATATTTATTTTATCATATATTATATGCCTTTGTAAAGATATTTTTCAAGATTTTCAAA
>JAZSPJ010000111.1:0-1670 GCA_045537365.1 Clostridia bacterium
GCCCGCTTGGCCTCCGACTTGTATTTACGGCGTATGCTGTTGTAGCTCAGCAGGTAGAGCACTTCCTTGGTAAGGAAGAGGTCGGCAGTTCAAGTCTGCTCAACAGCTCCAGAAGAAAGCACTTCGAAAAAGTCGGATCGTAGCCATGTCGTTCTGTGAGCCAAGGAGTTGGTGCCCATTGTTGTCTTCCTAGACCGCTTGGCCTCCGACTTTACACTTTATCGCCATAAGCTTTTCGCCTTACTTTATCTGCTTCAGTCATTAAATCGGTATCGTATTTATCGGTTGTCAGCAAATTTTCAAGCTTTTCGTCGCTTAGGTTTTGCGTGTTTATTAATTCGTTAAGCATTTTTAATACTCCTTTTTAAAAATATAAAAAGAAAAAACGGCAAGTTTCATAACTGAAACCTGCCGTTTTTGGAGCTGTTGGGCAGACTTGAACTGCCGACCTCTTCCTTACCAAGGAAGTGCTCTACCTGCTGAGCTACAACAGCATACGCCGTAAATACCGTACCTAAATATTATAACTTCTAATATTTAATTTGTCAACACTTTTTTTATGTTTTTACAGTATTTTTTCGGCAAGTTGTTTATTTGGTGTTATTTTTTTCGTTTTTAACAGTTTGGCATATTGAGTGGGTAAATATCCTGTAATTTTTTTAAAGGTTTTCGTAAAATATGAATAATTATCAAAACCGCATTCATGTGCAATCTCCCCTATTGAATTATCACTTTTTACAAGCATTTCTTTTGCCTTAAGGCAACGAAGCTTATTCGTATAATCAACAAAGGTCATACCTGTTGCGTTTTTCATTTCCCTTAAAAAATAATATTTGCTTAACCCTGCCGCCTCTGCGACTGTATCGAGTGTAATTTTATTCATATAGTTATTATTAATATATTTAATTGCATTTTTTATATTTTGCTCCGTATTATGTTTTTTATTTGAAGACTCGAAGCTTGCAAAGGTATGATGCTGTGTCAGATAAAGCACAAGCTCAAGTACGCTGATATATACTGTTGCTTTTTTATATTTATTATCAGAATCCATCTCATCAATTAATCTTTTGAAAACTGAAACTCCATATTCGTCTTTTAACACGGGCTTGTATAATATTTTATCAAAATAAATACCTGCCTGATAAAGCAGACTGCTGTCGATTACAATGGTATACCAACCAAGCCTAAAATCTGTGCCCGCACTGTGTGTAACATTTGAGTTGATAACAGATATGTCGCCCTCTTTAACATTATATATAACGCCGTCAATCATCGCTTCTCCGTAGCCCTCGTAAAAATACTGTATTTCAAGATTATCATGCCAGTTTACAACCTCATTAACATTACAAAGACTTGGCGCGGCTATAATATCTTTTCTGAAAATAATGGGTAGTTCACGGTTCTGATAATCATGCAATTCATATTTTTGTGTTTTCAAATAATCACCCTCAATAACAGCAATATTGTATTATCAGTATACAATTTTTATTTAAAAATGTCAACCTTTAAAGCCTTTTAAACACCACTGAAATCAAACTGAGGTACAAAGCTTTCAGATGCAGACTCTCCGCTTTGTATATAAGCATTTTTTATACCAAGCTCAATGGCATAGTTTACAACATCATCGTATTCGCAGGGTGTAATTTTTCGCATAAGTTCAGAAAATTTAT
>JAZSPJ010000031.1:0-2097 GCA_045537365.1 Clostridia bacterium
ACAACAGGACAGAATGCTGTTAATCAGGCAAAAATGTTCAGCGAGTCGGCAAGTATAACAGGCATAATACTTACAAAGCTCGACGGCAGTGCAAAGGGCGGTATAGTTCTTGCCATAGCTCATGAGATGGGTATACCTGTAAAACTGGTTGGCGTAGGCGAGGGTATAGACGATTTGCAAACCTTTGACGCACAGGATTTTGCAAAAGCCTTGTTTAGTCAGTAATTTTTTGAAAAAAGTACTTGACAAACATAATAATATGTATTATAATGTGTAAAGTGATTTGCTTTACACATTGTTTTTTATGGAGGCAGTACTCTGTATGAAAAATCTTAATATATCAAATTTGCTTGATTTTTACGGCAACCTGCTGTCAGATAAAATGCTTAATATTATGGAACTTTATTATATGGACGATTTATCCCTTGCTGAAATTGCACAGCAAACTGGTTTAACAAGGCAGGGAGTAAGAGATAATATTGTACGGGGCGAACGGGAGCTTTTAAAATTTGAAAACAGCTTAAAGCTCTATGAAAAGTTTTGTACCGTTACAAATACACTTGGCGATATTAAAAAAACAGTTAAAGCAGGTACTGTGTTAAGCGAAAATGATTATAACAAAATAGTAAAGCTTATAGATGATGTTGAAAATATAATTTAACGGTATATTAAATTGGAAAGGAGATATTTTTACTCTATGGCGTTTGAAAATCTTTCAGAAAAACTTCAGGAAACATTTAAAAAACTCAGAGGAAAAGGTAAAATCTCCGAGGCTGATTTAAAGGCGGCAATGCGTGAGGTAAAGCTTGCTTTGCTTGAAGCGGATGTTAATTTTAAGGTTGTAAAGGATTTTATTTCATCTGTATCTGAAAAAGCACTTGGCTCAAATGTGTTGGAGAGCCTCACACCCGGTCAGCAGGTTATAAAAATAGTAAACGAAGAGCTTACAAACCTTATGGGTACAGAGGTAAGCAAAATAAAATTTGCATCACAGGGGCCAACCATAATTATGATGGTAGGTTTACAAGGTGCAGGTAAAACCACAACAAGTGCTAAAATAGGCGGTTTACTTAAAAAACAGGGCAAAAGGCCAATACTTGCCGCGTGCGATGTGTACCGCCCGGCAGCAAGAAAACAGCTCAAGGTTGTGGGCGAACAGCTTGATATTCCCGTATTTTCCATAGATGATTCCAACGATGCGGTTTACATTGCGAGTGAAAGTATACGCCATGCAAAGCAACACGGTAACGATGTAGTATTAATAGATACTGCAGGCCGTCTGCATATAGACGAGGAGCTTATGGATGAGCTTGAAAATATAAAAAATGCAACACAGCCAACCGAAATTCTGCTTGTAATAGATGCTATGATAGGTCAGGATGCTGTAAATGTAGCATCAACCTTTAACGATAAGCTGGATATTACAGGAGTAGTTCTTACAAAGCTTGACGGCGATACACGAGGCGGTGCGGCACTTTCGGTAAAAGCAGTAACAGGCAAGCCTATAAAGCTTGCAGGCCAGGGTGAAAAGCTTACCGACCTTGACTGGTTCTATCCCGACAGAATGGCATCAAGAATACTGGGTATGGGCGATGTACTTTCGCTTATAGATAAAGTTTCGGCAGAGTATGACGAGCAAAAAGCAAAAGAGCTTGAACGCAAAATGCGCAAGGCAGAGTTTACTCTGGACGATTACTTGGAACAGTTTAACCAGATGAAAAAAATGGGCTCACTTACAGATATACTTGGAATGTTACCCGGTGTAAACAGTAAGGCACTTCAAAATGTTAATGTTGATGAAAAGAAAATGGCTCATATAGAGGCAATAATCACATCAATGACACCTTCTGAGAGAGAAAGACCTGATATTATAAATCCAAGCCGTAAAAGGCGCATTGCCGCAGGCAGCGGTACAGAACTTTCAGAGGTAAATGCATTTTTAAAACAATTTGAGCAAATGAAAAAACTTATGAAACAATTCAGCAATCCCAAAAAAATGAAACGCGCCTTAGGCGGTTTCGGGGGACTAATGGGCAGATAATCCAGCTGTTTAAATATTGTTAATAATTAATCGGAGGTGAAAATAATGGTAAAAAT
>JAZSPJ010000080.1:0-7310 GCA_045537365.1 Clostridia bacterium
AAAGCAAAAGCTGCCGCATATAAAAATAATGGTTGGCGGTGCGGTGTTAACCGGGGAATATTCAAATATGATTGGCGCAGATTATTATGCAAAGGATGCAATGAGTGCCGTAAGATATGCACAAAAAGTATTTGGGGAGGCAAACAAATGAACCTTAAAAAAAGTACAGTAGCAACCAAAACATTTAAACTGCTTGGAGCACATGCCGTAAGTGCGCTTGTGTGCCTTATACTGCTTTTTATGTTTTCTGGTGTGGCTTCAACCAAGGCAGGCTCGGTTATATTTACAGCTTTTGTTACATTGATTATAGCTATTAATAATTATACCCTTGCGTGGGATATTGCAAAAAAAGATTTAAGGGATGTAAAAATTATAAACAACCATATTGCCGATGGCGAAAAATTAAAAAAAGTAAACCCTGCTGACGGATTTTATTCAACAATATTAATTACCGTAATAAATCTTGTTTTGCTTGCGTTATACGCAATATACTTTAAAACAGATACTAATATAAAAATGATTACAACCATTGTTTTCAGAGCATGGCAAAGCCCGTATATAATACTTTTAAGCCGTAACAACGAGGCGAATTTGGCAGTTGGCATAGTAGTATCATTGCTTCCTATGGTGCTTTATTCAATTGGCTATTATATGGGTACAAAGGATATGGGCAGGGTTGACGATTTGTTGTTTAAACTTGTTTATAAAAGTAAAAAGAAAAATGCGAAATAATATTTTTATTGAATTACCGCAAAATGTAAAGCTGATAATAAATAAACTTGAAGCCTATGGCTACAAGGCTTATGCAGTAGGCGGTTGTGTGCGTGACAGCCTTCTAGGGCGCATACCTTATGACTGGGATATAACAACCAATGCAATACCCAACGAGGTAAAAAAAGTTTTTAAGGACGAAAAAATTTTTGAAACGGGCATAAAACACGGCACAATCACATTGGTTATAGATGGTGTTAATTACGAAATTACAACCTTTCGAACGGAGGGCGAATATTCCGATATGCGTCATCCTGACTGTGTTGAGTTTGCCAATAGTATTTACGACGATTTGTCAAGACGGGATTTTACAGTAAATGCAATTGCATATTCGCATATTGACGGGCTTAAGTGTACCGACGGTGCAATTAAGGATTTGCAAAATAAAATAATAAAAACAGTTGGCGATGCTGATAAGCGATTTGGCGAGGATGCCCTCCGCATTTTAAGAGCCTTAAGATTTTCGGCGATGCTTGGCTTTAAAATACACCCGGATACTGAAAAATCTATTTTAAAAAACTTCGGTCTTTTAAAATATGTGTCTGCTGAGAGAATAAAAACAGAACTATATAAAATGGTTTGCGGTAATAATTTTAAATATATTTGCTTGTCTTATAAAAATGTTTTAAATCAATTGCTTGATGGTGCAGATATATCAAATCTTACCGATAGCTTTTTTGAAAACAACATTTTGTATAAAAGCGAAATTGTGTTTGGCGCTTTTTTAAACCTTGTGTGTAACAACACGGGCGAAATATGCAATAAGCTAAAGCTTTCCAATGCCGAAAAACATATTGTTAAAATCGGTGCAACGGATTATAATAATAACTCCGACAAATTTTTCGTACTTAAGCTTGTATGCGATATGGGCGAAAATGATTTTTTAAGCCTTTTGGATATATGGCATATTATGGGATGCGATATTTCCGCTTACAGGCAAATATATAAAGAGGCAAAAAATAACAATGTGTGCCTTGATGCAAAATGCCTTGCTTTAAAAGGCGACGAATTTGCAAAGCATTTTACGGGTAAGGATATTTCATTAGCCATAAAAAATACATTGTATGCTGTAGTATGTGGCGATATAAATAATACAAAAGATGATATTTTAAATTATATAACAAAACTGAAAAGATTTTAAAAATCAACCATAAAACAAAAATATGGTTGATTTTGCTTTTTTACGGTAGAAAAACGCAATATAATAGTATGAATAAGCAATTGAAATTGTTTTTTGTGTATGATACAATAAAATTACTATAATGATAAAATGTCAGGAGGACATATTTATGAGGTTAAATAAAGTATTATCACTTTTGCTTACAATAGCGCTTATGCTTAACACAATATGTGTGGTTACAGCATTTGCCGAGGATGCACAGATTACAATTTCAGGTGCGGTTACAGAGGTGCAGATTGGTACAGCAGAGGGCAGAATACCCGCAATAGGAAGTACTTTGACCGGCTTTATCCAAAATCCTAAATCATTGACTACTTCTATTGGCGATAGTAAAGCAGATTTTACAGTATATTCACCTGTAGAAGCTGTATATAAGCTTTCTTTGTGCTATGGCGGTGTTGAAAATAATGGTTCAAACATAAATCTTAATATTTATGCAAAAAACGGAATAACCAGTGACTTTGTAACTAATGAACAACAGTTAGGTACTGAAACAATTAAAGCTACCGGAAAAGATGATTCTATGACATGGGTTACTTTGGGAGCAGGTAGTTCTTTGAAACTTAGTCAGGGTGTAAATACAATACGCTTTGAAAGAACAAATTCGGGTGCTTCGTTTAAACTTCACGGATTCAAGCTTGAAACCGTAAGTGCTGACAATTCTGTTGAAATAGGTACAGGTGCTAAAACAATAAGTACCAGTACAAATTGTTCAACTTCGAGCAGAAATAGAATTGAAATGAGAGAGAATGGCGAGTTCAGTATACCTGTATATGCTATTGATAAAGGTAATTATAAGCTTTATGTTGATAATGAAAATGGCGTTGCAACTACTATGAGCTATAAGGTTGGCGAAGGTGATTATACTGATACAAGTGTTGCGGCTGCAACTGATTATCAGTATCTCGGTATTGTATCGCTTGAAGCAGATACAAACACAATTACTTTGAAAAACAATGGTACTTCATCATATAGAATCAGAAGAATAAAACTCGAATATACAAATGAAAAGATTTATGCTACAAATGAAATGTCAGGTTCATCTAAAGAGTTTGTTTTTCGCCGAGAGGTTTCTAATGCGGATGGCACAGATACTATAGGTCAAAGTGACACGGGCTTGGGTGAAACTGATGGTTGTAACTTGAATAAACAGTCAGTATCTGTTTTTGCCGGCAAAAAACTTGAATATAATGTAATTGCCGAATATGATGGTAATTATAAAGTTTATTTAAATACCAACAATGCATCACCGGATACCAAGGTAAAAGTTTGGGTTGATACGATTGACAATACAAGCGATTATGTACTTGATAACACCAATATTTCAGCGGGTGAAAATGAACTTGGTACTATTCCTCTTAAAGCAGGAAAAAACAAAATCACATTTGAAAACACGGGTTCGAATCAGGCAAATATGACAGGTCTTAAGCTTGAATGTATAGGTAAAACAAAAGCTATTGAGTTTACGACCGGTAAGAATAGAATAGAGCCTGAATCCTCACTATCCCAAGCGAATCGCGGTAATGTAAGGCTTACTGCCAAGTATCCAACATTGGTGTATAAGGTTGTAAATGGTGATGGAGCTGGTGCATTTAAGGTTTCGGCATTGTATAATACAGCGGCCAAAATTACTTTGTATGAGAATGAAAATGCTACAGATAGTGTAACATTAAACAGTGCTACAGATGTTTGGGCAGAACTTGGTATTATTAATCTTGCACAGGGTACAAATACTTTAAAATTACAATTAGAGGAAACTGATTCTTGGATTGATGTTAAAATGCTTAAATTTGAAGCCGTAGATGTTGAACCTGTTGTTGTTGCAAGTGAGTGGACCGGCAGAAATGTAAAAACCGAGGCGGATATTTATATTAAAAAATATGCTGATACAGACGATGTTTTATGGCTTGTAACGGCAAGATATTGCAAAGATGCAAACGGAACACGCAGGCTTAAAGGTTCAATGATAACAGAGGTTAATTTTGACGATGTTCCTTTATACAAGTCAACATTAATAAGATCTGAAGCTGTGGCTAACTATAAAGATACAGAATACGGAGTTGTTGTGGGTGAGGATGTACAGGTATTCTTACTCAATTCAAAAGATTTAACACCACTTACAGATTCTTATAAACACACATACACACAAGCTGAATATAATCAGGCACATGGAATAGAATAAATAATTAGTTTTACAAAAAAGGTGAACGAAGTTTTTTGAAAATCGTTCACCTTTTTAAAACAAAAAAATGTATGCTTTTTATATAAATATAACATCAGGAGGTTTATATGAAAAAACTTTGTATATTAATTATATGTATATTAATGCTTAATACTGTTTGCATATCAACTGTATGGGCAAATGATGCACAAATCACAATTTCAGATGCGGTTACACAAGTGCAGATAGGCAAAACCGAAAATGGCAAAACACCTGCAATTAACATTAAAGATGCGTATCAGAACGGACATTCTATTACTGTAATTACACAAAACGGTTATGCCGATTTTACGGTTTATTCACCTGTCGAGGCGGTGTATAAGCTCTCGGTATGCTATGGCAGTATACATAATTTGTATTTTAATGTGTTTGTAAATGATATGGCAAATGCACAGAAGAATCAGGAAACGCTTTTAGCTACCGATAATTTAGATTCAAATACCTGGGCAGAAATTGGCCCTGCAAGCTCTGTAAAGCTTAATCAGGGTGTAAATACTATTCGCTTTCAGACAACCAGCAGCCCTGTTGACTTTAAAATGACAGCCTTTAAGCTTGAGGCTCCGGGTACAGGCAAAAAGGTTGACCTTGGCACAGGCTCGTATACAATAACAGGCTCAAACGGCACAACTGCCACAAGAAATAAAACAACCGTACCCGCAGGCGGAAAATTCAGCCTTTTGGTAAACGCTTTTAATGGCGGCAATTATAAGCTTTTTGCAAACAATGTTAACGGTGCATCAACAAGCCTTAAATACAGTGTAGGCGATGCAGAGGCTGCTATGGCAACAATTGCCGGCGAGGAGGGTTTTGCCGAGCTTGGCGTTGTTGCACTTACCGAGGGACAGAATGTAATAAATATAGAAAACGCAGGTGCAAGCTCTATTGAAATAAATAATATAATGCTTGAACACACAAACAAAAGAATATATGCAGCAAATGAGATGGACGGAGCCACAAAGGAATTTACATTCCGCCGTGAAATAGACAGTGTGGGTGTAACCGATATTGGTGTTACAAGTTCAAGCTGTGTATTTAATAAAGCATCAGTAACCTTAAACCAAAAGGATAATTTTATTGAGTATACAGTAATTGCTGAAAATGCGGGCAATTATAATTTAAATTTGAGCTGTAATGCCCAGAATCTTGATGTGAGAATAGCTGTTTTGGTTAACGGCAGTGACCAGATTGAATATGTTACAATACCGGGAGGTGAAGTATCCCGTACTTATAAGAATATGGGCACAATTCGTCTTTTGGAGGGCGAAAACAAAATAACATTTAAAAATGTTACACCTCCTGCAAACGGCCTGGTTAATACGGCAATGGATAAGTTTGAGCTTGTATGTGTTGACGAAACAACTGTACCGCTTGAATTTGCTACAAATAAATGGACAGGCACAAATTTAAATGTTCAGTCCGCATACAGAACCGAAATCAATGTTACCGACTCAAAAAGCTTTGAATACGGTGTTGTAAATGCAGGCGATAAGACAGAATATAAGCTTTCGCTTTACTATGCATCATCAAACGGCACACCTATAACAGTGGGCACATCGGTAAACGGCTCAACTCAAATAGCGCAGACTGTGCTTTCAAAAACTGCAACAGCAGATGCTCTTGAATGGGCAGAGCTGGGTGTTGTATCTCTCGAAAGCGGAGCTAACACATTGAAATTTGACTTTTTAAACGGCGATTTAACAAAAATCAAAAAAATAAAACTTTCGTCAAATAAGGATTCATCTGTTATAGATGTAAATAAAACCATAAACGAAGCATCAACCAAGGATATAACCTATATAGCTGAAAAAAGCGGTTGGTACGGTGTTTGGGCTAATATTAGCAATGCAGAGAGATTTGTTTCAAAGGCAAGCATTGGTGCACAGGTAACATCAAAAACCGCATCAGGTGATGGCAATGTGTATATAGGCAAGCTTTATATGGCTGAGGGCGAAAACACAGTTACACTTGGTGCAATAAGCGGAAGCGCAACTGTAAACACCGTTACAATAGGTAAAATGCAGGAGGATATAACCTCAAATATTTATAATTATGCAATTAATCCTTCAACTGTAGGCTATACCGCCAATTACGGGGAAAACGACACTGCACTTTCAAATTCTGATTATATAGATTTGCGCGTTGGCAGTGAAACCTCAAACCCCGATACATCATTTACGGTGGGTATATACACAAATAAAGCAATTAATTATACATTAAGCACAACATTGGGTGTACCTTATGAGGCAATGGGCGTAAATGTAACTGTAAACGGCGAAAAACAACTTCAGGCTGTAAGTGTACCTACCGAAAATAATTTTATAGAAAGAACACTTGGCACAATAAGCTTAAAAAGAGGTATAAACGAGCTTACCTTTGATGCTGACGGCAAGGATGCACAAACTGCTCAGGACGGTATTGCACAATATTTATCTGTTGCAGGTATAAAGCTTGTGGCAGAAAGCAGCTTTACAGACGGTGAATTTACAAAAACACTTATAAGCGGTAATGCATCGGGTGAATATTTTGCCGATGGTGCGTGTTATGAGAATGATTATGCAACACTTACTAAAAATTCTTATGTTGAGTACGATGTGTATTCGCCAAGTGAGAGAATTGTAAATGTAAGATTAAACGCAAGCGCACACTCTGATGCAAGCTTTGCAATAGTTGTAAACGGCGAACAGGTAACAAACGGTACAATTAAAGCAGGAGCAGAATATTCAAGCACATTCAGCGATGCATCTTTCGATATACCGCAGGGTGTAAGCACAATAAAATATATTCAGACAAGCGGAACAGCAAATATTAAACAGATATTCGTTCAGAATGCCGATGTTGACGATATAAGCATTATTTCCTTTGAATTTCAGACAGAAAGCGGATATGCTATGCCAAAGGCTTTAACCGAGGGACTGAATGTATATGCAGTAGCAAAGCTTAAAAAGCTTGGCAGTATGGTAGACGATAAGGTTATGCTTGTTCTTTCGCAGTACAACGGAAATATACTTGAAAGCTGTGATGTTGTAAAGGTGGATTTTGCTGAAGTTAAGCCTTATGTTACAGGCGAATATAAAACAAAAATCACAATAAAAGAGAATGTAACAGAGGTGAAGGCATTTCTTATGAAAGCAAGCAATT
>JAZSPJ010000021.1:0-12273 GCA_045537365.1 Clostridia bacterium
TGTGAAGCTATATTAAACATACCCTTAATCTTTTCGTTACCCATAATTATATTGTTAATTTCACTCATCTGGTAGGTTGGCGATGTTCTTACAACCTGTTTTTGCGGGCTGACGGTTTCATCATCTGCTTGCGCAGGCAAAACAGTTTGAGCCTCCTTGGCTGTTTCCGCCCTGTATGAAAGGTCGATATCGTAATCGTTTTTATCCTTTTGTACAAGCTTAATTACACCCAGATTATCCCAATACTTCAAGGCACTCAGCACATCCGACTGAAGCATATTAAGTACATCGGCGATTTTTGAAAGTGACAAATCGCTCATATTGGCACTATGCCTTAAAAGATACAGATATACCTTTACAAAATAGCCGTTTGCATCGCACATGTATTTATCCACAAAAGAATTTTCAACAGTGAAATAATTGTCTGTTTTTGAAATGTGTATTGTAGACACAGCTTTAACCTCCGTAAAAATAACAATATAAATAAACGGGCAAAAAGGGATTGTAAAAGCCATATCAAAGGAATTTTGCCCATTGCCCGTTACCCTTATAAGCTCCGGTAGCGGGCACATAATCCCCTAATGCTTTTTACATCCCTTTAAGCCATAATTTTATAATAGCGTATGTTTAAGTACTAGTCAATCATAACAACAGTTGTTGCTACAAATACACCCGTGTTAACAGAACCGATTACAGTAACTGTTTTGCCAACTTTAACATCAGAAAGCTTTTTGGTTTTGCTTGTTGCATTATCAAAAATTGTTGCTTTTGATACATAAACAGGGTCTACTCTTGTTGTACCGAGTTCAGGATCGGTGTATGAAATCTGTATAAGGTCAAGGCTTGTGTTTACACTTTCAACCTTGCCTGTAATCTGTGAGCTTCCGCTAACAGCAGCTTTTGTTGAAACCTTTGTAATGGTATCGCTTTCAATCTTAATATCAACTGCTACGCCGTTACGCAAATCATAAATTGTAGCCTCCGAGCCGTTTACCATAATCTCAGCATCGGTTGTAAGCGGATACTGATAATCATTGCCATCTATTGTAACTGTGAGCTTTGGATTGTTTGAAATAACAATCTCGGTAAGCACACCTGCTTTTGATGATGTTTTGCTTGTAGCTATAACTTTTGATACTTTGTTGTATGTAAGTGTAAGTGATACATTATCACCTTCCATTAAAGATGCACCGTTTGTTTCTGCACCGTTTTTGTTAACTGTTACATCGTCAAGTACAATATAGCTTTCGGTTTCACCCTTTGTATTTTCAATTGTAATTGTAAATACAGGTGCAATTTCTATGCTCTTGATTTTACCGCTTACATTTCTGTTTTTGCTGTATGCATCAATAGCTGTTACCTTACCGCCTTTAACTGTAAGCAATAAGTGATTGCCAGATTTAAGTGAGCCAAGTGTTGATGTTGAGCCTTCATAAGTGATTACAAAATCATCTGCAAGCTTAAAGCTTTCTTTTGTATCGTTTACAATATCGGTGGAGTTTTCGTCATAAGTATAAACATTTATAACAGTTCCCTCTTTTTTGGTTGTAGAATGACCGATAAACGAAGCATTTACAACATCATCTATAAGAGGATGTGTAAGGTCTATTGAATAAACTGCAGCATCCTTATATGTGATTACTGCGTTCATAGCCACGCTTATATCTTTTATATCAGCTTTTTTACCGTCAATTCTTACAATAACATTAGAACCTATTGTGTTTGCATAAGTATCGCCAAGTGAATCTTTAATGCGCACAACTTTAGATGCTGTATCTACACCCGAAACAACACCTGATTTATACTCATAGTTAGTTATATTTTTTAATTTAAAAAGAACTACTGCTGCCTGTGCTCTTGTTACATTGTTGTTTGGAACGAACATATTTTCGCCCATACCCTGCATAAGCTCTTTTTCGGTTACATACTGTACATACTTTCTTGCAAATGAAGGTATATCCGAAGCATCGGCATAATCGAGCACTGTTAGTGCATTTGCAATCTCTGCCTCGCCGTCCATAGCCTTTGTAAGAAGTACAGCCACCTCGTATCTTTTCATACCTTCGTTGCGGTTATCATCCCTTATATAATCATCAAGCTCGTCCTCTGTGATTATATTTTTTGCAATAAGGTATGCTATCTCGTTTTTACCGTAAGGAAGCTCATAGCTGTTAATAACATCCTCGTAAGTATATACGCTGTTTTGAACTATATCTTTATTTTCTTTATTATTTACGCCAAGTATTCTTGATACAAGCACAAGTGCCTCAAGCTTTGTAACAACTCTTTCAGGACCGAAAGTGCCGTCCTCATAGCCTTTAATAATGCCCTCGTTACTCATTGTGCCAATAGCCTCTGTTGCCCAGTTGTACTTTGTGCTGTCTACATCAGGAAATGATGCGGCAAATGCGCCTGTGCACCATACCATAGTAAATACCATTGTAAGCACAAAAGCTGTAATTTTTAGTTTTTTCATACTTAAACCCTCCGTTTTACATTGTAAAAATTTTATATAAACCGCTTTTACGGTTAATATACACTAAATACTGTCAATACCAAGATACGGTATTGCGTTTAAACTCAAATCTGCATTATATCCCTCAAGTTGATGGTAATAAGCACAGCAGCCTATCATAGCTGCGTTATCCGTACACAAAACCGGTGACGGATAATATGTTTTTAAATTTCCTTTTTTACTGTCAAGCTCCTGCCTTAATCTTGAATTTGAAGCAACGCCTCCTGCAAGAGCAATTGTATCTACACCGCATTTATGAGCGGCATTGATTAAATTATCTATAAGTACCTCTACAACGCTTTTTTGAAAGCTTGCCGCTACATCGGCAACATTTATGTTTTCGCCTTTTTGGCTTGCATTGTGCAGGTAGTTAATAACACCTGTTTTTATTCCGCTGAAGCTGAAATCGTAATTATCCTTTCCAAAGCTTACTTTTTTAAAGCTTATGGCATTTTCATTACCCTGTTTTGATATTTTATCTATCTGAGGTCCGCCAGGATAGCCAAGCCCAAGAACTCTTGAAACCTTATCAAAAGCCTCACCGGCGGCATCGTCACGGGTTTGACCCAATATTTCATATTTTGTATAATCCTTAACTAAAATTATATGGCTGTGACCGCCCGAACAAACAAGGCACACAAAAGGCGGTTTTAAATCCTTATGCTCTATAAAATTTGCGCATATATGTGCTCTTATATGGTGTACGGGTATAAGCGGTTTATCTAAAGCATAGCAAAGTGCTTTTGCCGCAGATACACCCACAAGCAATGCGCCCACAAGCCCCGGTGCGTAGGTTACGCCTACTGCATCAATATCGTTTAATGTAATACCCGCATCCGACACAGCTTTATCTATTACCGTATTTATTGCCTCAAGATGCTTTCTTGATGCTATTTCAGGTACAACTCCGCCGTAAAGCTTATGTGTATCTATTTGTGTTGCTATTACATTGGACAAAACCTCTCTCCCGTCTTTTACAACGGATGCGGCGGTTTCGTCACAGGATGTTTCTATACCAAGTATCAAAGACACCTTACCACTCCTCGGTTAAATATGTTTTGTCATTAAAATTGCCGCCTCGCCCGTATCGGAATAATATTTTTTCCTGATACCGCACTTTACAAATCCATACTTTTCATAAAGGCTGTATGCGGCATTATTTGTTTCCCTTACTTCAAGCTCTATAACACTAACAGAATGTTTTTTTAAAAGCTCTGTCATATTGTTTAAAAGATATGTTGCTATGCCCTGTCTTTTAAAACCGTCATCTATTGCAATATTCGTAATATCAGCAGTATCGAGTACAATCTGAACTCCTATAAAACCAACAGGCTCACCGTTATTCAGTGCAACACAGTAAAGAGAATTATTTTTATCAAGCTCATTATAAAAAGCTTCTTTTGACCAACCTCTTGTGATGTTTTTTGACGATATTTCAAAAACTTTATCTATATATTCGCTCTTAAGTGTATCAAGCTCAAGCATCCTCGTCACCAAAATCCTCTTTTAAATGGCCAACAAGCTTTCCTATAATCTCACATAGATTTTTTGCACAAAGGTTATATACAATCTGACTTTTTCCGTAAGGGTCTTCAATATCCATACGGCTATCGTAAGCATATTCCATTAATGTAGAAATTTTATATCTGTCTTCTTTAAAAAGGCTTACAAGCATATCCTTTTGCATTTGTGTCATAGTAAGCACAATATCGGCATCGCTGAAATCGGCTCTGCTTATTTTTTGAGATGTATGCTCAAAACCGTCTATTCCAATATCCGAAAGTGCCAGCTTTGCCTTTGGGTTAACAGGCTCGGTTTCATATACGGTAATACCTCTTGACATAGCCTCAAACTGTTTTAACCCCTCATCCTCTGTTATTTTATTAAATATTGCCTCTGCCATAGGACTGCGGCATGTGTTGCCTGTACAAACAAATAAAATTTTCATATATGTAAATCTCCTTTACAGCTTTATAACATTAAAACCTGCAGATTTATATATTCTGTTTTTAACTGCTTCACCAATGCCGGCCTCACATTTAAACTCGGCATATACTGTAGAAACTCCATATTCGTCAAACTCTCTGAGTGCCCCAAAAAGGTTTTTTGCATATTCGGTCATATTACCGCCGGCATCTATAACAGCTTTTGAAGCTTTATACTCACCGCCCTTATAGGTAAGCACACCTGCGTTTGGGTTTTCTGTAAGCTTTTTATTGATATAATCTCTTACAGCCTCTTTTTCGCCCTCAACTACAATTACATCAGCCTTTGGCGAATAGTGTGTGTATTTCATACCGGGGCATTTAGGAGCTATAGTATCGTCAATATGAGCTTGTCCGAATTTTGCATCAGGTATAACAGTTTTAATCATTTCAAGGGTTATTGCGCCCGGTCTTAACACCGCAGCCACATCACCCGACAAATCTATAATTGTGGATTCAAGCCCTATTTCGCTGTTACTGCCGTCTACTATATAATCAACCCTGCCTGTCATATCGTCGGTAACATGCTTAAGTGTTGTAGGGCTTGGACTGCCCGATAGGTTTGCAGACGGTGCTGCAACATACACACCCGACATTTTTATAAGCTTATTTGCAACAGGATGCGACGGCATTCTGATTGCAACTGTATCCAGCCCTGCTGTAACCTTATCTGAAATATGCGGTTGTTTTTTTAATATTACGGTTAATGGACCGGGCCAGTATTTTTCGATTAGTCTTTTTGCGTTTTCAGGTATTTCCCTTGCAATGTTTTTTAAATCGTCAAAATCGGCTATATGAACTATTAAAGGATTATCCGACGGTCTGCCTTTGGCTTTATATATATTATCTATGGCGTTATCATTTGAAATATCCGCTCCGAGACCGTAAACGGTTTCGGTGGGTATTACAACAAGTCCGCCGTCCTTTAAGCACTGTGCGGCGCCGTTTAAATTATCCTCATTTACGATTTTTGTCATAAAAATACTTCTTTCCAAAAAATTATGCGTCCGACGATTTAAGCTTCTCACTCTGGTCGGTAGTAATAAGTGCATCTATAACCTCATCCATATCGCCGTTTAAAAATGCTTCAAGCTTATGGATTGTAAGACCTATTCTATGGTCGGTTACCCTGCCCTGCGGATAGTTATAGGTGCGTATTCTCTCACTTCGGTCGCCTGTACCAACCTGACTCTTACGCTCGGCTGATATTGCATCGTTTTGCTCCTGCAAAAATTTGTCGTATATTCTTGAACGGAGAATTTTCATAGCTTTATCTTTATTTTTATGCTGTGATTTTTCATCCTGACAGGAAACAACTATACCCGTTGGTATATGGGTAATTCTTACAGCAGAGTCGGTAGTATTAACGCACTGACCGCCAGGACCGCCTGCACGGAAAACATCTATTCTTAAATCGTTCTGGTTAATTTCAACCTCTACTTCCTCAACCTCCGGCAATACCGCAACCGTTACGGTTGATGTATGTATTCTGCCGCCTGATTCGGTTGACGGTATTCTTTGTACCCTGTGAACACCGCTTTCAAACTTTAAACGGCTATAAGCTGCCTCGCCGTTAATAGCAAAGGAAACCTCTTTATAACCGCCTATATCCGTTTCGCTGGATGAAAGCATTTCAACCTTCCACCTTCTTGTTTCAGCGTACATAGAGTACATACGGAGCAAATCACCTGCAAAAAGAGCAGCCTCGTCGCCTCCTGCACCTCCCCTTATTTCAACAATAACATTCTTATCGTCGTTAGGATCTTTAGGCAGGAGCAAAATTTTAAGCTCCCCGGATATTTTTTCTATTTTAGCTTTGCTGTCGAGAATCTCATCCTCCATCATTTCCTTTTCGTCTTTATCAAGACCTGAGGCAATCATTTCCTTTGCTTCCTCAATATTTTCCTGCAAAGCCTTGTATGCACTGTATTTTTCAACTATGGGAGCTATGTCGGAATGTTCCTTGCAAAGTGCTCTCCATACCTCCTGATTAGCAATTATTTCAGGATCGCTTATTTTAGTTTCAAGTTCATTAAACCTTTGCTGTATAAACGATAATTTGTCAAACATATTATAAAAATTCTCCTCAAAAAATTACAAATGGGCATATTACTGCTCTTATTATATAATATAACATATAATTAGCTCTGTGTCAATTTAATTTTATATTAAAAACACATAACATTTTTGTACAAAAATACATAGGCTACGGCAAAAAACTGCCGTAGCCTTATTGATATATATTTTATTCATCCGAGTTAATAAACTCTGCTATTTTATCTGCATCAAGCTCAATATCCGTTTGAACGCCGTCTATCATTCTTTTAACAGAAACCATATTATTCTTAACATCATCGTCGCCTATTACAAGTGTATAGTGTGCCCCTATTTTATTTGCATATTTAAGCTGTGCTTTTACGCTTTTACCAATATGGTCGGTATCACAGCTAATGCCGGCTTTTCTTAAATCATAGCAAAGCTTATGCGCAACATAGGCATTTTCCTCGCCGATATTGCCTATAAACAGTTTAATTTGAGAGTTATCCTCTATTACGACGCCCTGCTCATCCATTGTAAGCAACAGCCTTTCCATACCCATTGCAAATCCGCAGGCAGGTGTAGGATTACCTCCAAGCTCCTCAACCAAGCCATCGTATCTCCCGCCGCCGCATATTGTATTGTTTGAATTTTTATTTTTGGCAGTGATTTCAAATACAGTTTTTGTATAGTAGTCAAGACCTCTTACGATATACGGGTCTATATTATATTTTATATTTGAAGCTTCAAGATGCTTTTTAACACTTTCAAAATGGTCACGGCATTCGTCGCATATACATTCAATAAGTGTAGGTGCGCCCTCAACTATTTTTTTGCATACCGGCGATTTACAGTCCATTATACGCATAGGATTACGCTCAAAACGGTTTTTACAGGTATCGCAAAGTTCATCATAATTAACCTGCAAAAAGTCTCTTAATTTCTGATTGAATACGCTTCGGCACTTTGGACATCCTATACTGTTTATATTAAGGGTTAAATCCTTCAGTCCCATTCTTTCATAAAGTGTGAGCGCAAGCTCCATAATTTCAGCATCGGCACTTGGAGACTGTGAGCCAAAATACTCTACGCCAAACTGACGGAATTCCCTGAATCTGCCCGCCTGCGGTTTTTCATAGCGGTAACAGCTTATTATATAAAAAAGCTTTGCAGGCATAGGATTATTGAACATTCCGTGTTCAATAAAGCTTCTTACAGCGCTTGCTGTACCCTCAGGGCGAAGTGTTATGCTTCTGTCGCCCTTATCGTTAAAGGTATACATTTCCTTTTCTACAACATCAGTTGTATCGCCCACGCCTCTTAAAAACAGCTCTGTATGTTCAAATACAGGTGTTCTTATTTCCCTTGCGCCGAATTCATTTGCGATTTTTCTCATTTCATTTTCAATATACTGCCACTTATAGCTATCCTCCGGCAATATATCCATTGTTCCTTTAGGTGCTTTGTTAATCATAATCTGAACTCCAATCTATTTAATGTTTCTGTTTTTCCAGATTTTAAGTACAAAATGCTCTATCATATTGTATGTAAAGCATCCAAGTAAATATACCCCCACCCAGATAAGTATAAGGTACATCTTATCAAGCTTATACAAACCAAATTTTGGTATTGCATAAAAATATGCAAACAAAAATGCTATCTTTATCGAATAATTAAGAATTTTCAGTTGTCCGTCCCTGTTCATCGTTGCCATCATCCTCCACGCAAGCCTCATTTGGCTCTGCATCAATATTTCCGTCAGTAATTTCTGCAGGTTTAGTTGTTTCAACTTCTTTAGCCTGTTTATCAGCCCTGAAATAAAGCACACCTACTATAACGGTTAATATAACCGTTACCAGAAGGCTTATATCAAAATTAATAAAAAGCTGTATAATACCCAAAACTAAAAATATAGCCGTTACTATTAAAACAATTAAATTCATTTTAAGCATCTCCTAAAAAATTATAATTTATTTCTGTGCGGATATAAAAGCTTATAAAACAACATACCTACAACTGTACAGGATATAAGCTCGCCCAAACCGACTGTCGCAAAAAAGTACCAATATGCGCCGTCGAGCTTATAAACAAGCTTTAAAACAAATGGTATAATAATTGCGTTTGAAAGCACAGGCGGTATAGTACAAAGAGCTTTATACCGTATATTTCGAATACGGTAAGTTAAATAAGCACCGATTAATGTTGCAAGACTTCCGAACACAATATCCCACACAGGGCTTGCACACAGTAAATTTGCAATTATACAACCCCCAAAAAGTCCGCCGACTGCAGACGGTGTAAAAACAGGTAAAATACAAAGTGCCTCTGAAAGCCTCACCTGAACAACACCGTTTGCCAATCCAAAGGCATTTACAAAAAGAGTAAGCGATGCATAAAGCGCCGCAATTACCGCCGACTGACACATATAGCGGATTTTTGAATTTTTATTTGTCATTATAATGACCCCCTAGTTTTTTTATAGTGAGGATGGTTGCGAACTCACTTTGTATATAATAACACACTTTTTTACAAAATGCAATTATTTTACATAAATAGAAAATTATTTTTAATATTTGATGAATTTATTGTATGTGAAAGCGAATACTAATACAAACTTACAGGAGTAATTTTATAATGGCAACAACAAAGCTTTTAAACACTATACTAATATTTTTATTTGGCGGTATAGGCTACAATTTAATAGAAATTATATGGCGCGGTTACACGCATATCAGTATGACAATAGCAGGCGGAATTTGCTTTTTAATAATGTTTTTAATAAAGCTTTATCTACCCTATAAAAAAATAGCAGTAAGAGCCTTAATAAGTGCTCTTGCGATAACAATAATAGAGCTTGTATTCGGCATTGTTTTTAATATAATTTTAGGTATGAATGTATGGGATTACAGTGACGCACCGCTTAACATACTAGGGCAAATTTGCCTTCACTACACCTTTCTTTGGTTTGTTATAGCCATAATAGTGCAATGGGGATTGGATAGGTTTTTTATAAGTTATTTGTCAGACAGAAAATGGGCATAAATATTAAAACAAAAAAAGAAATCCGCAAAAAATTGCAGATTTCTTTTTTTATTTTACATTACCTTTATTGGTAATAAATTTTATTGCTTTATTTAAATTTTCTACCTTAATTATTTCCTCACCGTAGGCATACTCGCCGTCTAAAGTCCAGTTAATATTCTCCTGAGTTTCAATTGTAATGTTTTTTGCACTTAAAAATGTTATCATTTTTGTTTTATATTTTTTTGTGCTTAATGCTATTACAATTTCATTAAGCTCTAAAAGGTCTTTAGGCAGCCTTATAAGCAGAAGCTCGAACATTCCATCGCTTAAATCCACCATTTTAGGGTCAAGGTTTATAACACCGCCAACTGAGGTGGAATTACATATCGCACCGAAAATAAATTCATCCTCTACCACAACACCGTCTGCTACAAAGCGCAGATGCTTACTTTTTAAATTTGCCAAATCCTTTATACCCTCCAGAACATAAGCAAGATGCCCTAAAGTGTTTTTAACATTTTGAGGTGTTTTGTACGAAACCTCGGTAAACGCACCAAAGGATGCCACATAAGAAAAATTTCTGCCGTTAAACGAGCCAATATCAATCTGACGGGCAGTTCCATCCATAATATCGCCTGCCGCCTTTAATATGTTTTTAGATAGTTTTAAGCTGTTTGCAAAATCGTTTGTACTGCCTGCAGGAATATAGCCTATTTCCACATCAGCACCCGATTTTAATACGCCTGCAACAACCTCGTTAAAAGTGCCGTCACCGCCTATTGCTACAATTAAATCAAAATTTTTAGCATTTTGCTTTGCATATTCCTTACCGTCGCCGGATTTCTCGGTCATATAAACTGTATTGTTATATTCGTTTTTGCCAAACAACACCAAAATATCGGTTAAATATTTATTTGCCTTTTTTGTGCCTGAACAAGGATTCATAATGATTAAAAGCTCTTTTGTTTTTTTCAAATCCAACCACCTCAAACAAATATATTTTATAGTTTAATTATAGCAACAACAACAAAACTTGTCAATAAATAATATGTTAATAATTAGCAAATAAAGGTTGACATATCTTTAAAAACATTATATAATATATAAGTATTTTTATGCAATTGCGAGGTGATACTGCAAATGTTAATAAAAACTGAATATTTTAAGCGATTTGTTATATTTGCGTCAGCCATCGTATTAGCCTTTAACGGCGTATATACAGGCGGTATGGAAAACCTTAAAAACAGCGAAGCTGTGTTTTATTTTACAGCCGCTTATACCCCAAAGGTTGAAATATTTTCCGCAAACAGACAAGCATTAAAAAGAACAAGCAATCCTAACTCAAATGCGGTCTGGATAAGTGAAAAGCCCGACAACTTTGAAAACAGGTTTTTATTTAATATAAGCTGTTTTAAAATGAGTACGTTGTTTACGGCTGAAAAAGTTTTAGTCAAAACAACGGAAAGTAAAAAATCCTATTTGAAAAAGCCTTTTTATATCAGGATTTAGACTATGTTAATTTTTTTATTAATATAAACATTTAAAAATTTTAAGGAGGAATTTATTAATGAGTTCAAAATGCGTTGCAAAATTCAGCATTGTATTAATTGTAATATTAGCATTGGCTTATATTGCAGCATTCGGTCTTAATGTTGCGGGATACCAAATCCCATCAGCACTTGACGAGGAAAACGGCATAAAAAGAGGTCTTGATTTAGCAGGCGGTTCTGTTATAGTATTTGAGGCTGACACAACCGAAAAAGTTACAGAGGACAATATAACAGCAGTTGAGGCTGTTCTCAGAAACAGACTTGATGCACAGGGATATTATGAAGCTACTGTTGCCCGTCAGAATGATAAAAGAGTAAGAGTTGAAATACCATCGGTACTTGACCCTGAAGAAGCAGTTAAAGTACTTGGTGCTACTGCAAAGCTTACATTTGTTGACAAAGACGGTAATGTAGTTTTAGAAGGCGGCACAGATGTTAAAAACGCACAGGCAGCTTATGAGGCTGTTGATGCAAGCGGTGCAAAGGGTAACCTTGTAAAGCTTACTCTTACTGATGAAGGCAGAAAGAAATTTGCTGATGCTACTGCAAAAATCAGCACATATCCTGACGGTGAAAACTACATTGCAATTATGCTTGACGAAGAACCTATTTCATCGCCAAGAGTTGCAGAGGCAATCGATTCTAACGACTGTGTAATCACAGGCGATTTCGACAATGAATCAGCTAAAGCTCTTGCAGGTCAGATCCAGTCAGGTCAGCTTCCATTCTCACTTAAGGTTGTAGAGCTCAGAAGCATCGGTGCATCACTTGGTGAAAAAGCACTTACAAACAGCTTAATCGCAGGCGGTATCGGTCTTGCACTTGTAGCTTTATTTATGATTATATTCTACAGACTTTGCGGTTTGATTTCTGCAATTGCTCTTGCAGGTTATGTTTCAATAGTAGCTTTAATTCTTGGTTTATTAAGAGTAAACCTTACACTTCCGGGTATTGCAGGTATTATACTTACAATCGGTACTGCAGTTGATGCTAATGTAATTATATTTGAAAGAGTTAAAGAAGAGCTTAAAAACGGTAAAACACTCCGCGCATCTGTTGATGCAGGCTTTAACCGTGCATTTACAGCTATACTTGATGCCAATGTAACAACAGTTATTGCTGCCGTTGTACTCTACCTCTTTGGTACAGGTACAATCAAAGG
>JAZSPJ010000135.1:0-4364 GCA_045537365.1 Clostridia bacterium
ACTGCTCAAAATATACGTCAAGTATTTCATCAAGGACTGTTCTTGCAAAGTCTGCACCCTCGCCGCTTGTTGCAGCAAATGAAACAATAAACGTGCTTGGTTCGTATATGTATTCTTCCCCTTCTTCAAGCTTTGCGTCCTTCTGCGCTACCTTATCCGCATCCTCAATGGGAGTTATATCAATTCTTGATATAAGGCTGTCTACTGAATAGATACCTGTAAGCCCCATTTTATCAACAACCCTTGACATAACAGCAGAGGATTTGATTTCGTTTACATCAAGCTTGTCTCCTGTTGGTGCAAGGCCCTTTTCTGCCTGTTCGTCATTATAATGAATAACCTCTGATGCAATATATGTATTGGACCTTGAAAGCTTAAAATACACGCCGTAAGTTGCCAGAATGCATAATACAACAATTATGGGCAGAAGCTTTTTTAAATATCTTAAAATTTGAAAGTTTTTCATAGCTATCCTCCGTTATTATGCCTTTTTGGGAAACTTTTTGGAAATGTGATAAAGCATAAGCGATATGTAAGCAAAAGCCGCAAACATTATAAGTGTTTTAAGCTCGCCCATAAGCGAAATACCGTAAATTGTTACCGCTATACACTGATTCATTTTATGGCTTGAACACTCTCTGCCGGCATTTAAAGCCTCTTTTTCAAATCCCTTAATGCTATTATATATAGACTCTATAAGTGCATCTGCCGACTCATAAAGATGTGTTGCTTTGCTTCCGGAAGTAATTTTATTAATTACAAGATTATTATCCATAATTTCTTTTTCGTTTGATGCCACATAATCGCTGAAGGTTGTAGCCATAACCGAAAGCTCGTCAACGCCCACTTTTGTTCTGCCCATATAGTACTTACCTGCCTGATCCCATGTGGGAACAAGCACAATTCTTGTCATTTCCTCGCTGTACATATCTATTGCCTGATTACAGAGGTTATATGAAGCATAGTTTTTCTGACGGTCAAAATCTACATTTTTATTCTGATACAGAAGTCTGTCTACATATTCCTGCTCGTTTCTTACAATGCCGTTTTGCAAAATTAGAGATTTTAAGTTCTGATTTATCTGTGTTTGGTTAAACTGATGCACCTTTCCGGCGATTGAATTGAATGTGCTTCCGTTTTCTGTTACAAAGCTTGGATTTTTATCTGCCATACCATAAAGATAATTAAGTACCGCTTGTGTTTCTTTATTAAGATATGCAACTATATCCATGTATTCCATTTTACTGAAATCGGGTTTTTGGGCATCAAGTTTAAAATTATCGGTGTATTTATCTATGTAAAACTCCTTATATGCCGCTGTTATAAGCTTAATAACATTTTCGGTATCAAGATGGTCTGTATGCTTGGATGCGTGGTACTCAACCGCAAATTCAGTAGATATATGATAATTTACTTCATCATCAACAGCCCCCTGCACGCAAGGATAAACTGAAAGACAATTTTTAAGCTGTTTTACTGTAACATTTTTTAAAGCACCTTTTTTAATTGCCGATTCTACAACCTCGTCGCATATAATCTCTGCCATATTATACCTTGTGCCGTTGGAATTCTGGGCTTGGGATGCCTCGGAATAATTCAGCGAAACAATTGCATGAACAGACTTTTTAAGTTCAAAGTGATTAAAAATGCCGAATATCATCGTGACAACGAAGCATACAAGTATTACCCATGCATTTAAATACTGAGCTGTTTTAAAAATCTGTGTACGTTCTGTCCGGTTAACATTTTTAAAGCGTAAAAATATTACCGAAACTGATGCTAAAAAAAGCACACCGACAGCTAAAACGATTAATTTTTGAAGTATATCTGTTAACAATTTAAGGCCACCCCCCATAATCAGAATTTATTTATATCTATAATCACCAATTCAGGCTGATTATTTATACGAAGCAGATTTTTATTTTCAAGACCTGCGCTTACTATTAAAAGCTTACCGGATGTATTGTATCTGCCGTAAACATAGTCTCCTCCCCGTTCAGGAAACAGACCGCCCTCTTTTGTAAACAAAGGACCAAGTACCGGCACACGCGCAACTCCGCCGTGAGTATGACCGCAAACCATTAAATCGCCCATAAATTCGGACTGGAACTCTTCAAATATAAAAGGCTCGTGCACCGCTGTAATTTTAAGATTATCGGTATTTTCGTAAATATAATCAGAAAACGAATTTTTACTGTAATGCCAGAATGATGATGAATTTGAGGTTAATACTCCGTATACATCAACTGACATTGTTTTAATTTTAACAGTATCCTTTTCGTTTTTAAGAACCTTAATTCCGGTGCTTTCAAGCTTTTGTTCAAAGCTGTCCTCAATTTTTAAAAGTGCAGTTTCGTCACGGTTGGTATCATCAAAGCCGAATTTTTTATCAAGGTCTTTTAAATTTAAATTAAAATCATAAATACTTTCAACCTCGTTATTTCCGTATATATAATATGAAGGTGCAATTTTTGCAAGCTCACCGCACAAATTTACTGCAAAGTCGGTATCAGCTTTTTTAGAATCAACCATATCGCCTGTGCATAATATAATATCAGGCTCCAAGGCCTTAACACGGTCTAAAAGCTTTTCATTGTTTTTTCCGTAGCTTGTGCTATGTAAGTCAGATAACTGAATAACACGGATTTTACTGTCAATCTTAATACTGCTTGCACTGTAAAATGTTTCGCGAAAGCTTCTGTTACCTATATAATTGCACATAACAACAATTATTGCCGTTGCAAGGAAAACAAAAATCATACCTAAAACAAAAAATTTTACAGCCTTTACATTCTTTTTAACTTTTGGACTTACACTTACCTTGCGTTTTCTTTTTTTTGTTATCTTAATTCTTTTCTTAGAACCAAATACCGAGCGGACAGAAAGAAGCAAGCCTTCCCTGCAATCCTTTTTGAATTTTTTAATACTTTGCATTCCGTGATATATAATTGAAACTTTTTTACTGTCAACATCGTCAAGTTCAAAGTCATCAACCCATTTTTCATAAACCTCATAAGATACAAGGTTTTTAAAAATGTCTTTAACCTGGTCGTGGTATTTTTCTGTTTTTTCAATGTTATTCATTAAATCCATACTAAACATACCTTTTCTCATAAATTTTTATAAAGCTTTGAAATTTCTTTAGCAATATCCTTCCAGTTATATTTGTTTAAAATAAATTCGTCCGCTCCGTCCCTTAATTTTTCAACAAGACTGTTGTCGTCGCACAATGCCTGAAGCTTTTCAGCCAAATCGTCAACATCGCTTTTTTTAAAGTAAACTGCTCTGTCCTCGGCTACCGATGTATTTTCAGGAATATCTGAGCACAAAAGTGCGTTGCTGTACGAAAGCGATTCCAACAAGCAAAGGGACATTCCCTCAAGGTCTGACGGCAAAACATTTAAATAAGAATTTGAATATATCTCATTTAAAGTATCTCCCGATACAAAGCCTGTAAATATAATATTTACATTATCGCCTGCCATTTCTTTAAGCATAGCAACATAATCATCTGTATCGCTTGTATCGCCTGCAATAACAAGCTTTTTATCAGTTGTAATTTTTTTATAAGCCTCTATGAGGTAGTGAATTCCTTTTTCAGCGGTGAGCCTTGACACAATTGATATATAGCTATCCTTTTCAAGCCCCCAATTTTGTGTGATAAGCTCAGCATCTTTTTTTTGAGGTCTGTCAATTCCGTTATGTATAATTACGGTGTCACGGTTATAAGTTTCTTTAAAATAATTCTGAGCCGCCTCGCTTAATACAATAACCTCATCCGCATACTTTGCAAGAATTTTTTCACCGAATTTTATATATTTGGATGCAAAACCTTTGCCCCATTTTTCCCTCTGCCAGTCAAGCCCGTGAACTGTTGCAACGCATTTTTTGCCAAAAAGCTTCGGTATCCAAAGTGCTGCGCAAGGGCCCTCTGCGTGAAAGTGGATAACATCGTAATTTACAAATGATGCCGATATTGCCGCCGTAAACGATGCTATCATTGCCGCAAAACCCCGAAAGTTAAGTGTAAAGGCATTTTTTAGTTTTACGCCCTTATACATTTTGTTTTCAACTGTTCCTACATATTCATTTTCAACTTTATCTGACGAGCGGTTGTAACAAGTAACATCCACTCCCATTTGAACCAATATCGGGCATAATGTTGTAAGTACATTTTCTATACCGCCCCTTCTTGACGGTACAACCTTGTGCCCAATCATAGCAACTTTCATTTTATCAACTCCAAGATAGTTTTATCTGCCCGTAGCTGTAATCATAACTATGGGTGTTTTAAGCATAATTTTTATATCGTTTAAATACGTTCTTGTTTGTATATATTCTATATCCATTTCAACCCACTGTTC
>JAZSPJ010000090.1:0-1866 GCA_045537365.1 Clostridia bacterium
ACTTTGATATGAAAAGAAGGTGAAATCTGCTATGGCTATAGCAATAGGTATAACCTCCTCAAAGGGCGGAGTTGGAGTATCTACACTCTGTGCCAATATTGCTGTATCGATGGCTCGCCGTGGCAGAAAAACCTGTATTATTGATGCGTGCTTCGGTACTATGGGGGTTGGCTATATTTTAGGAGCTGAGGAATTTACAGCTTTTAATCTGGTTGACTGTCTTGACGATTATGCCCAGGTTGGCGATGTTACAGTTGAGTGCAGTGAGTATGAAAATTTATCAATAATAAATGCAACAAGGCTATATACTACCGAGGTTGTGGATGTAAACAGGCTTGCATATATAATAGATAAAGTTAAGGATAATTACGATTGCGTGTTTGTAGACATACCTCATGTGTTTTTAAGTAATTCATACATAATGAGTGTGCTTGACAAGGTAACAGTTGTAACAACTCTTTCAGAACTGTCGGTCAGATGTGCGGATTCACTTGTAAACTCGCACATTGCAGGTAAGGCAGATATAAGCCTTATTATAAATAAAATTGTGCCTGAGGTTGTTGCACACGGCAAGGTTATGAATGTTGACGATGCTTTAGACAGAGTCGGCTGCAGGCTTTTAGGTCTTGTACCTGAGGAGTACGAGATTGATATAATTACCGAAAATTCGGCTGCTATTGCAGGCAATACAATGTTTAAAGCAGGCATTGCTATTGAAAATATTGTATCAAGAATACTTGGAAATCATGTAAACGCAATAGATTTTCATTTTGAAACATCGTATATTAAAAACAAAAAACTTTTGAAAAATTAGTGTGACAGGAGGTAAAAATAAATGAACATTGCTTTAATTGCGCATGACAAGAAAAAAGAACTTATGGTACAGTTTTGCATTGCTTATAAAGGCATACTGGAAAAACATAATCTTATTGCCACGGGTACTACGGGCGGTTTAATTGTTGATGCTACCGGTTTAAAGGTTGATAAGTTTCTTTCGGGCACACAGGGCGGAGATCAGCAAATAGGAGTTAGAATTGCCTATAACGAGATTGACCTTGTTTTGTTTTTCAGAGACCCTTTAACACAGCTTCCTAACGAGCCTGATTTAAATTCTATTAATAAGCTTTGCGATGTGCATAATATACCTCTTGCTACTAATGTTGCAACTGCAGAGGTTCTTATACATGGTCTTGAAAGAGGCGACCTTGATTGGCGTGATATTGTTAATCCAAAAAAATAATTGTAAGGTACTTTAATTTTAAGTATATACCAATTATAGGCTTAAATGATAAATTAATAAAATGTATTATGTGGAAATCTGCAATTTTGATATGCAGATTTCTATTTTTTTATCCTGAACTTATTGTTAATAAAAAAATTCATAAAACCTATTGACAAATTTAAAAAAATACTGTATTATTTGTTATAGTACAGATAATACAAAAAAGGAGGTGTTTAAATGTTTAGGCTTGATTACGGTGACCACAGACCGCTTTATGAACAAATTAAAGAAAAATATAAACAGCTTATTGTAAACGGAGTGTTAAATCAGGATGATAAAATACCGTCTGTAAGGGAGCTTGCAGGTATGCTTGCAATAAACCCCAATACAATACAAAAAGCATATAAGGATTTGGAAGCCGAGGGTTTTATATACTCGATAAAGGCTAAAGGGAGCTTTGTAGCACCTAAAAAAGAGCTTGTAAAACGCAGTAATACAGACGAAATTTTAAACGAATTTAAACAGCTTGTTAAAAAGCTGAAATTTTTGGATTTTTGCGAAAATGAATTATGCGAATTGGTAAAAAATGAGTTTTTAAATGATGATAATTGAAAGGAGTGAACTGTTTTGATTAAAGCAGATAA
>JAZSPJ010000047.1:0-7731 GCA_045537365.1 Clostridia bacterium
TCCCGCCAGAACCTAAATCTGGTGCGTCTGCCAATTCCGCCACGCCCGCGTTTATTAAATTGAAAGTTGATAATTGAAAATTGAAAACTATTGTTTTGAATACTTGATAATGCTTACTAGTAATTTTTCTAATTCAACACAATCGGCTAAAAGCAAAGAGCTTTCTTTTTTATTTACTCACTTTCAACTTTCCATTTTCAATTATCAATTTATTACGCCGTTCGCCTGTTAAATTACTTATATATAATAACATAAATGTATTGCCGTGTCAACATTTTTCGGACAAAAAAATTAAGGAGTAATTAAAAAATCACTCCCGAATTTTTTTATAATGCTTTTGCTCATCGCATCGCTCGTATATTCGGCGGCGCAAAATATAATACATTGATACAAGGTAAATTGTAGCTATTGTGTAACTGAATGTTGTTGCCGCCGCATGACCTATATTGCCGAAGTTGGGTATAATTAAAAATGCTGAGATAAAATAGCCTGTCATTTCACACAAGCCTGAAAACAGCGATACCTTGGCTAGACCTATGCAATCGTAAAATGGCCGTATAACGCACATAACAGAAACAAGCATCGTGCTGAAGCCATACCATCGCCAGTAGAATTTTCCAAGGCTTATAAGGTTCGGGTCGTCAAATAATGTGCTATAATATGCCTCGCCGGCAAAATAAAAAATTATAAAACTGATGATGCTGTATCCTATACATGCTGATAAAGCAATTTTTAAGTATTTTTTAATTCTGTCACTGTTGCCGGCTGAATAGTTTGGCGGTACAAATATATTGCCTGCAAGCATTAGCGAATTCATAGGTGCGTTTATAGGCAACAAAATTGGTATAACGGATATGTAGTCGAGCGAAAGGTATTTGTTTGTTTGAAGTGAGACTGCAAGACCGCCCATACTGCATAAAAGTGTTTGTAGCGATATAAGCATACCATACCTGATAATGCTGAATATAAACTTAAAATCGGGGGTTAAATTGCGTTTGTTAAGTTTCAGCTTTATGCCGTTCTTATGTATTATTAAATGGCATATAAATATGGTTACAAGGTTATTTATAATGCCGGAGAGAACAGCACCCCTGATACTTAATTTAAAAACTGCCAAAACTATGTAGTTTATAATTATGCCTGAGATAAGGGTTAAAAGGTTTCTTATAAATAAATCCATTACACTGCCGACGCCTGTTGCAATGGTTGTAATAAGCGTTGAAACAGATGTAAAAAATGTGGATATTAAAAATACTTTATAATAAAGCATAACCTGACTGTATATTGAATCAGGAATACTGACTGCCGTGAAAATAACATCTGCTCCAAACCAAAACAGAGAAATACATAAAAATTCGATAATTGTTATGGCATAAATTGAGTTTACATAATATTTGCCTGCAGTTTCGTTATTATTCTTTGAGTAGTATCCTGCTGTTTTTATCCAGGAGGCAGAGGGGATACCACTTACAATCTGTAGCATTGTTGTGTTTACTGATGAAAGCAAACCTGAAATAGAAAATATTATCTGACCTATATGTTTACTTAATATATCGTTGGTTATTGATGTTGTGAAAATTGAAAACATATTTACAATAAACAACGGAAGAGTTAAACATGCAAGTACTTTGAGCGGATTGTCTTTAAGTAAATCGTATTTTAAAAAAGCAGAAATTTTTTTCATGCAATCACTCCCATCAGAATGTCGAAAAATATTGCAAACTTAAATTTATTATGATATAATCACATTAATTACAACTTAAATATAGCAAAAGAATAAATAATAAGCAAGACAAAATATGTATAATATATAGTCAAAATTTAGCGAAAAGCTATTTTGGAGAAGCATAATATGGAAAAAAATATAAATATCTGGGATAATAAATTGTATCATTTTACTGCACGGAAACTCGTAAACATTAATTGCAGAATTCACGAAAACTTAAATATGGAATTTGTAATAGTGCTTTCGGGAGTATTGGATGCTTTAATAGGTAATAAAAAATATGAGGTGAAAGCGGGACAGGTTGCATTTATACAGCCATTTGAAAGGCATAGCTACACATCAAATCAGGATAATGAAAGCATTATTTTGGTTTTTTCAAATGAGTTTGTTGAATGTTTTTATAATTATTTAAAGAACCATAGTAATACAAAAAGCGTTTTTGATATGTCGCCCGATATGTTTGCGTTTATTACCAAGTTTATAAATGAGTGGGGCAAAACCAACTCCGATGTTCTTGCGCAGGCAATACTTGCACCAATATGTTACGAGGCGAAAGAAAAGCTTGGCTTTGTTGCAGGCAAAAACAGGCTTGACGATACTTTGCTTTGCGCACTTAATTACATAAATCAGCATTTTGATGAGGATGTAACTTTAGAAAAGGTCGCAAAATATGCAGGAGTACACCCTGTTACACTTTCTAAGAAATTTAATGAATATATAAAAATAAGCTTTAAATCTTATGTTAATTATCAACGGTGCTGTTATGCCTTAAGAATGATGATTGTAAACGGTACATCCTGCTCGGATGCGGCATATTCTGCAGGCTTTGGCAGTATTAGAAGCTTTAACAGAGTGTTTTTGGATATATACGGTGTTACACCGAGCGAATTTAAACAAAGCCCCGAAAAGATAGAGCAGCATTTTTACCATTAAAAAAAGCCACCGATTAATCGGTGGCTTTTGTGCTTATATATCCTCAGGTTTTAAAAGTGAAACATTATGGTCTTTTAATACCTGTTCAGCTTTTGCTTCATCATCGGCTTTAAGTACCATAAGAGCCTTACCCTCTGTTCTGTGCATAAATGCATACATATATTCAATGCCTACGCCTGCATTTGCAACAATATTTAATATATCAGCAAGTCCGCCGCTGCGGTCATCAATGTAAACCGCAATAACATCGGTTGACTTTGATATTACGCCCATTCCTTTGAGTACGAGCTTTGCTTTATCGGTATTGTCAACAATAATTCTTAAAATACCAAAATCTGTTGTGTCGGCAATGGATAATGCTCTTATATTAATATTGTTTTCACTTAAACCGTTTATAATTGACTGCAGTCTGCCTGCTTTGTTTTCTACAAAAATTGAAAGCTGTTTTATAAACATAAAATCAAGTCCTTTCTTAAATTATTTTAATTTTCGTTTGTCAATTACTCGTTTTGCCTTACCCTCGCTGCGCTCTATTGACTTGGGGTTAACAAGGCTTACTTTAGGACCAATACCGAGAGTGCTTCTTAAATTGTCGCTTATTTGTTTTTCAACCCTCTGTATTGCCTTAATGCCGTCGGAGAATAAATCCTCGCTCATTTCAACATTTACGCAGAAAGTATCGGTGTTGTTTTCACGGTCTACTATAATCTGATAGTTAGGGGTAATATCTCCGCCGATTTTTAAAAGTACTTCCTCAATCTGTGACGGAAATACATTTACACCCCTTATAATGAGCATATCGTCTGTTCTGCCTTGAGGTTTGTTCATTCTTACGTGGGTTCTGCCGCACTTGCACACCTCATAGTTGAGTGAGCAAATATCTCTTGTGCGGTATCTTATAAGAGGAAAGCCCTCTTTGGTAATTGTAGTGAATACAAGCTCACCTTGTGCGCCTTCAGGTAATACTTCACCTGTATCGGGGTCGATAATTTCAGGTATAAAGTGGTCCTCGCAAACATGCATACCGCACTGGTACTCACATTCATAAGAAACACCGGGGCCCATAATTTCTGAAAGACCGTAAATATCGTAGGCTTTAAGCCCAAGCTTGCTTTCTATCTGTGTACGCATTTCCTCGGTCCAGGGTTCTGCGCCGAAAATACCTGCTTTAAGCTTAAGCTGGTCTTTTACGCCCATTTCTTCAATGGTTTCGCCAAGGTACATCGCATAAGAAGGTGTACAGCAAAGCACTGTTGCACCAAAGTCTATCATAGTTTGTATCTGTCTTTGAGTATTGCCAGATGAAATCGGTATGGCTGTTGCACCTATTCTTACAGTACCGTCGTGTGCACCAAAACCGCCTGTAAACAGGCCAAGTCCGTAGGCTACCTGAACTATTGAGTTTGCATCACCGCCTGACGCAAGAAGTATTCTTGCAAAGCAGTCCGACCACATTTCAAGGTCCTTATCCGTATATCCAACAACAATCTGCTTACCAGTTGTGCCCGATGATGCGTGTACACGCCTTATATCTGTCATAGGAACGGCAAACAAGCCGTAAGGGTAATAATCTCTTAAATCCTGTTTATACGAGAATGGGAGCTTATGTAAATCCTCAACACTGTTAATATCATCGGGTTTAAGACCTTTTTCGTCCATTCTGTTTCTGAACAGCTCAACTTTTTCGTACATTCTTTTTACTTGCCATTTAAGCTTTTCGCTCTGGTCTTTTTTTATGTCTTCACGGGACATTGTTTCATATTCCGGTTGCCAAAATGCCATTTTAACCACTCCTTGTAATTATAAATTATAGCCAATTTCAAACGCCTTCAAGTTAACTTCCAAAAACTTTGGAGGAACGGTTGTCTTTATTGTTTCAACCCATTTTTCGTAAGCTATGTTTGTTGATTTTGCAAGAACACCTATAAGCACAACATTCACAGCCTTGATATTTCCTGCCTCTTTTGCAGCAGAAAGTGCATCAACAACTGTTGTATTAACACTTTCGCCAAGCTTTTTGCCGATGTTTTCGGGATACTGTGCTAAACCTGTTATGACAGGCATAGGGTCTATTTTTTGCGAGTTAACTATTATTTTGCCGTCGGGTTTTAAAAACGGCATTGCTCTGTATGCCTCCAAAAGCTCAAATGCAAGTATAATATCTGCCTCGCCTCTGTCTATAATAGGGGAGTGTACCTTGTCGCCGTATTTAACATAGGTTACAACACTTCCGCCACGTTGGCTCATACCGTGTACTTCGGAAACCTTAACATCGTAACCCTCGCTTATAGCTACATTGCCAAGTATTCTGCTGGCAAGAAGAGTACCCTGACCGCCAACGCCGACAATCATTATATTTTTTGTCTTATTTGCCATATCAGTTTTCCTCCTTTTCTATTGCATTAAACGGACAAACATTTATACAAAGTCCGCAACCGTTACACTGTGTGCTGTCTATTACAACCTTATCGTCCTTAACTGTAATTGCAGGGCAACCAAGCTTCATACACATTTTACAGTTTTTGCAGTTATCGCCGATTTTGCAATGACCTTTGTAATTTACTGTTTTAAGAAGTGCACAAGGTCTTTGTGCAATAATTACCGATGGCGCCTCACGCTCTACTTCGCATTTTACCACTTTTTCAAACTCTTTAATATCAAATGGGTCGCATACGGTAATATGCTCAATGCCTACAGCTTTGCAAAGTGCTACAAGATTTACCTGCTTTGTTTCCTCGCCTCTGATAGTATAGCCTGTTGTCGGATTATCCTGATGGCCTGTCATGCCTGTAATGGAGTTATCAAGTATAATAACTGTGTTGTTGCCTTTGTTATAAACAATATCTACAAGACCTGTTATACCTGAATGCATAAAGGTTGAATCGCCTATTACAGAAACAAGCTTTTTATTAAATTCACTGCCCTGTGCCTTTGCCATACCGTGAGCGGCACTAACTGATGCACCCATACAAATTGTTGTATCAACGGATTGAAGCGGTGCTGCTGCACCAAGAGTATAGCAACCAATATCGCCCGAAACTACAAGACCAAGCTTTTTAAGCACATAGAATGTGCCTCTGTGCGGACATCCTGCGCACATTACAGGCGGTCTTACAGGCAAAGTTTCATTAACAGGAACAAATTCCGGTGCGGGTTTATTTAATACTGCCGCTTTTATCATAGTTGGTGTATATTCGCCAAGTAAAGTAAATAATTCCTTGCCTTTTACATTTAATCCAAGAGCCTTGCATGCATCCTCAATATATGGGTCGAGCTCCTCTATTACATATACCTCATCATACTTTTGGCAAAATTCCTTAAGTAATTTTTCGGGGAGAGGGTATACCATACCGAGCTTCAAGTAATCAACCTTATCGTCAAGTGCCTCTTTTGCATATTCATAAGCAATACCTGCTGTAATTACGCCTGTTTTTGAACCGTTTTCTTCAACTGTATTGAGTGTGCAGTTGTTTGCAAATTCTTTTATGGCAGTTATTCTGTCCTCGACCACAACATGGCGTTTTATGGCATTGCCGGGCATCATAACATATTTACCTATATTTTTCTCATAGTTTTTAACAGGTACATCCAATCTGTCCTCAAGCTTCACAAGGCTCTGCGAGTGCGAAACTCTTGTAGATAAACGGATAAATACGGGTGTATCAAACTTTTCCGAAAGCTCAAATGCAAGCTTAGTATATTCCTTACATTCACTTGAATCTGCAGGCTCAAGCATCATTATTTTAGATGCTTTTGCATAATGCCTTGAATCCTGCTCGTTTTGTGATGAATGCATACCGGGGTCATCGGCAACACAAAATACAAGACCGCCGTTTACACCGGTATAGCTTACTGTAAAAACAGGGTCTGCCATAACATTAAGACCTACATGCTTCATACAGCTCATAGTTCTTGCACCTGCAATTGATGCACCTATTGCAACCTCGCCTGCAACTTTTTCGTTAGGCGACCACTCTGCATATATTTCCTCAAATTTAACTATTTCTTCGGTAATTTCTGTGCTTGGAGTACCGGGGTATGATGCAACAACATTTACACCTGCCTCATAAGCACCCCTTGCTACTGCAGCATTACCAAGTAACAACTTTTTCATAGCTTATATTTCCTTTCTGATATTATTCTATTTCATTCTGCTGTGCAACAACACTGTTACCGCAATAAATCTGTCTTAACTTAGGTTTTTCTATTTTGCCGGTAGGATTACGCGGGATATCCGCAAAAATAATCTTTCTCGGTCTTTTATATCTTGGCATATCAAGACAAAAATCGTTTATTTCTTCCTCTGTTGCCGTCAAACCCTCTTTAATCTGTATAATAGCTGTTGCAATTTCACCAAGTCTTGCATCGGGAAGACCAATAACCGCAACATCTTTAATTTTATCATAAGCGCGCAAAAAGTCCTCAATCTGAACGGGATAGATATTCTCACCGCCCGAAATAACAACATCCTTTTTACGGTCTACAAGGTAAATAAAGCCATCTTCATCTACCTTTGCCATATCGCCGGTATAAAGCCAACCGTTTTTAAGTGTATCAGCTGTGGCTTCGGGGTTTTTGTAATAACAGGTCATAACACCGGGACCTTTTACAATAAGTTCGCCTACTTCACCGGCGGGAACTTTATTGCCATGCTCATCTACAATATCAACTTCCCAAAGGTAGCCTGCTTTACCGATTGCGCCAACCTTGTGAACATTTTCAACGCCAAGATGCACACAACCGGGTCCAATTGACTCTGAAAGACCGTAATTGGTATCGTACTGATGATGTGGGAATATTTTAAGCCAACGGTTAATAAGGCTTGGGGGTACGGGCTGAGCGCCTATATGCATAAGGCGAAGCTTATCAAGATAGTAGTCATTTAAATCAATACTGCCTGACTCAATAGCATCAAGCAAATCTTGTGCCCACGGTACCAAAAGCCAAACTATTGAACATTTCTCTTCGCTAATTGCGCGTAAAATCCACTCGGGCTTAACACCGCGAAGAAGTACAGCTTTACTTGCCGAAAGAAGTGATCCAAACCAATGCATTTTTGCGCCTGTATGATA
>JAZSPJ010000005.1:0-6168 GCA_045537365.1 Clostridia bacterium
CTGTTTCCTGATAAATGGGGGCAGGGCGCGTTGGTATCGTTTTCGGGTGCCAATGGTATCTGCAACAGAAATAAAGCTATGTATGGCAGGCTTTTAGGCGATAGATTTGGCATTTGCTTTTTAAATAAAGCAGTTTTCACGGTTGATATGACTGGTATCGACCATATTAAACCTGCCTGTGTTTTAAGCGATATAATTACAGCCGATATATATAGCGGTCAGGACATATATAAGTGCTGTATAACAATGGCATCTCAAAATGTAATGCTGTTCTATTCCAGTATGTATGTTGGTGCTCATTTAACTGTTGACGGAGAAGCGGCTTTTACCAAAGAGGATAATCTCGAACTGTATGAGGGTGAGGATTTTTGCTTTGCATTTGCCTGTGAAAAGCAAATGGGTACAAAGTATGCTCTTTGCTATGCCGATAATAAAAAAGATGCAACCGAGGGAGCGCTTAAAGCCCTTAAACTAAATGTAAATGCTGAAACCAATAAAAAAATAGACTATTATCAGGTCCTTCCGCAACCCGTTAATGTAATAGATGATATACAAAAGCTTTATTATAAATGTATATCAACAGTTAAGGCAAGCGTTGCAGATAACGATTTTTCACCTGAACGGCCGGGAGTACTATTGCCCTGTGCCGATAAATTAAACACAATTAATGTGTTTAAAAGTGTAATAAGTGCGGTTGCGCTTAAGAATATATTTCCTGTATATGCAAAAAGTACACTTGTAACGATTTGGGAAATGATACTTTCGTCAGGTGCTTTGCCTTTTGACGAGGCTTGCCGTGAGGATTTAATAGCACCGCCGCTTCTTGCGTGGGGCTTTTTAGAGGTTTTCGGTGACGATAAAAATGCTCTTGAAGCGGTTTATGATAAATTAAGAGACTGCGTAAAATTTGTTATAGATAAAAGAGATATAAACAATAATAATGTGTTTGAATGGAAAACCGATAGCTTTTATGCTGATTTTAACACAGAGTGTAATATGGTAAATTCACCCCGTTTTGATGATGGTGTTTTAATGGATAGCGTGGATTTGTCCTGCTATGTTGCAAATGAGGCAAGGTGCTTAAGCCGCATTGCCAAGATTATAGATAAGCGCAGTGAGGCAGCATATTGGGATGTAATGTATTCACGCATAAAAAAAGCTGTAAATATAGCACTTTTTGATGTTGTTGACGGTTTTTATTACGATAGTACCATTGTTAGCTCCAATTATAAAAAAGTTAAAACCGTTGCAAGCTTTATACCGCTGTTTGCAGGTGTTTGTACAGGCGATATTGCCTCGGTTTTATTGGATAAGCTTTCAAGTCCTGCGGAATTTAATACAAGAGTATGCATACCGTCTGTTTCCAAACGGGAAATAAAACAGCAGGATATGTATAAAGGACCAATGTGGGTTGAATATAACTATTTAATTGCAAAAGGCTTAAAGGAATACGGCTATAATGACAAAGCAAACGAGATTATTAAAAAAACCGTTTTAACCATTAAAAATGAGTTTGAAAGACACGGCGTTATATATGAGTGTTATTCTACCGATGCAGGTGTTTTGACCGAAAATATGCCACGATACGGCTTTGAAAGTAAATTTTCGGGCATGGGAGCAATTGGCGCGCCTGTAAAGGATTATATGCCTGCGGCAGCAATTTGCGCAGAGTATATACTTAATTTGTATAAAATGGATTTATAAATCATATTTTTAAGTATTCTTAAGTATATTGAATTATAAAAATATACTTGGGAGTGATTATATGTACAAATATAAGTTTATATTTGTATCTGCATTAATATGCGTTGCTTTAGTATGCTGTTGCTTTTTTTATAAACCGCAGACGGCAACATCGCCTGTGTACTATCAAAAAACTGTATTGATAGATGCAGGTCACGGATACCCTGATGGGGGAGCAACAGGTTTAAAGGGTACTGTTGAGAGTGATATTAATCTTGATATTGCATTCCGACTTAAAGCATTGCTGGAAAAATCGGGATTTAATGTACTGCTTACGAGGTATGATAAAAACACGCCGATTGAGGATACAAAGGATAAAAAAATCCGTGAGATTAAGCGTGAGGATTTGACTTACCGCAGAAATATGCTCAACAGCGGCGATGCAGATTTGTTTATAAGTATTCATCAAAATAAATTTACCGATAGTAAGTATTATGGCGCACAGGTGTTTTATCCATCCAAAAGCGAGGAAAGCAAACACCTTGGCGGAGCTTTGCAACGAAGCCTTGCCGATGTACTTGATAACAACAACGAAAGAGTTGAAAAGGAAACATCGGAAATATTTATTTTAAAAAATGCCACAATACCGTCTGCATTAGTTGAATGTGGTTTTTTGTCGAATGAAAAGGAAGAAAGCCTTTTAAACACAGAAAAATACCGCAAAAAAATTGCCTGGGCAATATTTTGCGGAATTATAAATTACATAAGTTAACGGAGGAACAGATAATGAAAATTTTATTTCAGGGTGATTCAATTACCGATACTCTGCGTGATAGAGAGAACGGTTACGACCTTGGCAGGGGATATGTACTTTATACTGCAGCAGAACTCGGCTTTGAACAGCCGGGTAAATACTTGTTTTTAAATCGAGGTGTAGGCGGTAATAGAATTGTAGACCTGTATGCCCGTATGAAAAGTGATATATTAAACATAAAGCCTGATGTTATGAGCATTTTAATAGGGGTAAATGATGTATGGCACGATTTTACCGATAATCCTAACGGAGTTGATGCAGATAAATTCTTTAAAATTTACTGTATGCTTATAGAGGAAGTAATAAAAGAACTGCCCGATTTAAAGATAATGATACTTGAGCCTTATGCTTTAAAAGGCTTGGGCACAGAGCAAAACTGGGAAGTGTTTGATAAAGAGGTACGATTGCGAGCCAGTATGTCAAAAAAAGTTGCAGAGCGGTTTAACTTACCTTTTGTACCGCTTCAGGAGGGCTTCGATAAGTTAACTGCGGAGTATGGAGATTCATCTTATTGGGTACACGATGGTGTTCACCCAAGTGAATACGGTCATGTATTTATAAAAAATGAATGGATTAAAACTTTTAAAAAACATTTTGCATAGGAGATGAAATTAAAATGGTAAAGCATGTAATATTATGGAATTTAAAGGACGAATACGATGAAACACAAAAGAATGAAATCAAAGCAACAATTAAAAAGGAGTTAGAGAACTTAAAGGGGAAAATACCGGGACTTTTGGAAATGAAAGTTCAGACAGAGAAGCTTAATTCATCTACGGGAGATTTTATGCTTGACTCCTTGTTTGAAAGTGAGGATGCTTTAAAAAAATATGCTGTTCACCCTTTGCATGTTCAGGTTGCAGATACTTATGTAAGACCGTATACAGCAAATAGAATCTGTATTGATTTTGAGATTTAATCACAAGAAAAGAGGCAATTATATGATACTTGCAATAGATATTGGAAATACTAACATAGTTTTGGGCGGATTTGTGGATGATAAGCTGGAGTTTGTTGCACGCATTGAAACCAATCCAACTAAAACAGAGGACGAGTATGCAACAAAAATATTAAGTGTAATGAATTTGCATAAGGTTGTCCGAAACGAGATTAAAGGTGCAATTATATCATCGGTTGTACCACCGCTCAACAGTGTTATGATAAAGGCAGTAAAGCTTGCTTACGGTGTTGATGCAATACTTGTTGGCCCCGGTATAAAAACAGGCATTAACATTCATTGCGATAATCCTGCAAGTGTAGGAGCCGACCTTATTTGCGCCTGTGTTGCTGCACATCACATATATGGCAGCCCGTCGCTTATAATAGATATGGGCACGGCAACCAAAATGATGGTTATGGATAAAAGCGGAGCGTTTATAGGTGTATCTATAATACCAGGCGTTGCAATAGGCTTAAAAGCACTTGCAAGCGGAACTGCACAGCTACCGCAAATCAGCCTTGAAGCGCCAAAATCCGTAATAGGCAAAAATACGGCGGACTGTATGCGCTCGGGCGTAGTGTTTGGTAATGCCAGCCTTATAGATGGTATGATAGACCGCTTTAACGACGAAATGGGCGAAGAGCTTAATGTATATGCTACAGGCGGACTTTCGGCGACAATAGTAGAGCATTGTAAGCACGATATTACATTGGATATTGACCTTGTATTAAAAGGTTTAAATATTTTATATAAAAAGAACAGTTAAAAAATTTTTATGCGTTGTATCGGATATTTCCGAACGACAGCAAGGAGGAAAAAGAAATGGTAAACAAAAAAGAAAAAATGTCAACCCGTACAATGGTGCTTCTTGGTATTTTAACAGCACTTGTAGTGGTACTGCAGGGACTGGCAGTATTTTTAAGGGTAGTATTCGGCATATTTGCCCCTTCATTGGTGTTGATACCCATTGTAATCGGTACAGCAACCTGCGGCAAAAAAGCCGGTGCGTGGCTGGGCTTTGTGTTCAGTATAATGGTGTTTGCAACCGGCGATGCAAATACATTTTTAGCAGTTAATGTGCCGGGAACAATTATAACAGTTATAGCAAAAGGCGTAGCCTGTGGCTTTGTGTCAGGCTTGGTATACGAAGCTTTGGCAAAACACAGCGAAAGCCTTGCGGTTGCAACAAGCGCAATAGTGTGTCCTGTTGTTAATACGGGAGTATTTTTAATTGGCTGTTATTTGTTTTTTATGGATACCATAACTCAGTGGTCAGGCGGAACAAATGTAGGCAAATATATAATAGTTGTTCTTGTTGGTACAAACTTTTTGTTTGAGCTTGGCTTAAATGTTGTATTAAGTCCTGTTATTATGCGAATACTTAAGGCAAGAAAAAATATATAAAACTGTAAAAATATTCATTGACAAAGTATACATCATCTAATATAATAATTAATGTAAATTTTACATAAACAAAATAGGAGGCATATTTAAAATGGAATTTGAAAGAATAAAAGAAATTATAGCAGAGCAGCTTGGTATTGATGCAAGCATAATTGCAAAGGATACTGTTATCAGAGAAGACCTTGGAGTGGATTCACTCGAACTTTACGAGGTACTTACTGCAATTGAGGAAGAGTTTGATATTGAAATGGATGAAGACGCAATAGATTCTTTTGTTACAGTTGGCGATGCTGTATCGTATATTGAAGAAGTAGCAAAATAATTTGTGCGCGGGGGTTTTGATAGAATGAAACTTGATGCACTTCAAAAAAATATAGGTTATAAATTTAATAGCGATACATTGCTTTTAAATGCACTGACACATAGCTCGTATTTAAATGAGGTTAAGGAAGGTTCTGTTAAAAGCAATGAAAGGCTTGAATTTTTAGGCGATTCTGTATTGGGTGTTATAGTAAGCGAGTATTTATTTAAAAATTACCCAAAGCATACAGAGGGTGAGCTTTCAAAAATAAGAGCTTCTGTTGTGTGTGAGGTATCCCTTGCAAAAATTGCAAATAAGTATCAGCTGGGTGAGTATATGCGCTTTTCGAAAGGGGAACTGCGTTCAAACGGCAAGTGTAAGCCGTCGGTTTTAGCCGATGCGGTGGAGTCGCTGATTGCGGCAATGTTTTTGGATGGCGGTATTGAGCCTGCAAAAAAATTTGTACTTGAAAATCTTGAAAATGCAATAGTTGAATCCGCAAAATATGGCGGTGATGATGAGGACTATAAATCAAAATTGCAGGAGTATGCACAGTCACAAGGCGAAACAGTAGTATACGAAATAGTTTCAAAGTCAGGGCCTGAACATAACACAGTGTTTGAAGCACAGGCAACCATAAAGGGTTTTGGCTCTCAAAAGGGTACAGGCTCAAGCAAAAAAAAGGCAGAGCAACAGTCTGCCAAGAATTTATTGAAAATGATTAATAAGTAAGGAAAAGGAGCTATTAAAGCTCCTTTTTTGTTGACAAGTGTAATGAAATCGTGGCAAAGCCACGATGAAATCCAAACAAGTTTGGATGAAATCAAAGCCTTTTGCTTTGATGAAATTAAATCCGTCTTTTATCCTTGCGAAGCAAGATTTCATCACGAAGTGATTTCATCTGCAAAGCAGATTTATTCCGCCTGAAAGACGTATTTAGTTGAAAAAAGCATCGACAAAGTCGATGCTTTTTTCTGGTGCCGGTGGTCGGGGTCGAACCGACACGGTATCGCTACCACGGGATTT
>JAZSPJ010000142.1:0-4215 GCA_045537365.1 Clostridia bacterium
ATATGTACGGAGTAAAATGGGGTTTAATCACAGGCTTTGTATATGCTATCATTCAAATGCTTACAGGTATGGACACAGTATCGGCATTCTTTTTGCCGGGCGAAAGTCAGATGCTTATACCGCAGGCTATAAGTATATGTATTATAGACTATGTTCTGGCATTTTCTGCATTAGGTATTAGCGGTATATTTAAAGATAAGCTTAAAAACAGTTCTTTGGAAATATGCTTAGGAGCAATTGTTTCAACAGTTTTAAGGTACATAATGCACATTATATCGGGTGTAATATTTTTTGGCAGTTGGGCAAGCTGGTTTTTTGGCGACGAAACAGGGCTTTCGCAAATCGGAGTGTTTAAAGGATTTTGCGATTGGGTACTAAACAGCTTAAGCCCTGCTATGATGAGCTTTGTGTACTCGCTTGTATATAACGGATGCTATATGCTTCCTGAAATAATTATTACAGCAATTGTTGCACCGTTAATATTTAAGGCAGTTGAAAAAGCTGTAAAACTTTAAAAGCTTAAACGGTCTGTTCAAAAATGAACAGACCGTTTTTTACATATTATTTAATTCATCAAGTTCTGTTTCCAATGTCTCAAGCAATTCATAAAGCTCATTTATTGATTTTTGGATTTGCTCAATTTCATCGTAAACTTTCTTTGCTTTTTCATAATCAGCACCGCATTTTTCAAGACTTATGTTTAGTTCCTCAATTTTAGCCTCTGAAGCTACAATGTCGGCTTCGGCATTCTGCATTTTTTTGGTTTTGTTTTTTATATTTGCCTGCCGTCTTTTTTCGGTTTCGTAATCCCCTGCCGATTGCTTTTGTGATTTTTTTTCTTTCCGGTTATCATCACTTAAAAGTTGCGATTTCTTTTCGATATAATCATCGTAATTACCCATAAAAGCATTTATTCCGTTCTCTGTCATTTCAAATATTTTATCGGCTATTTTATTTAAAAAATATCGGTCATGAGATACTACAAACAAAGTACCGTTATAGTCTTTTATTGCTGTATCAAGAGCCTCTTTGCTTGGCAGATCAAGATGATTTGTAGGCTCATCCAAAAACATTGTATTGCGCTTTTGTATCATTACTATAAGAAGCATAAGCCTTGCTCTTTCGCCACCGCTCAAATCTCCTACAAGCTTATATACATCATCCTCAGAAAAAAGCATACTGCCGAGCATTGTGCGTATTTCTGATTCGTCAAGTCGTGGTAGTCTGTCCCATATTTCATCTATAACCCGTTTTTTTGCATCAAGTAAATTCTGCTCCTGATCATAATAGCTTATTTCAACATTTCTGCCGAACTCAAATTCACCGGTATAGTTTTTATTTATATTAAGCAAGGTTTTTAAAAGTGTGGATTTACCTATGCCGTTAGCACCTATAAGAGCTATTTTTTCACCGCGCTTTATTTCAAAATTTATGTTTTTGGAAATTGAAGTTAATATACCGCCCTTATTTACTTGTAACGATAAATTTGTACAGGTAAGCACATCCTTATAAGACGGATATTCCATTTCAAAATTAAACTTGCAGGCACGAAGCTCTGATAACGGTCTATCCAAAAGTTCCATCCTGTCAATTGCTTTTTGCTTGCTTTTTGCGCTTTTTGCCGTTGATGCCCTTACCCTGTTACGGTCCACATAATCCTCAAGCCGTTTAATTTCTGCCTGCTGTTCAAGATAATGCTTTCTTTCAAGCTGTTCGTTTTGCTTTTTCTGTTCAAGGTAACCCGAATAGTTTGTTGCATACCTTGTACATTTATTACGCTCTATTTCATAAATACAGTTTACGGTACTGTCTAAAAAATATCTGTCGTGAGATACTGTTATAACCGCACCTTTATAGGCTTTTAAATATGCTTCAAGCCATTGCATTGTTTTAAAATCGAGGTGATTTGTAGGTTCATCGAGCAAAAGTATCTGAGGTGCTTCTACCAACAGCTTACACATAGCAAGCTTTGTACGCTCGCCGCCGCTCAAATTCTTGGCAGGCATATTAAGGTCGAACCCGTCAAAGCCCATACCATTTAATACAGTCATAATATTTGCACGCATTTCAAATCCGCCTGCTTTATCAAACTGCTCACTTTTTACAGCATAAGACGAAATAATTCTTTCGTGTTCCTCCCCGCTTAAGGATGTATCGCTCATTTTTTGTTCTAATGTACGTATATCATTTTCAAGCTGAACGAGGTCGGAAAACACATCGGTCATAGTCTGCCATATAGTTTTGTCGGTTTCCTCGTTATTTTGCTGATGCAAAAAGCCTATTTTAAAATCCTTTGGTTTGAAAATTGTACCGCTGTCAAAGCTTTGCTCACCTGCAATTATTTTAAGCAAGGTGGTTTTGCCTGCTCCGTTTACGCCTATCAAACCAACTTTTTCGTTATCTCCTATATTCATTGATATATTTTCAAGAACTGTATCTATACCAAAGCTTTTTGATACATTTTGTATTTGTAATGGCATTAGTTTTTACCTCCGCTACTTCATAGGTGTATAGCAAGCAGTAATTACAGTTACCGAGCTTGCTCCGTTATTTAACAGTACATTGGCACATACACTTGCTGTTGTGCCCGTTGTATAAATATCGTCTATAAGTATTATGTGCTTTCCATAAATTTTTTCCGAATTTATAACCTCAAAGGCATCCTTGGCAAATTCGTATTTAACAGCTTTTGAAAAAGAACTTATTTTGCCTATACTGCGCTTTTTAACAAGCACATTTTCGGTTAAGCTTAAATCTGTACGGGAACATAGATTTTTGGCAATTACCTCTGCCTGATTATAAGACCTTTGCCTTGATGCGTGCATAGGAACAGCTACAATGACGGTATTTGTTAAATCCTTATTTTCGTATACCCTCTCCCATATTTTATAGGAAATATATCCATAGGTTTTACCGAGTATTCCTACATTGTGAAATTTAAAATCTATTAAATTTTCACGAGCATAGCCGATATATTCAACACCGCTTATTATTCTGTAAAACTTATTGTTTGCCTTAAGCTCGGTTACATATTCATAAGTGTTTACTTTATCTAAGCAATTTTCACATAGGCAAAACTCTGCCCCAAGCGGTAGTAACTTATTGCAGATAACACATCTTTTGGGATATATAAAATCCAAAAAAGTATTTACACAAAATTTAAAACCTGATAATATCATCATCTGTACAAAGCCTTTCTTTTAAGCCCGAAAAGCGTTTATCCTCTCTGTTATTGTCCACCATTCTTGCCATAATATCTCTCTTACCCACAAGCACAACCAAATCCTTCGCTCTTGTTATACCGGTATAAAAAAGATTTCTGTTTAAAAGCATATATGGTGCTTCATACATCGGCATTATTACTGCACCGAATTCACTGCCCTGACTTTTATGTACGGTTACAGAGTAGGCAAGCTCTATTTCATCGAGATTAGAAAACTCATAAACAACCTTTTTATCATCATAAAGCACCGTGATTGTTTTAAAAGTATCGCTTATTTTAAGTATTGTACCCACATCGCCGTTAAAAACGCCCTCTCCTACGGTTAAATCCTGCGTACTTTCCCACTTGAGGTCATAATTATTGCGGATTTGCATAACCTTATCCCCCTCGCGGAATATTGTTTCGCCGTACTCTTTTTCTTTTTTTGTTTTATCGGGTGGATTTAAAGCCTCCTGTAAGCCCTTATTTAAATTATACACACCGCAAACACCTTTTTTCGCAGGCGATAGCACCTGTATATCATGATAATCCATCCCATAAGCTTTTGGAAGCCTTGTTGTACAAAGCTCAAGTATATAATTATATCCATCCTCAGGATTATCAAAATTTTTGAAATAAAAGTCCTTATCCTTTTGATTGCATACGGGATATATACCGTTATTAACCTTATGAGCATTGGTTACTATCATACTCTCCTGTGCCTGACGAAATATCTCGGTTAAACGAATAACAGGTATTTTATTACTGTTTATAATATCCCTTAGTACATTGCCTGCACCAACCGACGGAAGCTGATTGGCATCGCCAACAAGTACAAGCCTTGTACCGTTTTTAAGTGCATTTAAAAGACTGTTCATAAGAACAATATCCACCATTGAAACCTCGTCTACAATTACAACATCGGTTTCAAGAGGCGAGCTTTCGTCGGACTGAAAGTTCATTTCATCCTCATCGTGCACAGATGCACCAAGCAGACGGTGTATGGTTTTTGC
>JAZSPJ010000113.1:0-6634 GCA_045537365.1 Clostridia bacterium
CTTCCTGAGGTTTATCCTGCAGGTGACGAGGTTATTACCATATATGAGTGTACAGGTAAGGTGGTACCGCCGGGAGCATTGCCTATTGAGGTTGGCTGTATCGTTTATAATGTTGAAACAATGCTCAATACATATTATGCAATTACTGAAAACCGTCCCGTTACACATAAGTATGTAACAGTAGGCGGAGCAGTTAAAAATTCTGCTACTTTTTATGTGCCTATCGGTACTAAATTTAAAGAGCTTATTAAAATGGCCGGTGGCGAAACAATTGAAAATCCTGCGTATTTAAACGGAGGTGCTATGACGGGTAATCTTGCAAAGGTAACCGAGGCTGTAACTAAAACCACAAACGCAGTATTGGTACTTCCCAAAAACCATTCCGTAATAGCTACAAGAGAAACAAAAGTAACTATGAAAATTAAACGGTCTATGAGTTCCTGCTGTCAATGCAGAACTTGTACAGATATGTGTCCAAGGTATCTTTTAGGCCACCCAATAGAGCCGCACCTTGTTATGCGTGCAGTATCAAAGGGTATGGATACAGATATTAAAGCCGTTTTAAATACAGCGTTTTGCGCACAGTGTAATGTGTGTGAACTTTATGCATGTCCACAGGGGCTTGCACCTAAATCAATTATTGGCGACCTTAAAATTAAATTAAGGGAGCAGGGTATAAAACCCGATAAACCCTCTCTTGCATCGGTTGACAGCATAAGAGGTTACAGGCAGATTAACATGAAAAGACTGCTTGCAAGATTGGGACTTACACAATATGCGGTCAAAGCACCGCTTAGTGACAAAATAACAGAGCAAAAAGAACTTAAGGTAATGATGCGTCAGCACATAGGCATATCTGCCCAGCCTCTTGTAAAAGTAGGAGACAGCGTGAATTTTGGCGACAAAATTGCAACTGTAGGCGATAAGCTTGGTGCTGAAATAGCCGCACCGATGTCAGGCAAAATAGTTGAGGCAACACAAAATTATCTTGTAATTCGCTCCGGGAGGTAAATAGATAATGGCAAAAGCAATAGCAATGATTGAATTTATGACAGTAGCGTCGGGCGTTAGTGCGGCGGATACTATGGTAAAAACATCTGAGGTTGATATACTTGAGGCAAATGTAGTTTGCCCCGGTAAATATATTATACTTATAAGCGGAGATTTAAGTGCTGTAAATGCGGCAGTTGAAAGTGCAAAAACCAAACATTGCGATAAGCTTGTAGACAGCTATGTGCTTGGTAACCCACACGAATCAATATTTCCTGCAATATACGGTGCAGTTGAAATTGAAAGCCCTAAAGCTTTGGGTGTGGTTGAAACATACTCTGCAGCTTCAATTATCGCATCTGCTGATATTGCGGCAAAAACAGCCGATGTTCAGCTTATTGAAATCAGAATTGCAAAGGGTATGTGCGGTAAATCGTACTTGTTCCTTACAGGTGAGGTTGCGGCAGTTACCGCATCTGTTGAAAGAGCAAAAGCACTTGCAGGCGACCGTGCAATGCTTCTTGACACCTCGATTATTGCAAATCCTGATGAAAAAACCTGGAGAAATATTATATAACAGCTTATTATAAAGCCTTAACGAAAGGATGTATTAATAATGATAGATGAAAGATATGTAAGAGATATAGTTGCAAAAGTAGTTGAGAATATTGATGTAAAAGAAATTTCTAAAAGACAGCTCGGTGTTTTTGACAGTATGGACGATGCATTAGAGGCAGTTAAAAATGCCCGTGAGCTTTACAGAAATTATACAATAGAGCAGAGAGAAAATATAATTGCAAATATCAGAAAACTCACATTAAATGAGGCGGCTGAAATGGCAAAGCTTGGTGTTGAGGAAACAGGTATGGGTAATGTACACGATAAAATCATCAAGCATCAGCTTGTTGCAAATAAAACACCGGGTACAGAAGATTTGCATCCAACAGCACTTACAGGCGATGCTGGCTTAACACTTATTGAAATGGCACCTTACGGTGTAATAGGAAGTATTACACCTTCAACAAATCCAAGTGAAACTGTTATTTGCAACTCAATCGGTATGCTTGCGGCAGGTAACGGAGTTGTATTTAATCCGCATCCAAACGCTAAGAAAACTGCAAACTATGCGGTTGACCTTGTAAACCGTGCAATACTTGAAGCAGGCGGACCTGAAAACCTTGTAGTTTCGGTTAAAAATCCTACAATGGATTCTTCAAATATAATGATGAAATCCCCAATAGTTAGAATGCTTGTTGCAACAGGAGGTCCAGGTGTTGTACGAGCACTCTTGTCATCAGGTAAAAAAGCTATCGGCGCAGGCGCAGGTAACCCACCTGTAATTGTTGACGATACTGCTGATATTAAGAAAGCAGCTAAGGATATTGTAAACGGCGCAAGCTTTGACAATAACCTTCCATGTATTGCAGAAAAGGAATGCTTTGCATTCTCAAATATTGCAGATGAGCTTATAAACGAAATGACCAAAAACGGTGCTTACTTAATTAAGGGTGAGCAGATTAATAAGCTTGTTGAATTTGCGCTTGTAAATAAAGACGGCAAATATTCAATCAATAAAAACTGGGTTGGTAAGGATGCAAAATTGTTCTTAAAACAGCTTGGTATTGATAGCGATGCAAAGCTTGTTATCGCTGAAGTTGATGACAGCCATCCGTTTGTACAGGTTGAAATGATGATGCCCGTACTTGGTATAGTAAGAGTTAAGGATATAAATGAAGCTATTGCAAAGGCTTGCAAGGCAGAGCATGGCAACCGCCACAGCGCACATATTCATTCTAAAAACATCGACCACCTTACACGCTTTGCAAGAGCAGTTGAAACAACAATCTTTGTTAAAAACGCTCCGTCTTATGCAGGAATCGGTGCAGGCGGTGAGGGTTATACCACATTTACTATTGCAGGTCCGACAGGTGAGGGCTTAACAGCGGCTCACTCATTTACCCGTCAGAGAAGATGCGTTATGGTAGATGGACTTCACATTGTATAATTTATAAATAAAGCAAATTAGGAGGACAACTGATGAAAGCTTTGGGAATGGTTGAAGTATATAGCTTTTCAACTGCAGTAGCAGCAGCAGATGCAGCGGCTAAAGCAGCTGATGTAGCAATTATAGCATTCGACAGAAACAGACCAAAAAGTGCCGATGCACCCGCTCCGCTTGTAATGGAAATTAAAATGGAGGGCAATGTTGCGGCTGTTAACGCAGCAGTTGAGGCAGCAAAGGCTTATGCAGAAGGCGACGGTAAGTTTATAGTATCACATACAATAGCAAATCCTGCTAAAGATACGGAGTATATGGCATATTTGCTTGATATAAATAAAGATAAGCATAATAAAAATTTACCTAAAAATATGAAAAATGTTGAGCCGCCTGTATCCACAGGTGAGGCAATAGGTCTTTTGGAGATAGAGGGCTTGGTTGCGGCAATAGAGGGCATTGACAGTATGCTTAAAGCTGCAAATATAAGACTTGTTCACATGGAAAGACGCCTCGGAGGCAGACTTGTTACTGCAATTGTTGCAGGTAATGTATCTGCAGTAAAAGCATCTCTGGAAAGCGGAAAAGTTGCTGCTGAAAAAATGGGCAGAGTATTTGGTTGTGAGCTTATACCAAATCCAAGCACAGAGATACTTAAATTTTTTGATATGGAAGGCTAATAATCCGGAAAGGAAAAGATTATGGATGCTCAATTAATTGCTCAGGCTGTAAAAGAAGCAATTGAAAGCGTGCGTGAGGATAACGGCGAAATTAAAGTAGGCGTATCTCAAAGGCATGTTCACTTATCGAGGGAGGACCTTGATACATTGTTTGGCAAAGGCTATGAGCTTACTAAAAAGAAAGTATTAATGGGACGGGAGTTTGCTTCAAATGAGGTTGTAACACTTGTTGGACCGTCACTTAAGGTAATAGAGAATGTTCGTGTTCTTGGTCCTGTGAGGAAAAACACACAGGTTGAAATTTCAAGAACAGATACATTCCAGCTTAAAGTAAGCCCACCGGTCAGACCATCAGGTGAAATTGCAGGCTCTGAAAAGCTTGTATTGGTTGGACCGAAAGGCTGTGTATATTTAAAGGAAGGCGTTATAATTGCTAACCGTCATATACACCTTACACCAGAATATGCACAAAAACATGGCATTAAAGATAATGATTATGTTGATGTAGAGATTGACAGTGAAAAACCTACAAGGTTTTTCGGCGTTCAGGTCAGGGTAAGGGACGACTTTAATGTAGAAATGCATATTGACACCGACGATGCAAACAGCTGTGCTCTTAAAAATGGAATGAGAGTAAAAATAATTAACAAATAAGCTTTATAGGAGGCTTTAAATATGCTGGCTTTAGAAAGACAAAACAAAATAATTGAGTTTTTGTCCGCAGACGGTTCGGTATCTGTAAGCAGATTAAGTAAGGTACTTGAGGTTACCGAGGAAACTGTTCGCCGTGACCTTGAAAAGCTTGAACAAAAGGAATGCTTGAGGCGTACTCATGGCGGTGCTGTACCGATTGACGGCTCAACTCACGAATTTTCACTTGAAAAAAGAAAGCATATAAATGTTGAGGAAAAGGCAAAACTTGCAAAATTAGCTGCAGGTCTTATAGTTAGCGGTGATACAGTTTTTCTTGATGCATCAACAACAACATTCTATATGGCAAAGGAAATTAAGAATTTAAGCAATGTAACTGTTATCACAAACTCAATAAGGGTACTTACAGAGCTTGAAAATGCTGATAAAATTAAAGTGATTGCAGTTGGCGGTATGGTTAGCCAAAACCAATCATTTGTAGGCACAATAGCTGAAAAAACAATTGAGCAGAATTATTATGCCACAAAAATGTTTTTATCGGGTAAAGGTGTAACCGCTAACGGCGGATTGCTTGAAAGCAATGAGCAGGAGTGTGGTATTAAAACCAAAATGATTAAAAACTCCGAGAAAATATATTATATTTGCGATAGCTCAAAAATTGGCAAGGTGGGTTTTATAAAGCTTGCAGATTTTGCTGATATAGATTATCTTATAACAAGCAAACTTGATAACGCCAATATTAAGACGAAGCTTGATGAAAATGAGGTAGAGCTTATACTGGATAATTAAACCTGAAACACATTGAAGTATTTTTTACTTTAATGTGTTTTTTTTTCTTGACTTTTTATATTTCCGGATATATACTAATGGTATATTTTTATATTATTAAGGAGTGTACATTATGAAATACATTATTGATAACGATTTGCATATACATACAAAGCTTTCGTCATGCTCACAGGATGAGGAGCAAACTCCTGAGAGAATTTTACAGTATGCAAAAGAAAACGGACTAAAAACAATTTGCGTAACCGACCATTTCTGGGATGAAAATGTACCAGGTGTGTCGGCATGGTATGCACCGCAGAATTATGCAAGTATAAGCAGATCTCTGCCGCTTCCAAAGGATGATAAGATTTGTTTTTTGTTCGGCTGCGAAACAGATTTGGATAAATTTTTAACACTTGGTATTGCAAAGGAAACAATTGATAAATTCGATTTTATAATAATTCCTACAACACACCTTCACATGGAGGACCGATTTACTCTAAGTGAGGAAGAGGCTGCTACAATTGAGGGCAGAGCAAAAGCATGGGTAACAAGATTAGATGCTGTTCTTGATATGGATTTACCATTTCATAAGATTGGTATAGCACATCTTGTAACTAATGGTATCTATCATTACACACACGAAGGTCATTTAAAAGCAATTAGCCTTATACCTGATGAGGATTTAATCCGTGTATTTACAAAAGCGGCTAAAGTAGGAGTGGGTATTGAAATCAATTCTTATGATATGGAATTTGCCGATGAAGATGCAGAAATTATTTTGCGACCGTTAAAAATTGCCAAAAAATGCGGTTGTAAATTTTATTTGGGTACAGATGCACATCATCCCGATAAATTTGAAAATGCCAAGGAAATTTTTGCAAGAGCAATTGATATGCTTGACCTTGAGGAAAGTGATAAATTTATATTAAAATAATAGAAAAAACCTCTAATAACCCCAAAAATAATGATTGTTGTCAGAAATGTGACAATTGGGTACTTTTTTGTATCAAATAGGGTATTTACAAATACAATAATCGTGATATAATGTATACAAATATGTTAGTCACAAGGGGTGCAATAATATGAAAATAGGTACAATTCATTGGAATTTTCCTCAAACATTAACAATGGAGCAGATTTTTGCAAAGGCTGCAGAAATCGGATATGAGGGCTTAGAACTCGGTATTTGGGATGATGATGCCCTTTTAAACTTTAATTCTACAAAGCAGCAACTTGACGAGATTAAATCCTACGGGAAAAAATATAATCTTGAAATTTACAGTATTATGAGTCCCATATATGCTAAATACAGATTTACTTCAAACAATGATGACGACCGTGAAAAAGCAATGGAGTTTTTAAAAAAACATATAGAAATAGCTTCATATCTTGGTTGTGAAAGTATACTTGTAATACCAGGCTTTGTTGAAGAGGATGTCGATTACGAGGTTGCATATAACAGAGCACTCGAAGCTTTTAAAGCTATTAAACCTTTTGCTGAAGAGTATAAGGTAGAGGTTGGTCTTGAAAATATTACAAACAAATT
>JAZSPJ010000095.1:0-2936 GCA_045537365.1 Clostridia bacterium
ATACAATTAAAACCAGTTATGAAAACGAGAAAAATGCAACAAAATCTATGTATATTAAAAAGTATTTACAATAAAAGGGAGGGTAATTTATGAGACAACATTTTTTGACTAAGGTTATCTCAATTATGCTTACAGTTGCAATGCTGGCAAGTTTTATTCCGGCAACACTTGTAAGCGCTGCAACTCCGTCGCAGTTTACCGACTTTCCAACAGGATGGTCTAAACCTGCAATGACGGCTGCAGTAAACAATGGTTTGCTTCAGGGTAAAACCGACACAACCATTGAGCCACAAAGCTATCTTACAAGAGCTGAAATGGCAACAATTATAAACAGGGCATTTGGTGCATATCTTAAAACAGATATCACAAATTATACAGATGTTCAAAAAAGCAGTTGGTATTATGACCAGATGGCAATTGCGGTAAATATGCAAACATTCGAGGGTAACGGTTCGGATAAGCTTTATCCTGAGAATAATATTACCCGTGAAGAGGTTTTTGCTGTTGTGGCAAGAGCACTTGTATACGATACAAAAGATTATTCATCACTTTCAAGGTTCAATGATGGAGCTTCTGTATCGGAATGGGCTAAACCTTATGTAAGTGCATTGGCTGCAAGAGGATACATAAACGGTGATGAAACCGGAAACCTCTATCCTAAAGCATACATAACAAGAGAAGAGTTTGCGCAGATTATGCACAATATCATAAAAACATATATTTCTGCTCCGGGCGACTATAACAAAGTAGCCGAAGGCGGCGTTATGATAAGAAGTCAGGGCGTACATCTTAAAGATGTTAACATTTCGGGAGATCTTGTTTTAGGTGACGGCATAGGCTACAACGATATTGAAATTTCACAGGTTAATGTTGACGGCAGAATGATTGTTCGTGCCGGTAACATTACACTTAAGGATACAACAACCGGTATGAAGATAGCTGTTAAAAATGTTAACGGAGTAGTACATTTTAACAACTATAGTACCGAAAAAGTGTTCGAGGGTATAGATGAGCGCACACATACAACATACCTTGCAACCACCGGCGGAGTAAGTTTTGGCGGCGGTGGCGGTGGCGGAGGAAGCACCGCTCCTTCAAAGTATAAGTATACTGTAAAGTATTATTTCCAGAAAGCCGATCTTTCCGACTCTTATGAGATTAATGATGCTTATACAAAATCAGCTAGTGTTGAAAAAAACACACAGGTTACAGCTGAAACTCCCCAAGTTGAGGGCTTTACTTTAAATACCGAAAAAAGTGCATCGGCATTTAATGCTGTAATCAGTCAAAACGATAAGCTGTTAAAGGTATATTATAACAGAGATTATTATACATTAACATTTAATTATAATTATCAAGGCGCACCTTCTGCATCGACTGTAAAAACCGCAAAAGGCTATAGCCTTGGTGAGTTTGATAAAATGCCTGTAGTTGTAGACAGGGAAAGCCATAAATTCATAGGCTGGAGCACCGATGCTTCTGCAACAACACCTGATTTTGCAGGTGATACAGTTACAACATCGGATAAAAATCTTTATGCTATATGGGAAATCAAAAAATTTGATTTAACATTTAAATATGACGATGGTGTAACAGCGGATAGCATTAAAGAGGATGTTGAATGGGGCACAGAGTTTGGTACAATAAAACCGGTCACAGATCCCGAAAGAGCAGATTATTATTTTGGCGGATGGTATACACAGCCAGGCGGTCTGGGCGACAGATATAAAGACGATACACCAATCAGTGCAGATGCAGAGATTTATGCATACTGGACCCCAATACCTACATATACAGTGACATTTAAATATGATGATGATGGTATAACACAGGATTTTGAGGCGTCTAATGTTCCTGAAAATACACTTTTTGGCACAATAAAGCCTGCTGACCCAACCAGAGAGGATTACGATTTCAACGGTTGGTTTACCGAAAAGGACGGTCAGGGTACTGAGTATGAGGATGATACTTCTGTTACTTCAGATACAGTTGTATATGCATACTGGACACTTAAACCTGTAATACCTGTAACATACACAGTAACATTTAATTACAACTATATCAATGCTCCTGCAGATGATACTGTACCGGGCATATCTTACAATACACTTTTTGGTTCTATTATAACAGATGAAATTAGAAATAAAATTGTAAACCGTTACGAAAACGGAGTTGAAATGTGCTTCAGAGGATGGAATACAAGCCCTGACGGAAACGGAGCATGGTACATAGATACAAAGAAAATAACAAGAGATATTGTTTTGTATGCTATGTGGGTGGAATCAGATGTTCCAACTACATATACAGTAACATTTAACTTTAACTATAAAACAGATTGGGATAGTATAAATGTAAATGGTATTGCATACGGAACAAAATTTGCCGATGTAAAAGCAAAGGGCGAAACAGAAACAGAGCTTGAAACAAAGCTTGCAGGCTATATAGCAGAAGTCGCTGACGAAAAGGAATTTAAAGGTTGGAATACAAAAGCAGATGGTACAGGCACAATGTATGCAGATACCACACTGATTACAGGCGATACCGAGCTTTATGCAATCTGGGCTGATACTTTGACACCAACAACATACACTGTAACATTAAAATATAATCATAGTCATGAGGATACAACACCCGATTATGTTAAAGACGGAATTATTTACGGCAAAGCTTTTGGTGATATAATAATTCAGGATGTACTCAATAATCTTGAAAGCCACGAGGCAAACGGTGAAACAATGTGCTTTAAAGGCTGGAATACAAAGGCAGACGGTACAGGCGTATGGTATAAGGATGATACAAGAATTACAGATGATGTAATATTGTATGCAATCTGGGAACCTGTAGTTAAATATACAGTAACCTTTAAATACAATTATACCGGTGCACCTGATGATGCTTTAAAAGAAAAAATTCTGTTCGGTACATTAATTAAGGAC
>JAZSPJ010000030.1:0-2887 GCA_045537365.1 Clostridia bacterium
GGTGTTTTTTCCCTTTGCACGCCCCTCAAGACCCTTGCCAACTGTAATAAGTGTTAATACCATCGCCGCCGACTCAAAATACAAATCGTGCATATAATGGCTCGCCATATCGGGCTTACCGCTTGCATAAAGCGACGATGCAACAAAAAGCACCGCTGTGCTGTACATAAACGATGCCATAGAGCCCATTGCCACAAGTGTATCCATATTAGGAGATTTATGCAAAATGCCTTTAAAGCCGTTTATAAAAAACTTTTGGTTTATAACCATAACCAGAGCCGACAAAATAAGCTGAATAAGGCAAACAGATAAAGGATTATCAATTCCCACAGGCACAGGAAAGCCCCACATTGTATGACCCATAGAAAAATACATTAAAACCAAAGTCACAATAACCGAAATCCACAGCCTTAGAAATATGTTTTTTTGGTTTTTATTGTCATTGTTTTCTTTATTTTCGGTTTTATTATTACCTTTTACATTTGCAGTATAGCCTGCCATTTCAACTGCCGATATTACATCATTTTCGCTTACATCACCCTCAACCGTCATAGAATTGGTTAAGAGATTTACCGAACAGAATTTTACACCGTCCAACCCCGAAACCGCTTTTTCAACTCTTGCACTGCAAGCTGCACAGCTCATACCGCCTATATTGTACTGTTTCAAAGCATTCACCTTCTTTATATAATATTTTACAATAATACAAAATAATATGTCAAGGTGTGTTTTTTATAAAAAAACAATTTTTGCTTTTTTGGCGGTTTATTTTAATAAAAATGGGATAATATAATCATATAATCAATAAAAAAGGTGGCATTTATTTATGAAAAAATTTGAATATACCATAAAAGACTCTTTAGGAATACACGCACGCCCCGCAGGCTTGCTTGTAAAAGAAACTCAGAAATTTGAATGTAATATATATATTAAAAATACCCAGAACTCCAAGCACGGCGATGCCAAAAAAATATTTGCCCTTATGGGGCTTGGCGCAAAATGCGGAACAGTGGTTGAAGTAACCTGTGACGGCGATGATGAACAAGCCGCTATAGAATGCCTTGAAAATTTTTTTGAAAATAATCTATAAGCCTTGGGGGATAAATATAATATGGAATTAATAAAAGGTCAGGGTGTATGCAAGGGCATAGTATTTGCAAAGCTTAAGCAAATTGCAAACAGAGCAAGCCTTATAAAGCAGGAGCATATAGAGGATATAGGCTTTGAGCTTGCAAGGTACGAAAAAGCCTGTGATACAGCAAAGCTTGAGCTTACGCAGTTATATGAGAAAGCATTGTCCGAGGTGGGCGAACAAAACGCAATGATATTCGACATACATAAGATGATGCTTGACGATACAGACTATGTAACATCGGTAAAAACAATAATAAAAGAACGCAAATTAAATGCGGAGTCAGCAGTAGCGATTACGGGCGATAATTTTGCCGATATGTTTAAGGCAATGGACGATACCTATATGCAGGCAAGAGCAAACGATGTAAAGGATATATCAGAAAGACTTCTTGTTATACTGCGCGGAGATAAGGACGACATTTACGATATAGCCGGGCATACCGCCATCGCCGCTGAGGATTTAACCCCATCGCAGACAGTACAGCTTGACAAGAATAAAATAGTGGCATTTGTAACCGAGGGAGGCAGTATAAACTCACATACCTCTATACTTGCCCGCACAATGAATGTGCCTGCTGTTATAAATGCAAAGGGCATTATGAATCAGGAGTTTAACGAAAGCGATGTTATAATAGACGGTTTTGAAGGTGTTGTATATATAAATCCCGATGCCGAAACCGTAAACAGAATGAAAAAGCGCAGGGAAAAAGACGAAAAGCACAATGCCCTGCTTGAACAGTTAAAGGGCGTTGACCCGATAACAAAGGACGGCAAAAAAATAATGCTTTATGCCAATATAGGCAATATTGACGACCTGCTTCTAGTATACAAGAACGGTGCTCAGGGTGTAGGCTTGTTCCGCAGTGAATTTGTATACCTTGAAAGCAATACCTACCCCACCGAGGACGAGCAATTTGCAATATACAAAAGCACCGCTGAAAAAATGGCAGGTAAAAGAGTTATAATACGTACTCTTGATATTGGTGCAGATAAAAAAGTAAATTATTTTAATATGCCTTACGAGGAAAACCCTGCACTTGGAGTAAGAGCAATAAGAATATGCCTTAAAAGAGAGAATATATTCAAAACACAGCTCCGTGCATTATACAGGGCATCCGTTTACGGCAAAATTGCAATAATGTTTCCTATGATTACATCGGTTAATGAAATAATTAAAATCAAAAAAATATGCAATGAGGTCACCCAAAGGCTGAAAAGAGAAAATATTCCCTTTAAAGAGGATGTAGAGCTTGGCATAATGATAGAAACCCCTGCCTCTGCTATTATAAGTGATAAGCTTGCAAAAGAAGTAGACTTTTTTTCAATAGGCACAAACGATCTTACCCAGTATACCCTTGCGGCAGACAGGCAGAATAAAGAGGTTTCCGATTTTATCGACACCCGACATCTTTCCATACTGCGACTTATTAAACAAACTGTTGACAATGCCCACAAGTGCGGAAAATGGGTTGGTATATGCGGCGAGCTTGGCGGCGATACCGAGCTTACACAACTGTTTCTGGCAATGGGAATAGACGAGCTTTCCGTATCGCCTGCAAAAGTACCTGAGCTGAAAAAAATAATACTTGAAACCGATGTTGATGAAATAAAGGATTTTGTTTTAAAGATACTTGATTAAAATTAAGGATGGGCATAACCCCATCCTTAATTTTATATTGCATTTTTAAGTTATATGAATTATAATATATGTATCTTAGATTATAGAGAGGAAAATAAAAATGTTATACACAAT
>JAZSPJ010000202.1:0-2188 GCA_045537365.1 Clostridia bacterium
GACAGCTTCCCCTCAAGGGGAAGCCATTTAGATGCTTTGGGTTAGATAAGGATGTCAATTAACATAAAAAAAACCGTCACATAAGTGACGGCTTTAATTATTGTTTTATATCCCCAACACACAAAACTCAATTGCAATTCCTATATGGAAAAATGCAGTAAGTGTATCGGTTAAATATATTGGTGCATCATCGTGCGAAAAATATGGTTTAATTTCCTTTGTCCACAGGCTGTACATATCAGATGCAAGCATTTTAAAATTATTACAGCTTTCGTCGGTATGGTCTATAAGCAGTTCGTAAACATTTTTCCATAAACCGCCGTTGTAAATATCATCAAACTCAATATTATTAATCGCTTCAGGATTTTCGCTGAAAACCTTTGCATAATACATTCCGCCGACTAATGCATTTGTTGCAATGCCAAAATAATACCTGGTTGCATTGCCTTTAAAGGTTTCTTTAAACTCGTCACATTCGAGCCATTTAAGTACAAATGCCTTGGAATATGGCATAAGCTCCGGAATTATAGTATTGCTGTCGGCAAAATCGTTATTTAATGCAGATGTATATAATTTATCAAATATATCCTCATAAAGCTCTAATGGGGTTAAATCGTTCATTTTATAAATATCCTTTATTTTAGTTTAATGTTAAATTTCCTGTTGTAACATATTTTGAACTGTCAAAATCGGCAGGTGCATCCCATGTATGCTTATGCTGTGCCATAGTTCCTGTTCTGAATATTTCTACCGCAGTATGATATGTTTTGTTATCCGAAATTTTTGATGCAAGGAACATATTTTCAAGCTCAACCTGTGTGGTTATATCCATAACACCGTAGGGGAATAAGCCAGTTGTTTCCTGAAAACGAAGTACAGAATAATATGTTTCGTCTGTGTAAACATCGCTGTTTTCTTTTACACCGTATCCAAGAAGTGCAAGACGCTGATTAATTGCGTGTACATCCTCGCCTGAGTCGCCAACCTGCATAATACGGTCATAATTCATTGGAATTAAGCCGGCTTTTTTATACGGTACCATACTTTCGTGTACAATAAGGTCAGGCTCTATACCCTTGCCGTTTATGTTTCTGCCGTTAGGTGTTAAGTAAAAAGCCTCAGTAAGCTTTATTCCTCCGCCTGTTGTAAACTTGGTTACATTTTGCATTGTACCTTTACCATAAGAGTTAACTCCTAAAACAATACCCACGCCTGTATCCTGAACCGCTCCTGCAAATGCCTCCGATGCACTTGCACTGTACTCATTTATAAGCACGATTACATTGTATTTCGGGTTTGCATTGTCTGATTCAAGTGTAAAGGATTTTGAGGCGTTTGTATAGTCAATATGTGTTATAGGACCTTTTGGTATAAAGTTCTGGCATATATCAACCATAGCATATAAGCTTCCGCCGGGATTGTTTCTTAAATCCATTATAATATTTTTAATATTGTACTTGGAAAAGCTATTAAGTGCTTTCTTTACAAATTCTGGTGAATGCTCGTCAAAGCTGTATAGCTCTATGTAGCCGATTGAGTTATTCTCAACCGTCCAGAATTGACCGCTCTCAACTGTAATTTTACGGCGTGTCAAAGTATACTCATAAAGCTTATTATCACGTTTAAAGCCAATTTTGACTGTTGTGCCCTCAGGTCCCGTTATTTTCCTTGTTGCAAGGTCAATATCCTCGCCAACTAAATTTTCACCGTTTGCCGATACTATTATGTCACCCGATTTAAGCCCTGCATCGCTTGCAGGAGAGTCATCATATACAGAGGTTATAAGCAATCCCTCTGAAAATTCTGTTACAAGCACACCTATACCGCAAACCTCACCGCTTAACTCGTTGTAAAACTCATTAAGCTCTGCTTCGGTAAAGTATCTGGAAAAATCGTCTAAATTATCAAAAACGCCTTTAAAAGCACTTTCTATAATTTCAGGATGCTCTTTAAGTACCTGCATAAGTGCATTTTTATAAAGCTCCTCATTGCTTATTTCAAAGCGATAGTTTTGCTGTACTAAATTTATTGCCTGTCTTATAAGTAAGCTTGCAAGGTCACCGTCCATATTTTTGGTGTCTGAATTGTTTGCAAATACTGTAACAAAGGATGTCATAAAAAGTGATATACACAAAATGACAGATATGCTGATTTTTATGATTCTGTTAGATTTCATAACAATCCTCCT
>JAZSPJ010000033.1:0-4118 GCA_045537365.1 Clostridia bacterium
GGCATCGGATATGAGCGCTTGGCTTTTAATGGGCTTGCCCGGAAGTATTTTAGCTTTTGGCTTTGGTCAGGCATGGATAGGTATAGGTCTTGCAATAGGTACTGCAGCAAACTGGATACTTGTTGCAAAAAGGCTTCGTAAGTTTTCAAAGGCATCCGGCGATGCTATTACACTTCCGCAGTATTTATCTAACCGTTTTGCTTCAAAAAGTCACACAGTAAGTATTATATGCGCAGTTGTATTTTTGGTATGCTTTACAATTTATGTGGCATCAGCCTTCGTAGCAGGTGCAGATGTATTTACAACACTTGTACCACAGCTTCCAAGAGCAACAGCTATGATTATATTTGCGGCAATTGTTGTTGTGTACACTTTTCTTGGCGGATTTAATGCTGTTTGCTGGACCGATTTTTTCCAGGGGCTTTTAATGCTTGCAGCACTTTTAATTGTACCAATTGTAGTAGGATTCACAAGAAATCTTGATACTGCGGCTCTTGCTACTGTATATAAAGGACCTAACGGTGAGGAATTTGAGTTTGTTACAAAATTCTTTGATGCAAACTGGAAAGATATAGTTTCAGGCCTTGGCTGGGGACTTGGTTATTTTGGTATGCCACACATTATTGTAAGATTTATGGCAATTGAAAAACCATCTATGGTAAAAAAATCGGCAACAGTTGCAATTATATGGGTTATACTTTCACTTGCTGCAACAGTTGTTATAGCATATCTTGGCAGAATGTTTGTATACAGTAATGGTACCGATCTTTCTGCTGTATTACTTGGCGAAGGTAAACAGTCACTTATTTTTGTTGAGCTTGCAAGGGATGTGTTCCCGGCATTTATAGCAGGCTTGCTTCTTGCAGCAATTATTGCAGCATCGATGTCAACAGCCGATTCACAGCTTTTGGTTGCGGCTTCATCATTCGCAAGCGACCTTTATAAACCTATAGTAAGAAAAAATGCTACTAATAAAGAAATGCTTTGGGTAAGCAGAATAATAGTAATGGTAATTGCGGTTGTTGCATATTTCATTGCAAGCAGTAAAGGAAAGGCAGCACAGGCAATTATGGATTTGGTATCAAATGCATGGGGTATATTCGGTGCAGCAGTCGGCCCGGTTGTATTGCTTTCACTTTTCTGGAAACGCTTTACATATAAAGGCGCAGTTGCAGGAATTTTAGTAGGCGCAATTGTGGATATGCTTTGGCTCTGGCTTCCTGTATCGGATGGCCTTGCACTTACGGCTGTTACAGGTATATATGAATTAATACCGGGATTTGTAATCGGCGGTATAGCTTCAATTGTTGTAACTTTAATTGATAAAGCACCATCGGCAGAGGTTGAGGCTATCTTTGCTGCTGCAACAAACAACAGTATAGACGATTAAATTTTATACTAATTTTAAATGGCAATTTAAGAAATTAAATTGCCATTTTTTTATAAATATCTTGTAATAATAAAAAATATATGATATAATCTATCTTGTAATTTTATAATAAAATACTACGGAGGTAGCAAAATGAAGTATTCAGAGCAATTTAAAAGCAAAAAAGAAATTATTCAGAGTAAAAAGGTTTGCGTTGGCTTTGACGGTTTTGTTGACCTGGTTATACGCCCTGTTAAAACAAGAGCCGACGAAAATACATGTACATATTTCCCGACTATTGACCAGTTTGGCGAAAGAATAACAAGCCTTGCAGGCAGAAGCGGAAATATTGAGCTTATAGTAAACAGTACCGATTTTGGCGGATGCGGCCCGCATTTTTCAAATGGTGTAGCTAATATGGGTGTGCCAACGGTTTGCGTAGGTGCTATGGGCTATCCTGAAAAAAATCCTGTTTTTAATTTAAATGAAAACTGCGAAACAATTACCATAAGTGAGCCTGGTTATTCTTATGTATTTGAGTTTGGCGACGGCAAAATTATTATGAGCGATATCGAAAAAATCAGTAAGCTTAAATGGTGCGACCTTATAGAGCGTATAAGTGTTGACCGGATGGTTGAAATATTTGATAAGGCAGATATTATTACACTTGTTAACTGGAGCTATCTTGTACATTTCCACGAAATATACGAACAGTTTTTAAATCAGGTTATGCCAAGACTTTCTAAAAAGGACAGAAAGGTATATATAGATATTGCTGATTGTGCAAAGCGTCAGCCGGAGGAAATTAAGCTTGCACTTAAAATGTTTGGTAAATACAGCGAATATGCTCCGACATATCTTGGTTTGAATAAATCGGAGGCTATGGTAATGCACAGTGTACTTTGCGATGGCGAATATGCAGGCTCACTTGCAACTGCAAGGGCTATTAAAGAGTATTCGGGTATAGGTACAGTTGTTATTCACCCTGTCGACAGCTCAGCGGCTGTATATGATGGGGGAGAGATAGAGGTACAGGGTATACTTTGCGAAAGCCCTAAAAAAACAACAGGCGGAGGCGATAATTTTAACTCCGGATTTTGCGCAGGACTTTTGGCAGAGCTTGATATTAAGAGCTGTCTTGTAAGCGGTATGACAACATCTTACCTTTATGTTAAAAACGGCAAATGCAATAGCTTTGACGATATTGCAGAAAGCATGAAAATGTACGACGATTTAGTTTAATGCTTATAAAAAAAATCTGTTATGCAATTGCATAACAGATTTTTTTAAACTATTAAAACCTAAAATCTCTTTTGCCTTCGTGTATGTTGGATACATATTTTTCGGCAATTGATTTTACCTTTTCGTTTGGAATGTTTTCAAGCTCTTTTATAATTAATTCCTCGCCGATTTTTCTTGTTTCCTCACTTGCATAATCCTCTAAAAATTCTTTTAAGGTTATAAGTGCATTGGGGTGACAGCAGTTTTGTATCTGTCCGCTTTTTAAAAGGCTCATAAATCTGTCACCGGTTCTGCCTTCACGGTAACATGCGGTACAAAAGCTTGGTATATAACCAATTTCCATAAGCCATCTTACTACTTCATCTAAAGTTCTCTGGTCGGACACATCAAACTGTTCTGTATCGGTAGGCCTTTCCTCCTCAGTATATCCACCTACACTTGTGCGTGAACCGCCGCTTATTTGTGATACACCAAGCTTTATAACCTTTTCACGAACCTCTTTGCTTTCTCTTGTGGATATAATCATTCCTGTATATAGAACTGCAATTCTTATGATAGCACATATTTTTGCAAATATATCGTCAGATATTCCGTTGTCAAATTTATTCGGGTCAATATCATCGGCTCTTTTTAAACGGGGTACGCTTATTGTATGCGGACCGACTCCGTGTACTGCTTCAAGGTGCTCGGCGTGCATTATAAGTCCGCAAAGCTCGTAACGGTATAATTCAAGACCGAATAATACGCCAAGGCCAACATCGTCTATACCGCCCTGCATAGCTCTGTCCATTGCCTCGGTGTGGTATGCATAGTTGTGTTTCGGACCTGTTGGATGCAATTTTTCATAGCTTTCCTTGTGATATGTTTCCTGAAACAGAATATATGTGCCAATACCTGCATCATGGAGCTTTTTGTAGTTTTCAACTGTTGTTGCGGCAATGTTTACATTTACTCTGCGTATTGCTCCGTTTTTGTGTTTTATTGAATAAATGGTATCAATACATTCAAGTATATATTCAATAGGATTGTTGACAGGGTCCTCACCGGCTTCAATTGCAAGTCTTTTATGACCCATATCTTGAAGTGCAATAACCTCGCTTTTTACTTCCTCCTGTGTTAGTTTTTTACGGGTGATGTGCTTGTTCTGACAATGGTATGGGCAGTATACGCATCCGTTTACACAGTAGTTTGAAAGATAAAGCGGTGCAAACATAACTATTCTGTTGCCGTAAAAATCTTTTTTAATTTGCTCTGCAAGGGCATAAATTTCATTTATTTTACCCTCATCCTCACAGGCAAGCAATACCGATGCCTCAAGGTGGGTAAGTCCTTGTCTTAATTTTGCTTTTTCAATTATGGAGCTTACAAGTTCAAGATTATCTTTATTATTATCTGCATATTCAAGGCATTTTAATATTTCCTCGTGGTTTATAAACTCCTCAGCTTTTAATGATTTTGGATTATACATATTAATTACCTCTTTTCTCGGTCAGAAAAAATACTTCCC
>JAZSPJ010000034.1:0-4337 GCA_045537365.1 Clostridia bacterium
CATCGTCGAAGGTTACGATACCTACCAATCTTTGCTCATCATCTACAACGGGGAGCGCCATAAAGTCGTACTTATCAAAATTATTTGCAACAACCTCTTTATCCTCTAAAGTGTGCACAAATATAACATTTGTTTCCATTATATCGCCTATAAGGTCTGTCTCTTTTGCAAGCAAAAGGGTTTTTGCTGTAACAAGACCTATAAGCTTTCCGTTATTTTCGGTAACATAGCAGGTGTAGATGGTCTCTTTATCCACTCCTGTTTTGCGTATTTTTTTAATTGCCTCGTCAACCGTCATTGTTTTTTTTAGATTAACAAACTCAATTGTCATAATACTTCCTGCACTGTCGTCAGGGTATCTTAAAAGATTGTTAATCATCTGGCGGGTTTGAGGATCGGTTGCTTTTAAAATTCTTTTAACAACATTTGCAGGCATTTCCTCGATAAGGTCTACCGCATCGTCCAAAAACAGGTCGTCCACAACCTCTTTAAGCTCGTATTCGGTAAAATCCGCAATAAGTGCCTTCTGATGTTCAGGCTCCATCTCTACAAATGTTTCGGCTGCCAGATCCTTTGGCAAAAGCCTAAAAAACAATATAACCTCATTTGCCTTAAGTTCTTCAAAAATAGGCGCTATATCGGCAGGGTTTAAGGTTATAAGCAGTTCTTTCAGCTGAGCATACTTTCGCTCTCTTAAAAGCTCAAGTACATACTCCTCGCTGAATACTTTTTCTTCCATAAAAAAACTTCTCCCTTCTAATTGAAATATTAGCGGTTGAAGCTCGTAAAAATTATGAGAAAATGCACGCAAAAACACACAGCAACACACTGCGCAAAAATGTATTTTTCATTTTCCCGGCATATTCAGAGCTTCGCTTGGCTCCCGCGTCCATATATTCTCACCTCTACTTCCATATAAATATCATATATAATTATATATTTTTTATGCTCTTATGTCAAGCAGAAAGCAACAAATTAGTTTATAATTTTTATCATTGGACAGCAAGTCATTATGCAAAGCTAATATTGCTTATTTTAAGTCTTGCATTTTTATAAAAAAAGTGGTACAATACTATATATACTGTTAATCGGAGGTAACCTAAATTGTATAAACACAAGAAAATAATCAGTTTAATATTACTGGCAGTATTTGCATTTTGCCTTTGCGCATGCACAAAGGGTAACGATGATACTGTTGTAGCAGATAACAAATACGCCGAATATATGTTTGATAAATATATGGAATGTTTTAAGGTAAGCGATATAAAAACCATAAATAAGCTTTGCGGTGAAATTGCATCCTGCGACTCATATAAGGATAAGGTTGACACGGTTAATTTAATACTTGACGATGTTTATAAATATATTGAAAATAACAATAAAGATTTTTACGAAATGAGTAAATACACATTGTCTAAATTAAGCGAAATATCGCTTGCAGATAATGAAACAACACAGAAATTACAGGAAATATATAAAGCTTTAACCGATAAAATAAACGAAAAGACTTTTGAATATTTAACCGGTACATGGGAGCGCACCGACGAAACCGCATTCAACGGCGGCAGAATAAAAATAGATTTTTACGATTACGACGGCGTTGAATACTTTTTAGCAGAAATTGAAAAATTGCCAAAAATAAACGAATTTGCATTTGAAAAAGGCGAAATTAAATGGAAGGATATTATTTTAAAAGATGAAAAAACCTTTTATTTTAACGACCTTGTTCACGGCAAAGAAGGCATCAGCTATGAAATGGCACAGGCGGTTATTAATAAGGAGGACAACACTATTAATGTTACTTATACTGACAAGTATTCGTCAACATCAAGTAACCGTCAGGTATGGAAAAAAGTAAAATAATATAATAAAACAATTTTGGGGGCTGTAAAATTCATTTTTTGCATCCCCTATTATAAATTTAATGGAGTAATTAATTATGAAAAACTACAAAACTGTCGGCACTGTGTGCGAATACAATCCATTTCATTACGGCCACAGTTATAATTTTAATAAAGCAAAAAAGGATTTAAATGCCGACTACACCGTTTGTGTTATGAGCGGAAGCTTTGTACAGCGGGGCGATGTGGCTATTTTTGATAAATGGGCACGGGCAAAATGTGCAGTTTTAAACGGAGCTGACCTTGTAGTGGAGCTTCCATGCTATTATGTATTGCAGTCGGCAAAAAACTTTGCTTATGGAGCAATTAAATTGCTTGACAGCATTGGAGTTGACTTTTTAACATTTGGAAGTGAAAACGGAAACCTTGACTATATTAAAAAGGTTGCCGATATTTTGTATAACGAGCCAAAAGAGTTTAAAGACGAATTAAAAAAATTACTTGACAGCGGTATGGGTTATCCTTATGCAATGGAAAATGCCATTAAAAGGATAATGGGAACAGATTTCAGCTTAAATCCGAACGACAGTCTTGGTATAAATTATTTAAATGCATTAAAAGAGCTTAAATCAGACATAATACCATACACAGTCAAAAGAGTAAACAATTATCATTTAACCGATGCCGAGGGTGAATTTGCATCAGCGACCGCTATAAGAAATATGATAGCTGAAAATATAGATTCCTCAAAATACGCACCCGTAATATGCGAGCCGACATACAGCTTAAATAATATAGAAGCATTAATACTCGGACATTTGCGTATTTTACCTGGGGACAAGGATTTTTCAGGTATATCAGGTATGGAAAACGGGCTTGACATCAGAATTATGGAATGTGCAAAAAAAAGCACATCATTAAAAGAGTTTTTTAAAATGCTGTCCTGCAAAAGATATACCGACCACCGCTTAAGGCGCGCAGTTCTTTGCTTAATTCTCGGCATTGAAAACGGTTATAAAATGGACTATATACGCCCCCTTGCCTTTAACAAAAACGGTGCTAAAATTTTGAAGGATATAAAAGAAAGCTGCAGCCTTAAAATAATATCTAAAACCGCAGACTTTGATTTAAAGCCCGACAGTATGTTAAATTTAGATATTAAATCAACAGATTTAGCATCACTTTGTTGTAATGATAAGAAAAAACGCTATGCAGGCAAGGATTACAGTATATCACCTGTTTTTATAGGCGAATAAATTTGTAAAATTTTTCAAAAAAAATCTTGAAATATAATATATTTTATGATATAATATTTAGTCGTAAGTTTTTTAGTATGACATAAACACATTTATAAAAGGAGTTGTTCAATATGAGTCGTATGATCGGCACAGTATCAAGAGGCGTTAGAGCCCCAATAATAAAAAGCGGTGACGACATTGTTGAAATAGTTACATCATCGGTACTTGAAGCTTCAAAGGATGACGGCTTTGAGTTTAATGACCGTGATATTGTTGCTATGACAGAGGCTATTGTTGCAAGAGCACAGGGAAACTATGCTACAGTTGACGATATAGCATCAGATGTTAAAGCAAAATTCGGCGGAGATACAGTAGGTGTTATATTCCCTATCTTAAGCCGTAACAGATTTGCAATCTGCTTAAGAGGTATTGCAAAGGGTTCTAAAAAAATTGTACTTATGCTCTCATACCCATCCGACGAAGTTGGCAACCATTTAGTAAGTCTTGATGCACTCGACGAAAAAGGCATTGACCCATACAAGGATGTACTTTCGCTGGAAAAATACCGTGAGCTTTTCGGCTACGAAAAACACACATTTACAGGTGTTGACTATGTAGAGTATTACGAGGAGCTTATTACAAGCTGCGGAGCAGAGGCAGAAATTATTTTTGCAAACAATCCTAAAGCAATACTTGACTATACAAAAAATGTACTTTGCTGTGATATACACACAAGAGCACGCACAAAGCGCCTTTTAAAAGCATCAGGCGGTGAAATTGTGCTTGGTCTTGACGAAATTTTAAACGCACCTGTAAACGGAAGCGGATATAACGAAAACTACGGTCTTTTAGGCTCAAATAAAGCAACCGAGGATCAGGTAAAGCTTTTCCCAAGAGATTGCCAACCGATAGTTGATAAAATACAGCAGAAGCTTTTTGATGCAACAGGCAAAAAAATTGAGGTTATGGTGTACGGAGACGGCGCATTCAAAGACCCAGTAGGAAAAATCTGGGAGTTAGCTGACCCCGTTGTATCACCTGCTTATACTAAAGGCTTAGAGGGTACACCAAACGAGCTTAAATTAAAATACCTTGCAGATAATGACTTTGCAGACCTCAAGGGCGATGAGCTTAAAAATGCTATTAAAGAAAAAATTCAGGCTAAGGACGATAACTTAGTTGGTAAAATGGCATCTGAGGGTACTACACCAAGACGACTTACAGACCTTATCGGTTCACTTTGCGACCTTACATCAGG
>JAZSPJ010000189.1:0-18902 GCA_045537365.1 Clostridia bacterium
CAAATAAAAGCTTTGTAATAATCAGGCGTTGCGGTAACAGTAGCTTTGCCAGTTGCTATTCCCTCTATAAATGATATATCTTGCATATCATACCCAACCATTTTACCGTCCGAATAAAATGCTATTATAAATTTTCTATCATTATCAAAGGGTGCTTCTATATAGAAATTATACATATATAAACCGTTTTTCAATTCATAAACATCCAATGGCGTTACAATAATTTTTTCCTCGTTTTTAATTGTAAAAAATACAGTATCACTATATTCATCTTTATCCGCCTGTTTCGCAATTGCAGATATTTTTGTACCATTTACAGCAGCAAATGGACCCGTATAAACAATACCACTTTTTTCGTCAGGCTCGGTATTGTCAAGGGTATATAATATTGTACTGTTCTCTGTTGCAGTTATTGTTACCATACCATCTGCAAATGATATTACGGGAACAGTTGACTTACTTTGTCTATAAATGCTAATTTTATACACATTTGTGTGCTCGCCATCTTCAGCAGTAACCCTGATAAAAGCTACATTATTGCGACCAGCATTCAGTTCTATAGTTTTATTTTCAATGGGCACACTTGCCGTGGCTGTACGATACAATTCCCATATTGCACCTTTACTTACAGTTACATCAAGGGTAATACTATCAAACTTATTTGTCACACGAAGGTTGGAAATACTTCCCGGATCGCCATTTTCACCCTCTGTTATAATCCCACCAGACGGCATCAGGGTTTGTAAAACTCTGCATTCACTTGAAAGTGTTATACCTGTCCTTTCAAAAGTTATCTCGCTATAAGTTTTAAAATCTTGGTATTCAGCAACTGCCATAAAATAATATTCTGTATTTTCCTCTAAACCATATATTGAAATTGTTTGAACATCCGAATTAAAATCAGATAAATAATAATAGTTAAGATTATCATAGGTGTTGCCGTAATATATTGCTACTGTGGGATTTCCGGGTATTTTAATTTGTGTTTTAAATGTTATATCGCCACCTATTGTTTTTAATACTGTAAGTGTTCCAAGACTCTTTGGAATATTCCTGTTAATATTAACTGTATAAACATTTTCTCTGCCGCTTTGTGCAGTCACTTTAACATAAAATGTATTCAAGCCAACATCTAAAAAAACATCTTTTATTTCGCTTTGGCACAGAATATCAGAATACTTTTTTAAATATGCATTTGGCGAAATTACACTTTCAAGCACATATGTTCTGTCATAAAAATCGCCGCTAATTACATAATCATCGATTGTGCCGTTTTCAAGATTTGTAATTTCCATTTCCGCAAGATCGCACAGCATTGTTACCGTAACAATTACATCCTCCGAGATATTTGTGCCGCACCAATTTTCGCCGTCAACAGTAAATTTATAAACATATCCATCAGGTGCCATCGGAAGTGTTATGTCACCTTTATTCACTACAGTATCAACACCCGAATAATCGCCTTTGTAGGTAACTGTATTTGTTAAACATATAACATTAACAGTACATGTATCATAATTTATTCCATCAATAGTTTTTGCGGTTATTACTGCACTTCCCGCTGATTTTGCAATAATTGTTCCGTCCCCTGAAACAGACACAATATTTTCATCAGATGATATCCATATAATGTCATCATTAGAGTAATCGTCAACCATTAAACTTGCAGTTAAAATCTCCGAATTGTTAATAAGTAGCTCTGTAGTTTTTTTGCTCAAAACAATGCCTGTATGCACTAAAACTTTAAAGGTTGCTACTCTTTCGTCATATCTTATTTCAACTGTCTGATATCCCTTTAAGTCAGCATTATAACCTATAACAGTATATCCTTCATTTATAAGTAATTTTTTTGCGGAATTTTCAAATTGCTTGTATACTTTTAATCCTGTTAAATCAAGCGACTCACCCTTATAATACTTTGTCTTTTTCGGTGCAGTTAATATAAGATCGTAAAAGCTTGTATCGATATATGTCAGACTTTTTAATTCAGCATATTGCTTTACATAATCATTTGCTTCGCAGTATAGAACAACCGGCACTATAAATTTCTCGTCACTTTTAAACGCATAATCATTTATGCTTGTTATGTTTTTAGGCAGTACGACATCCTTTAAATTATCACAATTATAAAATGCATAATAATCAATATCGGTAACAGTTTCCGGCAAAGTAATACTTTCTAATTCTGTACACCCGGAAAGAGTATTCTTTTGTATTGCGGTAATGCCATTATCTATAGATACATCTTTTAGTTTAGTACATTCGGCAAATGCACCTTCGCCAATATAAGTAACACTTTCGGGAACAGTTATGCTTGCAAGATTATTACAACCATAAAATGCGCCGTTTCCAATTGCAGTAATGTGGTCAGGCACGACAAAATTTGTTAGTCCACCACACCCATAAAAAGTATACCCCCCGATAGTTGACAGGCTTTCAGGAAAGGTAATGCTTTTTAAATTGTTACAATTCTTAAAAGCATAATTATCAATTTCAGTAACATTGCCCGAAATTTTAATTTCACTCAAATTTTCGCAATTAGAAAATGCGCCATAAGGAATTTTGGTTTCATCTGCTATAGTAATATATTTCAAGCTCGATGGTATAGCATAGTTCAAAAACTTATTGTAATCATAATATTGTACTATGCCTGTGTCACTGTTACCAAATATATATCCAAAAACCGATTTTTCTGTTTTGCTTATTCCTCGTTGCTCGCCTATAAATGGCAATGTAATACTTGAAAGTGCAGTGCACCCTCCAAATGCACCTTTGCCAATTATATTTACGCTGTTTGGAACATTGATAGTTTGAATACCCACGCAACCATAAAAAGCTTGCAATTCAATTGTAGCAATAGTATCGGGTATTGTGATTTTTGTTAATGCCGTTGCACCCCAAAAAGCCCACGCTTTAATCGTTTCAACTCCGTCAGGAATTGAATATTCAGCATCTGCCCTACCTTGAGGATATTTAATTAGCTCTGTCTGGTATTTATTATAAAGAACACCTTCTATAGATGTATAATTTTGATTATTTACATCAACATCAATACACTTTAAGCTTTTGCATCCCACAAAATCCGAACTTACAATGCTTTCAACACTTGCCGGAATCTTTATATTTATTAAATTTGTGCAGTTTAAAAACACATTTGAGCCCATATTTGTTACCGTGTCAGGAATTGTAATACTTATTAAATCAGTACAATTTTGAAATGCAAGACTATTTATACCGGTAACAGGATATCCTCCCAATGTATCAGGTATAACCTGTTCTCCAGAAAAATCAGCAATTGAAGTAACACCTGTAATTTTCGAATATCCGCCTTGATTATTATAAGTTATAGTATATTTAAGGTTACCACTTGTAGCAGAATACTCGATATCTGCCGATGCGTTTATTATACCCAACAAAACAAATATGAAAATTGAACCTATTAAAAAAATCTTTTTCATTTCAGCCCCCGGTTGTATTTTAAAAGTAAAATTTCTATGTAATATTATACAATGTGTGCCATTATTTGTCAATCATTCAACACACCACATACTGTAATAACTTTATCCATTTTTATATCGGTTGCATCTGTCGGGATTTCAAAATCCTTTAAAACCTGATATTCATAACACAAGCCTATTTTAAAAGCATTTGTATTGCTTAAAAACCTGTCGTAATACCCGCCGCCATAGCCAATGCGGTTTAGCTTTGTATCGGTTGCAACCATTGGCACAATTATTAAGTCAATATCCTGTGGCATAATTTCGCAGTCGGACTTCGGCTCATAAATACCGTATTTATTTTTTGTGAATTCATTTCTAAAATCAAGGCTGTTTATTTTAATTGCCGTCATCAATCCCTGTGCAGTAATTTTGGGTACACAAACACATTTATTGTTTTCAAGGCAAAAGTTTATTATATGGGTTGTGTCAACCTCGTTATTGCAGGAAAGATATATCATAATATTTTTTGAATTTAAAAATTCTTTTTGCTTTTTTAAATGCTCAAAAATTTTTTGACTTTTTTGCTGTACATCACAAAAGCTCATACTTTTTCGCATTTTAAGCATATTTTTTCTTATTTCGCTTTTCAAATATTTCAGCACCTTTCAAAAATATCCGCAGAAATTACTCTGCGGATATTTTTACGGTTTTGTCCGTTAATTATTTGAGGTTATTTTTCAATATTTCAAGCTGCTCTGCAACTTCAGCCGGGAGTCTGTCGCCAAACTGTGCAAAGTATTCTTCAATACCTGCAATTTCGCCGTTCCAAACATCCTTATCAACTGAAAGAAGCTCTTTAAGTGTAGCAGCATCAATATCAAGGTCTGTTGTATCAATATCTTTAGGGAGATAACCTATTGGGCTTTCAACTGCATCTGCTTTGCCGTCGCATCTGTCGAGTATCCATAAAAGAACACGCATATTGTCGCCAAAGCCGGGCCACATAAAGTTGCCTTCATCGTCAAGTCTGAACCAGTTAACATGGAATATTTTAGGCGCTTTATCGGCATCTAAAGTTTTACCCATTTCAATCCAGTGACCGAAATAGTCTGCCATATTATAACCAACGAATGGTTTCATAGCCATAGGATCACGTCTTACAACACCTACTGCACCTGTTGCTGCAGCAGTTGTTTCAGATGCCATTGTAGCACCGATAAATACACCGTGATTCCAATCTCTTGCCTGATATACAAGCGGAGCTGTTTTTGCTCTTCTGCCACCAAATACGATTGCGCTGATCGGCACACCCTGTGGGTTTTCGAATTCGCTTGAAATACATGGGCAGTTAACAGCAGGAGCTGTAAATCTTGAGTTTGGATGTGCAAGCTTACCGCCATTTGCAGTATATTCTTTACCGTTAACATCCTTGCCTGTCCATTCGATTGCATTTTCAGGCGGATTTTTATCAAGACCTTCCCACCAAACTGTCATATCGTCTTTATTTATAGCAACATTTGTGAATATTGTATTTTTCTTTGTTGCAGCCAAAGCGTTGAAGTTTGTTTTTTCGCTTGTGCCGGGAGCAACACCGAAGAAACCAGCTTCAGGGTTGATAGCATAAAGTCTGCCGTCAGGGCCTTTTCTTATCCAGCTGATATCGTCGCCAACTGTCCAAACTTTGTAGCCTTTTTCCTGTAAATATTTAGGAGGAATAAGCATTGCAAGGTTTGTTTTACCGCATGCTGACGGAAATGCAGCACAGATATATTTAACCTCACCCTGTGGATTTTCAAGACCGAGAATGAGCATGTGTTCTGCCATCCAGCCCTCTTTTTTACCAAGGTATGATGCAATTCTGAGTGCAAAGCATTTTTTACCTAAAAGAACATTACCGCCGTAAGCAGAGTTAATTGACCAGATTGTATCATCCTGCGGGAAGTGTACAATGTATCTTTCGTCAGGATTTACATCTTTTTTAGCGTGTAAGCATTTTACAAAATCGCCGTCTGTACCAAGCTGTTCCAAAACAGAGTTTCCGATTCTTGTCATAATAGCCATATTAAGAACAACATAAATACTATCGGTAAGCTCTACACCGTATTTTGAAAACGGTGAGCCGACAGGACCCATTGAATAAGGAATAACATACATTGTTCTGCCTTTCATTGAGCCGTTGTAAAGCTTTTCAAGCTTTGCATACATTTCTTTAGGATCCATCCAATTGTTTATAGGACCTGCCTCTTCTTTTGTTTCGGTACAGATAAATGTTCTGTCCTCAACACGGGCAACATCGTTCTCTGCTGTTCTGTGATAGTAACAGCCCGGAAGCTTCTCCTGATTTAATTTAATCATTTCGCCTGTAGCAACAGCTTCTTCTCTTAATGCTTCGAGCTGTGCTTCACTGCCGTCAATCCAAACAATCTTTTCAGGCTGTGTAAGATTAACCATTTCGTCTAACCATTTTTGTACTTTTACATTTTTGGTCATAATAATACCCCTTTCTATTTAAACTTATTGTATACATAATTAAAGGATGCGTTTATTTAAAAATTCTATCCCTTATTTAACATATTCTATAAAAAAACCTTATTTCCTTTAATTTTTTTCAAAATTTTACATTTTTTTGAAATTTATTCAAATATGGTATTTGATATATTTGCAAACTCCTCAAGTGTAAGTGTTTCTCCCCTTCTTTGGCAGCTTATGCCTATACTTTCAAGCATAGCTGAAAGTTCATCTTTTGGCATATTGGTTATACCGCTGTTTGAAATTGCATTTAAAAGGGTTTTTCGTCTTTGCCCCAATGCCGCTTTTACCACCTTAAAGTAATTTTTCTTATCTTTAACATTAACAGGCGCCTCGTTCCTCACCTCAAGCTTTATAACCGACGACGATACCTTTGGCTGCGGTATAAACGCCGACGGCGGTACATTTACAATCACCTCGGCGCTGCTGTAAAAATTAACTGCTACGGTTAACGCACCGTAATCCTTAGTGCAAGGCTTTGCGGCAATTCTGTCTGCCACCTCTTTTTGTATCATTATTATAATATCGTCAACCTTAAGCTCGTTTTCCAAAAGCATCATTATAATAGGTGTTGTTATATAATAAGGTAGGTTTGCAGCAACCTTAACAGGCTCATCTCCAAACTCATCGGCAATCAACTTTTTAAGGTCAGTTTTCATAACATCGGCATTTATAATTTTAAGATTATCAAATTCCTCTGTATTGCGCGTAAGTATCGGTATAACAGTTGAATCTATTTCAACCGCCACCACCTTTTTTGCATTCTGGCAAAGTTTTTGGGTGAGAGTGCCAAAACCGGGGCCTATTTCAAGCACATTAACATCTTTATTAATGCCGCCGTTTTCTATCATTTTATCAAGTACATTTTCGTCTATAAGAAAATTCTGACCAAGGGATTTTGAAAATTTAAAACCGCTTTCGGCAAGTATTTCCTTAACTACACGAACATCTGCAAGATTTTTCACAAGTTATCCCCCTAAAAAACTATTGTTTGTCAGTTTCGGGTATGTTATTTATGCCCTTTTTATTTTCCTGATATTCCAAAAACTCTGTTATTAATGCTTTGAAAAATGCTATTACGGGCACTGCAAGCACTATACCCAAAATACCAAAAACATCGCCGCCTACAAGCACACCGCAAAGCACCCAGAACGGCTTTACGGAAAGAACGTGGCGTACAAGTCTTGGCTGAATAATATTTGCATCAACCTGTTGCAAAAGTACAAGAGCAATAAGCACTATAATACCTTTGCCAAAGCTTGCGGTTACTATTGTAATAAGCACCGCCGATGCTATTGCTATAAATGCACCAAAATAAGGTACAAGGTTTAATATACCAAGAATAAAAGCAAGTACGATTGCATATTTAACATTAAGTATCATTAAAATTATAAAGGCAAGTATAAAAACAACTGTTGCATCTATAAGCTGGCAGTACACATATTTATAAATAAAATTGCTTGCCATTTTCAAGTAACGCACAAGGCTATTCCTATGATTTTGTTTTATAAACAGCCGGCACACACGCTTTGCATTAAAAAGGAGTGCATCCCTGTCGATAAGTATATAAATGCTTATAATTACCGATAATGCCAAATCAATAACTGTGCCCGATGCACCTCTTACACTCTGCAAATACTTATTTACGTTGCTGAAATCAAAATCATTAATCCATTTTGTAATTGAAAAATTTTCAATAAAATCTTTAGCATTAATATTTACAAAGCCAAAACCGTTTACATATTTTATGGCTTTTCTTACAAGCTGCGGAACATTTAAAACAAATTCCTTAATATTAACTGCAAGTCTTGGTATTAAAAGCCACATTACAAGTGCAATTAAAAAGATGATTATTGCAAAAATACTTAAAACTGCAATACCTCTTCTATGGTCTTTTATAAACGGGATTTTTACCTTCTGGTATACTGTTTCCATCCACCTGCACATAGGAAAAAGCAGAAAGGCAATGCAAAAAGCCACCGCAACAGGTGAAAATACCGACAAAACATTTAAAACAGCCGTAAATATAACACCGATGCTGTCAAAGGTTTTGTATACAGCTATAATAAGCACTGCAAGCACAAAAACCCACATATACTTTTTGAGTTCTTCAAACTTCATTTTACCACCTCTTACTCGTCAGTTTTATCATCGGCAGACGGTGTATCTGTATCGGCTATATGGTCAAGCAAAAACCTGCCGCCGAAGAATACAAAAATAAGAACTGCTATTATAAGGAGCGTTGCTACAAAAGCCCCTCTTTCAACCACCATAACTGCACTTAAGCCTAAGACAGTTGCTATAATATACAAAATTGCAACTGTTTGTTTTTGCGACAAACCCATATCCATTAATCTGTGATGCAGATGTCCTCTGTCGGGGCTCATAATGGGCTGTTTGTTTTTAATACGTCTGAATATTGCACTTGCTGTATCAAATATAGGCAATCCGAGTATTAAAAACGGTATAATAAACGATATTATTGCGTAGCCTTTAAAAAGACCTTGAATACATATAATTGACAAGGTATAGCCCAAAAATGTTGAACCTGTATCACCCATAAAAATTTTTGCCGGATTAAAGTTATAAGGCAAAAAGCCAAGGCACGCACCTGCAAGCGCCGCAGTTAAAAGTGCAACTGTAGGCTCTCCAGCCAGAATTGCTATAAAAAACAGCGAAAATGTTGCTATACTCGATACGCCTACCGCAAGCCCGTCAAGACCGTCTATAAGATTTACGGCATTGGTTACGCCTACAATCCACAAAATTGTAATAGGTATACTCAATGAGCCAAGAGGCAATATGCCCGCCTCGTTAATTACATAAGGCACACTGAATGCTATAATTCTTATATCGCTGAATACTGCAATACACGCAGCCAATATCTGTGCAACAAGCTTTACAGATGCTCTGAGTTGCTTTACATCATCCACAATACCTATTGCAACTATAATAAGTGAGCCTATTAAAAAACCTATTGTTTGTTTATCAAGCTCCACAAAGAATAAAGCACTTACCAAAAAGCCTGCAAATATTGCCAGACCGCCAAGACGGGGTATAGGCTTTTTGTGAACTCGCCTTGCATCCTTAGGAACATCTATTGCACCTATTTTATGAGCAATGTTTTTCACAGGCGGTGTAGTTAAAAGTGATATTCCAAAAGCCATTGAAAAGCATAACATCAAGCTTAAAATGTTCATAAACAGCTCTCCTTAAAAGTTTTTCTCTATATAACCCACTTTTTTCTTAACCTTATTCAAGGTGCGTCTTGAAAGGTACTCTGCCCTTTTTGCACCCTCGGTATAAATGTTTACTATATAATCCTTGTTTTTGCACAAGTCAAGATATTTTTCTCTTATAGGTCTTATTTCCTCAATAACTGCCTCGGCAACTTTTACCTTAAAATCACCGTAACCGGAGCTTGAAAACTCGTTAACTGTCTTATCAGGAGTATTGCCTGTTACTGCACAGTATATGTTTATAAGGTTTTTAATGCCGGGTTTTTCATCACGATATGCAATTTCGCCGTCAGAGTCGGTAACAGCACGTTTGAATTTACGCATTATAACCTCAGGCTCGTCCAATATCGAAACAAAGCCGTTAACATTCGGGTCTGATTTACTCATTTTGCTTTCAGGCTCCTGAAGGCTCATTATTCTTGCGCCCTCTTTTGGTATAAACGGCTCAGGTACTTTAAATACATCACCGTAAATACCGTTAAATCTTACTGCAATATCCCTTGCAAGCTCAAGATGCTGTTTCTGGTCAACGCCGACGGGTACAAGGTCGGTCTGATACAAAAGTATATCCGCCGCCATAAGTACGGGATAAGTGAAAAGACCTGCATTAATGTTATCGGCGTGTTTTTTTGATTTGTCCTTAAACTGTGTCATACGGCTTAACTCACCCATATATGTATAGCAGTTAAGTATCCACGAAAGCTCTGCGTGCCCCGATACATGCGACTGAAAATATACTATATTCTCCTCACCGTCTATACCTGCCGCAAGATACTGTGTTAAAAACTCAAGACATCTTTTACGAAGCTCTTTAGGGTCCTGTCTTACAGTTATGGAATGAAGGTCGACAACCGAAAAAAGGCAGTTATAGTCTTTTTGCAATTCTGTCCAGTTTTTAAGCGCACCCAGATAGTTGCCGAGTGTTATACAGCCAGTGGGCTGTATTCCGCTGAAAATTATTTTTTTATCGTCCATTTTTATGCCACCTTTACAGTTTATTAATCCAATTCGTTTTCGTTTGGAACATAGCTCCTTAAAAATTCGCATTTGCCCTGTACCGAATATGCTCCCAATGCTGCAGGTACAAACACACTGTCACCTGCAGCAACATCCACTTGCGAGCCGTCGGATATTATTTTGCCGTTACCCTCGGTAAACACAAGCATTTCAAATCTCTTTTCAGGAGGTGTAATATTTACTGTTCCGTTATTTTCATACTTTACAACCGAAAAGAACTCGCAGTTTACCAACACAGCCGAAAGACTATCACCGTCTTTTTTATATGTAACATTTATTTTTTCATTACCCTCAACATTTTCAAGGCTTGTTACATCAAGGGCTTTTTTTGTGTGCAACGGTCTTTTATTGCCGTCGGCATCCACTCTGTTATAATCGTACACTCTGTATGTAGTGTTAGAGCTTTGCTGTATTTCTGCTATCAGCAAGCCCTCGCCTATTGCGTGAAGTGTTTTTGCAGGAATATAAAAAGCATCACCTTTTTTAACCTCAACATAATTTAAAAGAGGTTCAAGATTTTCATCCTCAACAGCTTTTTCAAGCATTTCCTTTGTCGTGTCATTTTTAAAGCCATAAACAAGCTTGGCTCCCGGCTTTGCATCTATAACATACCACATTTCGGTTTTACCCAGTGAGCCGTTTTCATTTATATTTGCATATTCATCATCCGGATGTACCTGAACGGAAAGCTTATTGTTTGCATCAAGTATTTTTACAAGCAACGGAAAAGTATCTGTATCTTTTACCCCAAGCATATTTTCTCTGTCGGCATAAATTACCTCTTTTAAGGTTTTTCCTTTATGCCCGCCCTCCGCAATTTTTGAAAGCCCATCCTCATAACAGGATATTTCCCAGCTTTCTGCTGCAAAATTATCGGGTATGTTTTTACCGAATTTATCTTTTAAGGTACTGCCTCCCCATATATACTGTTTAAATACAGGTTCTGTTTTTATTGGTGTATACATTTTAAACTTCCTCTCAATTATGCTTCCAAAGTTCCAAGACTTGCGCGTTTTAAATATTCATTTATAAATCCGTCAAGGTCGCCGTCCATAACCGCTCCGATGTTACCCATCTCAAAGCTTGTGCGGTGGTCCTTAACAAGATTATACGGATGAAATACATAACTGCGTATCTGGCTGCCCCAGCCTATGTCTTTTTGTTCACCCTTAATATCGTCTATTTTTTCTTTATTCTCACGCTCTTTTATTTCAAGCAATTTAGCATAAAGCATTTTCATTGCCATTTCCCTGTTCTGATGCTGTGACCTTTCGTTCTGGCACGCAACAACTATATTGGTAGGCAAATGTGTTATACGGATTGCCGACGAGGTTTTATTTACATGCTGACCTCCTGCACCGCTTGCACGGTAGGTATCTACCCTTAAATCATCAGGATTGATGTTTATTTCAATATCGTCATTAAGCTCAGGCATAACATCTGCCGAAGCAAAGGATGTATGTCGTCTGCCCGACGCATCAAACGGCGAAATTCTATCCAAACGGTGTATGCCCTTTTCGCACTTTAAGTAGCCATAAGCATTTTCACCCTTTATAAGAATAGTTGCACTTTTCACGCCTGCCTCATCACCCGGCATAAAGTCAAGAGTTTCAACCTCGAAATCCCTTCTTTCTGCCCAACGGGTAAACATACGCAGTAACATTTCTGCCCAATCCTGTGCCTCTGTACCGCCTGCACCTGCGTGTATAGAAAGTATGGCGTTATTTTTATCAAACTCACCGCTGAGTAAGGTTTCAAGCGTCATATTTTCAAGAGTATCGCGAATATTCTTTACATTATCCTCAATCTCATCAAGGTATGACTCGTCCTCTTCCTCATTTGCCATTTCTATCAAAACAAGTGTATCATCGTACATTGCCTGAAAATTTTCAAATTTCTCTACTTTGTTTTTCAGACTCTTAGTTTGCTGTAATACCTTTTGGCTGTTCTCCATATCATCCCAAAAATTTGGTTGCGATGCAATATTTTCAAGCTCCTCTATTTTTTTTAGTGCACCGGCAATATCGAGTGAATCCCTCAAATCTTTTATTTTGGCGCTCATATTTTGTAATTCCAATCTGAATTCATCGTACTGTATCACTTTTATCACCCCTTATAAATTAGTTATATTAATTGTTAAGTCCGCAACATTTTTTGTATTTTTTACCCGAACCGCAAGGACACGGATCATTTCTTCCTATTTTTGCCTCTTTACGGACAACTGTTTTTTTCGGTGCATCGTCGCCATGGCTTGTTGCAACGGGCTTTGCTACCTGTTCACGCTCAACTGATGACTGGATTTTTATATGGAATAAAATTTTAAGCAAATCCTCTCCAATTGCACCGAGCATATCCTCGTACATATTGTAGCCTTCCTCTTTATACTCGATAATAGGATCTCTCTGACCATAAGCTCTTAAGCCTATACCTCGGCGTAACTGGTCCATATCGTCTATATGTGCCATCCATTTCTGGTCTACAACACGAAGAAGCATTACCCTTTCAATTTCACGCATTCTCTCATTGCCTATTTCTTCCTCTTTTAAGCTGTACTGACGGTGCGCAATTTCCAAAAGGTCATCCTTTATCATATCTTTTGTAAGGCTTTCCAAATCCTCTCTTGTATACGAAAGCTCGCCTTCAGGCAGGAATATCTTTTCAGCATAGTTTATCATACCCTCTAAATTCCAGTCGTCAGGTATATCTGTATTGCCAGTGTACGACTCAACTATACTGTCCACAAGGTTTGCAAGCATTCTCATTATGCCGTCCTTAACATCCTCGCCATCAAGTACCTTGTCACGCTCTTTATAAATTACATTACGCTGTGTGTTCATAACATCGTCATACTGCAAAACATGCTTTCTTATCTGGAAGTTTATTCCCTCTTTCTTTTTCTGGGCATTCTCTATTGCACCCGAAAGCATTTTATGCTCAATTGCATCGTCCTCCTCAAGCCCAAGACCTGCAACAATAGCTTTTAATCTGTCAGAGCCGAAAAGTCGCATAAGGTCATCATCAAGAGAGATGTAAAAACGTGATTCACCCACATCGCCCTGTCGTCCCGAACGGCCTCGAAGCTGATTATCTATACGGCGTGACTCGTGTCTTTCTGTGCCAATTATAAAAAGTCCGCCCGCGTTTATAACATCCTCTCGCTCGCCTGCAATCTGCTGTTTATACATCTCTTTAAGCTCTGCAAATTTTTTGCGGGCTTCTATTACAGTTTCGTCGTCTGTATCGGCAAAGCCTGTGGATTCAAGTATCACTTCATCCTCATATCCAAGCTTTTTCATTTCTTTCTTTGCAAGATATGCAGCATTACCGCCAAGCATTATATCAGTACCTCTGCCCGCCATATTGGTTGCAATGGTTACCGCACCCTTTTTACCTGCCTGCGCAATAATCTCCGCCTCTTTTTCATGGTACTTGGCATTCAAAACCTCATGAGGTATGCCCTCCTTTTTAAGCATTTTGCTTATAAGCTCCGATTTTTCAATAGTTACTGTGCCAACAAGTACAGGCTGACCTTTTTCGTGGCACTCTTTGATTTGCTCAACTACCGCTTTAAGCTTGCCTGTTTCATTCTGGTACACAACATCATCATGGTCTTTTCTTACCATAGGCTCGTTTGTTGGAATTTCAACAACATCAAGGGAATATATATCCCTGAATTCCTGTTCCTCGGTAAGTGCAGTACCTGTCATACCCGATAGCTTTTTGTAAAGTCTGAAAAAGTTCTGGAAAGTAATGGTTGCAAGGGTTTTGCTCTCTCTTGCTACTGTTACATTCTCTTTTGCCTCAATAGCCTGATGCAAGCCCTCATTATATCGTCTGCCCATCATAAGACGGCCTGTAAACTCATCAACTATTATAACCTCGCCGTCTTTTACAACATAATCCCTGTCGCGCTTCATTATTCCGTGTGCCTTTATTGCCTGATTTATATGGTGTGCAACTGTCATATTATCTGCATCGAAAAGGTTTTCAAGGCCGAATGTCTGTTCCGCCTTTTTTATACCTCTTGAAGTCAGGGTTGCTGTATGTGCTTTTTCATCAACTATATAATCAGCATCAACATCATCGTTATGCTGTTTAGTATCGTTTTCTACTACCTTAATATATTTTAACGAACGGGCAAAATTATCCGCAAGCTGATAAAGCGATGTTGACTCATCACCTATACCCGATATAATAAGCGGTGTTCTTGCCTCGTCTATCAATATGGAGTCCACCTCGTCAACAACCGCAAAATTATGACCTTTTTGCTGTACCTTTTGCTCTTTGTAGATAACCATATTATCTCGTAAATAATCAAAGCCAAACTCATTGTTTGTTCCGTAGGTTATATCCGCATTATATGCCTTTATTCTATCCTCCGGAGGCATATCGTGTGTTATAAGCCCGACTGTAAGTCCCAAAAATCGATGTACTTTACCCATCTGGTCACTGTCACGCTTTGCAAGATAATCGTTTACAGTTACAACATGTACACCGTTTCCTGTAAGTGCATTAAGATAACATGGGAGTGTAGCAACCAGGGTTTTACCTTCACCCGTTTTCATTTCCGCAATTCTGCCCTGATGTAACACTATACCGCCCATAAGCTGTACATCAAAGTGTCGCATTTCAAGCACCCTTTTTGATGCTTCTCTTACAGTTGCAAATGCCTCAGGTAATATATCGTCAAGGCTTTCACCCTTTGAAAGTCTTTCTTTAAATTCATTGGTTTTATTTTTAAGCTCGGCATCGGTAAGTGATACAAATTCCGGCTCAAGCTCATTTATTTTATCTACAACGGGAATTATCCGCTTTATTTCTCTTGAACTGTATGTTCCAAACAGTTTTTCAAACAAACCCATTATATTTCCTCCTCGCATACCTATAGATATTACTATTATACCAAATTTAAACAGATATAACAATACTTTTTTTAAACTTTTTTATTAAATTTCTGTTAACATTTGACACAAAGATAATTTTGTTATATAATTCTTGTTGCAATTTATGAGTTTTTACGACAAATTACGGAGGTTAAAATGGAACATGAGCAAATAAAAGAAAATAAAATGGGCACTATGCCCATAAAAAAATTATTGGTACAAATGTCGCTTCCAATGATCATATCTATGCTTATTCAGGCTCTTTACAACATTATCGACAGTATATTCGTAGCACAAATCAGCGAAAATGCTCTTACTGCCGTTTCGCTTGCTTTCCCATATCAGAATTTAATGATTGCAATTGCATCGGGCACAGGCGTTGGTGTTAATGCTATTCTTTCAAAAAGTCTCGGTGAAAAGAATTTTGAAAAAGCTCACCGTACTGCTTGCACCGGTGTTTTACTTTCAATTATAAGCTATTTGGTTATTGCCGTGAGCGGTATACTTTTTTCAAAAAAATTTTTTGAGGTACAAACTGATATACAGGAAATTATAGATTACGGTCATTCGTATATGATTATATGCACAGTAATGTCCTTCGGTATTTTTCTTGAAATTATGTTTGAAAGGCTTTTGCAGGCGACAGGTAAAACCGTATGCTCTATGATAAGCCAAAGCATAGGTGCAATATTCAATATAATTTTTGACCCGATTTTAATTTTTGGTTTATTCGGCTTCCCTGAAATGGGTATTAAAGGTGCCGCTATTGCCACAGTTACAGGTCAAATTATATCTATGTTTATCGCAATTTGGCTTAATATAAGAAATAATCACGAAATTTCCTTTAAAGCATCTTATTTTTACGGCAACGGCAAAATAATTAAAAATATTTATGCTATAGGTGCGCCGTCTATACTTATGATGAGTATAGGCTCGGTTATGACCTTCCTGCTCAATAAAATACTCATTGCTTTTACAACCACTGCTACTGCTGTACTCGGTGTTTACTTTAAACTTCAAAGCTTTATATTTATGCCAATATTTGGTTTAAACAACGGTATGGTTCCTGTTGTAGCATACAACTACGGAGCAAAACAGAAAGACCGTGTTACATCTACAATAAAAACAAGTATATTTGCCGCAGAAGCACTTATGCTTATAGGCCTGATAATTTTTCAGTTATTCCCGAAACAATTGTTCTTATTGTTTAATGCATCACCCGATATGCTTCAAATCGGAATACCCGCACTCAGGATTATAAGTATTCACTTCTTGCTTGCAGGCTTTGCTATTATTTCATCATCGTCGTTTCAGGCTCTCGGCTCAGGAGTTCATTCGCTTATAGTTTCTGTTTCAAGACAGCTTGTTGTACTTATCCCTGCCGCATATTTATTATCGCTTACAGGCAATGTAAGTGCTGTATGGTGGGCATTTCCTGTCGCCGAAGTGGTATCTGTAGTAATGTGTGCAGTATTTCTTTCAAAACTTATTAAAGTAAAATTCAATTAAGGATTTTTAATATATGAATTTATATTTTGCGCCTTTAGAAGGCATTACAACTTACACATTCAGAAATACTCATTTTGAAATGTTTGGGGGCTGTACAGATTATTATGCCCCCTTTATTACCCCTACGCAAAATGACAGAATTAACAATAAAAATTTAAGGGATATACTCCCCTCAAACAACAAAATCCCTAACTTGAAAATTCAGGCATTATGCAATCACGCACCGTCTTTTGTTGACTTTGCAACCAAGGTAAAAGAATATGGATATGACGAAATTAATCTAAACTTCGGTTGTCCTTCATCTACCGTTGTAAAAAAGGGCAGAGGTGCAGGCTTTTTAAAAGATAAAGAATTACTTAACAATTTTTTATACGAAATTTTTAACAAAACCGATATTAAAATATCAATAAAAACAAGAGCGGGTTACCTTAATTGTGACGAAGCAGAGGAACTCATAGAAATATACAACCGTTACCCCTTAACAAAGCTTATAATTCACCCCCGTGCAAGGGAGGATTATTACAACGGCTCTCCCTGTATGAGTACTTTTAACACAATGTACAAGGCATCCAAAAACCCCGTTTGCTACAATGGCGATATTTTAAACACAAACGACTATGACCAAATTAAAGCTATCTATCCCGATTTGGAAGGCATTATGATTGGCAGAGGTGCAATTAAAAATCCTGCTATTTTTCGTGAAATATGCGGTGACAAACCGCTTACATCCAAAGAGCTTATTGAATTTACCGAAAAGCTGTTTAAAAACTACTTTGAACTGCTTAATTCTGATATGTATACTCTGCATAAACTTAAAGAAATATGGGTTTATATAATGCAGGAACACGAGGAATGTAAAAAAATCACCAAAGCAATTAAAAAATCAAATAAGGTATCAGATTTACTTACTGCCATAAAACAGCTTGAATTTTAAAAAAAGAGGTTATTTATAATGGATATTGTTAAAACACTTTTTGAGAATCAGGACTTAAAATACAAAGCTTTTCATGAAAAGCTTATACCAAATGTTAAACCGGATACTGTAATCGGCGTGCGCACACCCATTTTGCGTAACATTGCAAAAGCTTTTTTACAAAATGAAAACAAAACAAACTTTATGAACAACCTGCCTCACACTTACTACGAGGAAAACAATGTGCATGTATGTTTAATTGAACAAATAAAAGATTATAATACTTGTATAAACGAATTAAACAGTTTTCTGCCGTACGTAGACAATTGGGCAACCTGCGATATTATTCGCCCAAAATGTTTTTCTGAAAACAAAGAAGCTTTACTTTCGGAAATAAAAAAATGGCTTAAATCAAATCAGCCATATACAATCCGCTTTGCAATAGAAATGCTTATGGTGCATTTTTTAGACATCGATTTTAATGAGATATATTTAAAAGAGGTAGCGCAGATTAAATCAGATGAATACTATGTTAATATGATGATTGCATGGTACTTTGCCACAGCTCTTGCAAAGCAACGAAATACTGCAATAAAGTATATCGAAAGCAAAAAAATGCCTGTGTGGGTTCACAACAAAGCTATTCAAAAAGCAATTGAAAGTTACCGCATCACAGATGACGACAAGAAATATTTAAAATCTTTAAAAATATTAAATAAAAAACTTGACTAAAACTGATTTTGTTGATATAATATTATAGTCAAATTCGGAGAGGTGGTCGAGATGGTTTAAGGCGCAGCATTGGAAATGCTGTGTACAGTAGCACTGTACCGTGGGTTCGAATCCCATCCTCTCCTCCATTTTTATTTTAATATACGGAGTGGATAGAAGCGCTCATAACGGGGCGCACTCGAAAGCTTCTACGTCTAATGGAACTCTCGTAGCCCGAAACCCTTGATTTTATGCGGTTTCTGTGATTTTATTTTCAACTATCTTTTGCTTGTTTTGCCCTGGTATTTGCCTTTAATTTTAGTTTTGCCAAAATCGTCAGGGCTGACATATAAAACAATTTCATATCCGGAGAAGTATCGAAGTGGTCATAACGGGGCGCACTCGAAATCCCCTCGGTTACACTGTAGCTGTACCCTCACAAATGGCTTAACCGTGCGGGTTTAGGCGAGGTTCAAACCTTGTTTTTACACCCTTATCTAGCGGTTTTTCTAGCCATTTCTAACATTTTTCTAACAAAATTTCATAATTTGCTCAGTTTTTTCTCCGTCAAATCGGAGTTCAAACATACACACGGACAGGTATCGAAGTGGTCATAACGGGGCTGACTCGAAATCAGTTTGTCGGTATTCAATCCGGCACG
>JAZSPJ010000172.1:0-9486 GCA_045537365.1 Clostridia bacterium
TTACAACATTCTCCTCAAGTGCCATAGATGCCACGAATGATTTAAATGTTGAACCCGGTTCATAAGTATCTACAACCGCCTTATTTCTCCATTGCTTATTAAGTGCATCACTGTAAAACTTTTGTCTTTCCTCTCCCTCAAGCTTATCCATTTCCTCCTGTGCACTTGCGCTTACAAGTGTAAAAGGTGCGTTAAGGTCATAAGTCGGATGTGTTGCCATAGCTAGAATTTCGCCTGTTTTAGCATTCATTATAATACAGGATGCTCCTGCTCTTACATCATAGTCCATAACAGCTTGTTCCAACTCGGACTCTACAAACTGCTGAATAACCTCATCTATGGTGAGAACTATATTTGAGCCATTTTCGGCATTTATATATTTTTCATATTTATAAGGCATTTCTGCGCCCGATGCATCGTTTGCCGTAACCATTCTGCCCGGTTTGCCTTTAAGTACACTATCATATACAAGCTCTATGCCCTGCAAGCCCTGATTATCGTCGCCTACAAAGCCTATAATATGGGAGGCAAGCTTACCGAAGGGATAATATCTTTTGGCATCCTCATCAAAATGCACGCCGTTATAATTAAGCTCTCTTAATTTATTAACTTTGTCTGCCTCAACCTTCTTTTTTACAATTTCATAAGCAGTTTTTCTGTTTACTATTTCTTTAACCTTGTCTTTATCCATTTCAAGTATTTTTGCTATATTTGAAATGATTTTATTTACATTTTTATTACTGCGTACCTCTGACGGTGTAATTGAAACTGTTGATACTGTCGAGCTTTGAGCAAGTATTTTGCCATTTCTGTCGTATATTATACCCCTTTTTGAGTTAACTATTTTATCTCTTGTTTGCTGTGCTACCGCCATTGACGACAGCTCTTTACCGCGATAAAACTGTATCCATGCAATACGCACAGTAAGGGCGCAAAGCAATCCAAGTACAAGCATTATGGCAATAACTGCTCTTGATTTATTATTTTTGCTGTATTCGCTTAATCTCATTGTTTTAACCCCACAGTTAAATTGGTTTATTAGACACAAATAGCGATGCGGTATAAATTAAAAAATTCAACCGCAACGCATTATATTTTTTGTAAAATTATATTAATATGTTAATTTAAATATGCCAGTACCTTTTTAATTTTGCCCGATGCAGTTTTAAACACATTTATGCCCTCAGGTTTAACAATTTCAGCATAATCCTGCTGTGCTACCTTTACATAAACTGTTTGGTTTTTATCGGGGCGTTGCATATTGTACTTACTTATTGCAAGCTCCTCAACTTTTTTCAAGTCTATACTGCGCTCTATTTCCATACTTTTTTTATTATTTGCCGATGATATAGTGGCAAGCTCGCATTTAAGCTGATTAACCTCGTTTGCCGCATATATTACCATTACTCTTGAATATAAAAATCCAACCGCACAAATAAGCATTGCCGCAAGCGATACTATTATCATTCTTGCCATAAACTCTTTTTTTCTGTTTCTGTTATTTACGCGTACAGTGCGTCTTTGTTCGTATTGTTCATTCCTCTGTTCGTAGTCAAGTTCGTATGCTGATGATGAATTATATGAATATGCGTCATATTTATATGCCGATGTTCCTGTATTATAATTCAAGTTTTGCCACCTCACAGCTTTTCTATTATTCTTAGCTTAGCGCTTTTCGACCTTTTGTTAAGTTCACATTCTCCCTCGCTTGGAAGGATTGGTTTATTGGTAATAATCTTTCCTTTCGGTTTATTTGCACACACGCAGATAGGAAAGTCCGGAGGGCAAGTACACCCTTTGGAAAGAGACGAAAAAGTTTTTTTCACGATCCTGTCCTCCAGAGAATGAAAGGAGATTATACATAGTCTGCCTTTTGGGTTAAGGGCGTCAAACATATCCAAAATAGCATTGGAAAGAGGTTTAAGCTCGCCGTTTACCTCAATTCTTATTGCCTGAAATGTACGCTTTGCAGGGTGTGAGCCCTGACGGCGAAATCTTTCTGGTATTGCTTTATTAATCAGTTCAACAAGTTCAAGTGTTGTTTCAACCGGTTTTGTTTTTCTTGCGTTTATTATTTCCTGTGCAATTCTCTTTGCAAATCTTTCCTCGCCGTACTCAAAAAGGATTTTTGTTATATCCTGCTCACTGTATGTATTTACTACATCGTAAGCGGTTAGCTCATCATCCTTATTCATACGCATATCAAGCGGTGCATCGTGCATATAACTGAAGCCTCTGTCTTTATTGTCAAGCTGATATGATGAAACTCCAAGGTCTGCCATCATACCATCGATGCCGTCGATATCCAGTTCATTTAAAATTTGCTTTATATTGTGAAAGTTATTATGTACATACTTAATGTTTGAATATTGTTTTAGCCTTGCCTTACTTGCGTTTAAAGCCTCAACATCACGGTCTATCCCGATAAGACAGCCTGTGCCGTCAAGTGCTTTAAGCACTTTTTCGCTGTGTCCGCCTCCGCCAAGTGTTCCATCGGCATATATACCGCCTTTTTTAATGTTAAGCCCGTCCACAGTTTCGTTAAGCAATACCGATATATGCATAAAATCCATATCTCAATACCACCTTAAATCATAATGCCCAAGTCGCTCATCTTAAGTGCAAGCTCGTCAGGGTCAATATTTGCCAGGGATTCGTTCCAAAGAGCTGTATCCCAGATTTCAACCTTATCGCCGTTACCGATAATGGTTACATCTTTTAAAATACCTGCATGGATTCTTAAGTTCTGCGGTATAAGTATTCTGCCCTGCTTGTCCACCTCAACCTCGGTACAGCCTGATGTAAGATAACGGCTGAAAGCACGGGATTCTTTGTTAATAAGGGGTAATGTGCTTAATTTCTGATAAACCTTTTCCCAATCAGAATTTGAATATACAAGAAGATTTCCGTCAAGTCCGCGTGTGATACAGAATGTATCGCCAAGCTGTTCTCTGAATTTTGACGGAATAATAACTCTGCCCTTTGCATCAACGCTATGCTGATACTCGCCGCTGAACATAACAAAAACCCCCTTTTTTATAAAATTCTTTCCAAAATCGGTAATATCTACCACATAAAACCACTTTTAATCACTTTTTACCACTTATAGCTAAATTTTATACTATTTTTAATAAAATTTCAAGGGTTTTGAGCAAAAAAAAATTCAAAAACAGCTCGTTTTTGAATTTTCATTAATATTAAACAATATCAAAGTTGTTTAATTGTTAATATTCAATAAAAAAACAAGGAATGTAAAAAACATTCCCTGTTTTTGATTATATTATTATATCAAGCGGATTTATATGTTTACCGTCCTTTAACACCTCAAAATGTATATGGGGTGCATCAAGCATTTCTGACGATGCTGTCTGACCTGTGGTTGCAATTATTTCACCTTTTTTTATACTTTGCCCATTTTCCACCATATCACAAGAGCTTAAATTTGAATATACTGTTTTATATCCCCCGATATGCTCAATTTCTATTGTATAACCCATAAACGCATCCTCACCGGCAAATATTACAGTTCCGTCGCCTGCAGAATATACCTGTGTATTTATCGGACAGGATATATCAATTCCTGCATGTATTCTGTAATCATTCATTGTTATGGAATATATAAGAGCATCAAGACTGAATATTTTTTGTATTTTACGCTCCTCATATTTTATTGGCATTATCAGTTCAAATTTTTGGGGTGGCACATCGCTTACCTTAAGCACACTTTCCTCCACCGTATTTTTGGTATCCTTTTGTACAGCTTTATCACTTACAGTTTCATTTTCAAATCCGCTTTCTATAGTTTCATTTTCATAACTTACTGTGCTTATTTCATCTGTGGGTTTAGTATCGCTTGCTGTATATATACCCGATACTGCAATAATAATTAAACACAATACAGCAGTTATAAGTGCAATTAATATACTTTGCTTTTTGCTTGTTGTTTTATTTACATAATTTACTTTTTTCACCCTATTCACCTCGCATATATAATTGCCTTAATATATGCTTTTTATGCAAAAAGCGGTAGAAACAATTTGTTTCTACCGCTTTAAATCAACCAAACAAATGAAAGTTTACAACAAGTGTTGCAAACACTATCGAAACCATACTTAATAATTTAATAAGTATATTTACAGATGGACCTGCTGTATCCTTAAACGGATCACCAACAGTATCGCCTACAACTGCTGCTTTGTGGTTTGGCGAGCCTTTACCGTTATAGTTACCTGCCTCAATAAACTTTTTAGCATTATCCCAGCTGCCACCGGAGTTAGACATCATAACCGCAAGTACAAAGCCCGATACAAGTGCACCTGCAAGCATACCTACAACACCGTTAGGTCCTAATACAAGACCTACAATTATAGGTGCTACAATACCTAAAGCTGCAGGTAAAATCATCTCTTTAAGTGACGATTTTGTACATATATCTATACAAGTTTCGTAATCTGCTTCTTTCTCTCCCTCTATAATACCGGGTATTTCTTTAAACTGTCGTCTTACCTCAACAACTATTTTCTGCGCCGCACGGCCTACTGCCTGCATTGTGTATGCGCTGAATAAAAACGGAAGCATTGCACCTACAATCAAGCCTACAAGAACAGGTGGGTTTGTAAGAAGTAAATCGAGTTTAAAATCAAGTGCTTCTATTTTATCGGTATAAGATACAATAAGTGCAAGTGCGGTAAGTGCCGCAGAGCCTATTGCAAAGCCTTTACCTGTAGCCGCTGTCGTATTACCGAGTGAGTCAAGTGCATCTGTTCTTTCTCTTACCTCTGAAGGCAAGCCACTCATTTCTGCTATACCACCCGCATTATCTGCAACAGGACCGTAAGCATCGGTTGCAAGTGTTATACCAAGAGTTGAAAGCATACCAACCGCCGATATACCAATACCGTAAAGCCCAAGGTTAAAGCTTTTAAGTCCTCCTGCACAAACATAGCTTATTAATACTGAGATACCTATAATTATAACAGGTATTGCAGTTGAAAGCATACCAAGTGCAAGACCGTCTATAATAATTGTAGCACTGCCTGTTTCTGATGAACCGGCAAGCTTTTTTGTTGGTTTATAAGAATCTGATGTATAATACTCTGTAAAGAAGCCTATAAGCACCCCTGATATAAGACCTGAAAGCACAGCCCAAAATACACCTTTATTCTGTGGCAGGAATATATAAATTACCGCAAGTGATGCAAGTGCCGCAAGTATTGAGCTTATATATGTGCCCTTTCTTAAAGAGCCTAAAAGCATTTTTTGTGTAGCGCCCTCTTTTGTGCTTACAAAGAATGTACCGATTATTGATGCCAGTATACCCATTGCTGCAATAAGCATAGGTACAACTGCGCCGGCAAAGCCAAGACCTGCCGCAACTGCAAGCGCACCGCAGGATATAACGGAGCCTACATAGCTTTCGTAAAGGTCGGCGCCCATACCTGCAACATCACCTACGTTATCGCCAACATTATCGGCAATACAAGCCGGGTTACGAGGGTCATCCTCAGGGATATTTGCCTCTACCTTACCTACAAGGTCTGCACCAACATCGGCTGCTTTTGTAAATATACCGCCGCCAACACGGGCAAAAAGCGCCATTGAGCTTGCGCCCATGCCAAAGGTAAGCATTGCAGTCATAACAGCCTCTATTTCAAGCTTAAATACATATTTTAAAAGTATAAACCAAAGACTTATATCAAAAAGTCCAAGACCTACAACAGTTAAGCCCATAACCGTACCAGATGCGAAAGCGATTTTAAGACCGCCGTTAAGACTTTCTCTTGATGCATTGGCAGTTCTTGTATTAGCATAAGTTGCAATTTTCATACCAACAAAGCCCGACAAGCCTGAGAAAAATCCGCCTGTTAAAAATGCAAAAGGTACAAACCATGTTAAGTATCCTATTGATGCAAGTATTATCAAAATAATTACCATTACGCCGAAAAACACACCAACTGTTTTATACTGACGCTTAAGGTATGCCATTGCTCCCAAACGGATTTTACCGCCTATTGCTTTCATCTGGTCAGTACCCTCCGGTTTCTTTTTAACCGAAACATACTGATATACTGCATAAGCAATTGCTATAAGCGCTGTAAGTAAAACAAAAAAAGGTGTAAAATTAAGCATATATATCATCTCCTGAAATTTATTGTAACTTTTATTATATTACTATTTCCTTAATTTGTCAAATGTTTTTTTATATATTTTTTCGACACAAGTATCAATCGAGTATCCTTAAGATAACATTATTATCATAAGTTTTTCTGTTCAGGCGTTTTAAATACAAGTACCAAACAACAAACATAGCTGTATAAATTAATACTTTAAGCCATAAATTCCATAAAAGTATTTTTGAAACAATACCTATTAAAACTGCAAAAAGTATCGGACACAAATATATAAAAAACGCAACTTTCAACAGAGAATTATCCGCTGTTTCAAGTTCTACTCTATCCCCCGCTTTTGCACCTGCATTATTAATTGCAGTAGTTTGTATTTTAGGTGCGGTACAAGCACCGCAGCTTGAACAATCATGACCGCAAGCTGATTTTTTTACAACCGATACGGTTGCCAAATTGCCATTTACAGATATTACCTCACCCGTGCTAATCATAATAATATTATCTCCCTGTTTCAGCAAATTAAAACTATATACTTGTTTTTATGTTTTCAGGCATTATTTAAGTCCCTTTTCTAAATCGTTAATTATAGCGGCAATTGCACTTTCGTTATTTGATACGGTTATTCTGTCAGAAACTCTTTTTACACTTTCCGATGCGTTTTTAACCGCATAACCTATATCAGCCGTCTCTATCATTGTAATATCATTTTCGTAATCGCCGACACAAACTGTAATCCTTGCCCTTTCGCCAAGTAAGTTTTTAAGCACATCAACACAAACGCCCTTGCCGCAATTCTTAGGAATTGCCTCAAGCCCCACATTCCAGCTACGGTTAAAATTAAAATGACCGCAATAAGTTGCCTCAAGATAACTCTTTATTTCGTAACATTTTAGCTCGTTATATGCGTGAAATACTATTTTCATAATGTTTTCGCCGTAATCGTACGCATTACCCGTATACTCGTAAAATGCATGAGTTGTGCCTATATGGCTCATTTCAATATCCCTGCCATAGCGATGCATTACATCATTATACATATTATCAAGCAGTTTTTTATCAAGAAACTTTTCAAAAACAATCCTTTTATTTTCTCCATCGTATATTGATGTACCGTTTAACTGTATAATATGGGTATTTACCTTAAAATCATTTTCGTAATTTTCAAGAAATGTATGCACTCTGCCCGTTGACACGGTAAAAAGTCCGCCATTTTCCTGAAAATATTTTATGGCAGATGCATTCTCTCTGCTCACCCTCTTATCGTCAGTAAGCAGAGTGCCATCCATATCGGTACACAAAAGGCATCCGTAAAACTTTTTGTTTTCCATATAGCATAGTTCCTTTACTTTAAAAGATTTTCAAGCTTATTTGCCATATTATCAAGGCTTGTACAGTCAGCCTGTTCAATGCAACCGCTATCTGCAAGCTGTGCAATTTTAGGATTAATTTCCATTTTAGATACTGTATCTATACTAAATTCCTTTGCAATATCGTCTATATGGCTTTCACCATAAATATGATGAATTTTTTCGCAATCAGAACATTTAAAATAAGACATATTTTCAACTATACCCAAAATGGGTATATTCATCATCTGCGCCATTTTAACTGCTTTTTCAACTATCATTGATACAAGCTCCTGCGGACTTGTTACTATTATAATACCGTCAACGGGAATTGACTGAAAAACAGTAAGCGGTACATCGCCTGTTCCCGGAGGCATATCGATAAACATAAAATCTACATCACTCCATATAACATCTGTCCAGAACTGTTTTACTGTGCCTGCAATTACAGGACCTCTCCATACAACGGGATCTGTATCATTTTCAAGCAAAAGATTAATACTCATTGCCTGTATTCCGCCCTTTGTTACAGCAGGGAAAATACCATATTCGTTGCCCTCGGCTTTATCCTTAAGCCCGAAAGCCTTTGGTATTGAAGGACCCGTAATATCGGCATCCAAAATTGCGCATCTGTAGCCTTTTTTCATCATAGCAACACTCATCATAGAGGTTATCATAGATTTACCTACTCCGCCTTTACCGCTTACAACACCTATAACCTTTTGTATATTACTTAAATCGTTTGGCTTTTCCAAAAAACTTTTCGGGTCTCTGTGACTGCAGTTTTGACTGCAGGTTGAACAATCGTGTGTACACTCACTCATTTTTTTCAATCCTTTCCATAATTTGTTTATAAATTGTATAGTATATATTTTATCACAACAAAAAAATATGTCAAGCTACTGCAAAAAATTGATTTTGGTTGAAAAATCTGCATTTACATTATATCCTTTTTCTTTCATTATACATACCTTTAGCTTTACAATATTTTCGTCTACCCCCAAAAGGGATGCTAGCTTTTCTACGCTTAAGCAATCGTCTGCAATGTTTAAAATATCCTCATCATCTATAAGCAGTTCGCTTGCAAATATGTTTGCCTCAAGTTCCACCTTGCCCGACATATCCCACAGTGTTGTTTCCCAGAAATTTATCTGCTTTGCAATATCCCTGTGCAGTATATCGTGCCCAAGCTCGTGAGCGCAAACCATTTTTTGAAGCTTTTCACAAATATTACTGTTTATTACTATAAATCGGTTTTTCATATAATACTTATAAAAGCCTTTTAAACCACCCAAATCTGCAAGCCGTACATTTATTCCCAAACCCTCACATACAGTAAATGGATTGGAGGTGCGAAATCTTTGCCTTAGCTTTGTTGCCTTTTGTGCTATTTCAAGCATAAAATCACCGTCCGTTATTTTTTGTTACTGTATTTTTGATTAATATTTTTCGACTCCCAATACAAATCGCTAATAGCCTTAAACACCTTGTCCTTATCCTCATCAGCCAATGCACCGCCAGCAAAAAGACCGCCTATTTCACCCACAAGTTCCATAGCATCACGCCTGCCCTTTGAGCCGTATTTCTGCTCTGCCTCATACACAAATTCGTCGCTGTCGCTTAAAAGATATTCCAAATCAACATTAAAAATTCTGGCTATGCCCGATATAACATCCTTTGTTTTTGGGTATCGTGATTTTGTTTCATAATAAACAATGCTCCTTCTTGTAACACCAAGCTTGTCTGCAAGCTCCTGCTGGCTCATTTTAGCATCGCATCTTAATTTTTTTAATTTCTCACCAAACAGCATTTTTTAATCCTCCTTTATGTAAAAATAGTTAAAATTGTGAATTTTTGTTCTCTTTTTTACTATTGACAAGCGAACATACATTCGCTATAATATATCTATGTGAACTTAAGTTCACTTATATTGTACATTATTTGCAATTATTTGTCAAGGAGATTAGCTATGAATTATACAAATACGGATATAGCATACAAAAATGCAATAAATT